>CAZSWR010000012.1:0-54617 GCA_964610885.1 uncultured Hyphomicrobiales bacterium | reverse complement strand
TGAACTGAAATTGAATAATCTTCGTTGGAATTCTGATAGCATTCGGGAAGAATTTGATTCAAGACCTGAATTTATTACTGAAATTATTGAGGATGATTTTGCAAATAATTCTGTTGAATTTCTCAATTGCTTGAACAGTACAATTGACAAAGCACATAAATTTTTAGAAGAAGCATTAATTAACGAGCAAGGGATCAGATTCCAAAAAATGCTTTCTGAGCAGAGCAAAGAAAAGCTGTTTGAACTGTACCTTTAGCCTTAGTTTTCTCATTTTATACAATACCAATAATGGATATAACTGAATATCATGCCTGGCTAAATTCTCTTGATGACAAGTGGAAACTTATCTTTTCGTATATCATTCGGAATGACTTTTCAAGCGAGATTAATCATATAGAAAGAATAAATGCCTTTCTATCCAACATGGAAACTGATGTTAAACACGATATTTCATCGGATTTATCAAGTTATGAATCGTTCAATCTCACGAGAAAGCCAGTGTTGTCCTGGAACGATACTGATATCCTAAGCAACGAGGATTTCCTTATCGACTGTAATATTCTAAAAATCATCGATCTGGAGTATTTACCATTATCGCAAATAATTGAAAGAATATTCGCCCATACTCATAATAAAGCCAACGCGTATCTTTTCTTCGCTCTTGATCTCTCAAATGAAAATCTTGAAGTTGATGAAGAAAAGGTAGAATCAATGGAATTAGACAATCTCGATGCTTTGTCAGTTCTCAGATATTTGAAGCGACTGGATTTGTATGGGCTACAGATAAAGGACTTTAGTAGCCTGAAACATTTGAAATCTTTGGAACATATTGAATTCGAACAAAATGATTTTATTGATTTCAATGTACTTAACATGCTGCCTAATTTGAAAGAACTTCATTTCAACTATTCATTCTATCCATCTACAGCCCTCGAAAGGATAAAAGAATTCCGAAATTGGTCGAATATTGAAGTGCTCAACTTCCAAGGAACTGATTCGATTTCGGATTATAGCTTCCTTCAAAACTGCACAAATCTGAAAGAGCTGCATTTTAATGACTGTGTGGTCGAATCGCTAGCCACACTAATTTGATTCAAAATTATTCATCAAATATGTAACAAAGAGAGAAGCGCCTCGTAGGTACCTTTAGGGTGAGTTTTTTCGAAAGGATGCAAAATGATGAACAAGCAACTATATCGTTCGAGGACGAACAAAATGTTTGGCGGAGTGGCCGGTGGCATTGCCGAATATTTTGATATCGATCCCGTCATTGTTCGCATTGGTTTCGTCGCTACGGTTTTTTTCTGGGGCTTCAGCGGAATTCTGTATTTCGTGCTTTGGGCAATAATCCCTGCGGGCAAACAATCGGTGGCCTTTTCCGACAGTACCATTTTCGACAGCGACGCCGCCCCCAGCCCGGCAGAAAAACCAGTACCAAAAGCCAAAGACCGAACAATTCAGATAATCGCCTTTTTCCTGATCCTTCTCGGCTCAATCAAAACAATTGATTATTTCCTGCCGCATTTCGACTTCAGCGTTGTATTTGCCTTTATTTTGGTTGGTTGCGGTTTTGGGCTGCTCCTGAAGAAGAAAAAATGACAATCGCAGTGGCGAATGCCGGTTTTTTCCAGTGCAGCGCTATGCCGAAATGAAAGATGATCAGTTTCAATAATTCTTATATTAGAATGTTTATCAATTAATTTGAATGAGCTGCCATGACACGTAAATCACTCTTTTGGGGATGTGCTTTTATCACGCTGGGGCTTTCGCTCTTGCTATATAAATTCGATATTATTCAAACCGAGCTAAAAGTATTCTTGAATTTTTGGCCGGTATTCTTCATCCTTGCCGGACTGTCGCTGCTAAAGATAAACGAGATTGCACGGAAAGCTGTTGCCGCCGCTGCGGGTGTATTGCTCGGGCTGGTCGTGGCCGGGTCAATTTTCTCCGGGTGGCATATCGTCCGGTTCAATGTGTTCGACAATTTCGACGACGATTCGGAATACTCGATACTATTCAATGGCGATACGGCCCATATCGATTTGGATACCAACGTGAAGTCTGTCGATCTAAGGTTGAACACATCGGCCGGATCGTTCTTCGTCTCCGATTCGGGCATTTCGCTTGCCGACATAGTTGCCGACGCGCAGCAGACAAGGGCTTTCCGCCGCTACGACGTTTCCGGCGATGTGGCCAATCTGCGCCTTTCGATAGACAATAAATCGATGGTTTTCCACGAAAATGATGGCGGATTCCCGCCGTCCCGCGTCCGGCTGAACAGCGCACCGATTTGGAACATCGTGGCCAAAACAGGCGCTGCCGATTTCCAGGCCGACCTGTCCAGGCTCAGGGTGGAATCGTTTTCGTTGAAGGGCGGCGCCACGTCCGTAAGTGTTCGCTTTGGCGACATTATGGACCGGACAGATGTGAAAATCAAGACAGGCGCCAGCTCCGTTCGCCTTTCTGTTCCCAAATCGGTCGGCTGCACGATAAAGGCAAAGATTGGCCTATCGGACCTGACGGCTGACCAGTTCGAAAGAATCGGTAATAATCTCTACAGATCTTCAAACTATGATTCGACATCGAAACGGATAGACATTGAGATCAAGGGCGGAGTATCGCATTTCATGATCGACAGGTACTAAAGTGTCATGTGCCACGCCACGGGACGCCAATATCTTCAAATAGTTTTTATTGGATAGGTTGAGCGAGTGAAGGTTTGGGGTTGATCGCTTGATAGTATTATATAAATAGCTATATTTGTATAGTTTTTGATTAATATTAAAAGTGTTCTCAACCAAAGCTTAATAATTGTACTCCAAAATCCGATGGCGGGGCTAATGAAAAAAGTTCTGATTACTGGTGCAGCTGGCAATTTAGGAAATCTATTGGCGAACTATTTAGCCAAAGAATCCTTGCACTTAAATCTGATGTATCATCACAAACAAATCAATGCAGATCTTTCAAATAGGGATAATGTATCAGTTTTTAAAGCTGACCTAAGCGATCGAAGCACAATTATGAAAAGCTTTGAGGGTGTTGATACCGTTATTCATTTTGCCGGTGTATTGTTCAAAAGCAATCCTGAAAAATTCTTACCTACAACTAACACTCAATATTTTCGGAATCTAACTGAAGTAGCCATTGAAAAGAACGTCAGAAGGGTTATTCTTGTTAGTTTCCCACACGTGGAGGGTGAGACATTCCCGGACAAGCCTGCGAAAGGCATTCTTGACGGGAATCCTACTTCGGTTCATGCGAGGACCAGATTGGAAGAAGAGAGAATCCTTTTTGAAAATGAAGATAAATTCGAAGCTGTTTCCCTAAGGGTAGGAATGGTATATGGCAAAGGGATTCTGATGATTGATGCTGCGAAATGGTTCGCGAAGCACAAGCTGTTAGGAATTTGGAAAAAGCCCACGTGGATTCATTTAATTTCCAAAGACGATTATTTAGAAGCTACAAAAAATTCCATAGTCAAAAACAACATCTCTGGTATATATCATTTGGGCGATGAAGGAACACAAACCCTCCAAGAGTTTTTTGACGATGCGGCAACGCATTGGGGTTATAGAAAGCCCATCAGAATGAGCCAGAATCTAATATTCTTTGCTGCACGGTTGTTCGAATTCTATTCTAGGTTATTCAATACGAGAAGCCCGCTCACGAGAGATTTTATAAGAATTGGAATGGTCTCCTATTATGGCGACACCTCGCGAATGCGAAGTGAATTGCTTGAATATCTCAAATATCGAACATACAAAGAAGGTATAGAAACTCTGTAAATAGCAACTCAAAATCCATTTATATACAGTTAAACGATAATCATCATCAGAAAAATAATACATAAAAAAGGACTTACTTATGTTGTTGTCATCAATGTTTCAAAGGAAATTTCAAATATTTATTTTCTGCTTAATCGCGTTTGTATCGACAAATGCAAGTGCAATCGATGGACTCATTGTCAAAACCCTGGACTATTCGGTTAATGATAGATGGTTTAAAACTGTTGGCTCAAGCACGCCCATTATCTCGGTGTGCGATACAGTTTATAAGAAACAATACTTCTTCATTTCAGCGATAATAAATAGCTATGATATTGATAACGATGGAAATGCAGATACAGAATTCTCAATTCTTATAACGAAACCGGATAAATCTAAATATTTTTCTCAAGAGAAGATTCCTTTGATCAAAGGCAAGATTACCAACAAAGAATATATGCAGTTGAGTAATGGTCAAATGAAAATCTGCTTTGAAAACAATGATGAGTACGGCGATTATGGAATTGAGGTGATTATTTATGATTTAAACTCAGGCAAATCAACGACGATTCATTCTGTCATGACGTTGGCGCCAATGCCCAATTATAACGATATCAAAGTCATTAACGATGAAGCTTTCAATCAAATATATACGCATTATTTCAATCATCCCAAACCGGCTGAGGCATTAGCTTATTACATTTATTATCTAAAGAGTCTAAAATCAAAAAATGAGAATTCATTCGCTCCTATATTTAGCTTTTTCAAAGAGATAGTGAAGAATAATAATTTCCTATTGCCGCAAATCATTGAGTGCTATAAGCAACAAGATTTAAAAACTAAAAGATATCTTTTGTATCTCTTGTACAATTCGGATATAAAATCAAATGAATTCTATGATTCTTTGGAAGGTGAAGAGCAACAAGCATTGGAAAAGATTAAAGTATCTGAATTCGAAGATCCTTATGGAAAAATATCCAACCCTTCTCAATTAGATATGCTTTGGGGCGAATTCTTAGCAAGTGGTAGTTATAAACCAATACTAAAACTTATCCAAACACTGGATTATGCAAAATTCGATGGTGAAATTGAAAAATATAAGAAGTCTCAAAAAACAAAAGAAGATACTGAAAAAGCAATGAATAATGTAATTTTCAAGTCTTTGGAATGGTCTTTAGGAAGTAATTGCAAACAGCATATGCTTGTTAATGAGTATTGCCAATGGGCCTTGTTCAATGAAGTTCTATCTGATGTGCAGAAAGAAGCCTTAAAAAAAATACTTCAGAAAATCTCGGCCAAATAACGGATAATTATCTTTAGAATTTCATTATATTTTCGATTTTCAAATAATTATATATACAGCAAAGCCCACCCGAACAGGGTAGGCTTTGCTGTATAAAGCTCTTCGTACTGAACGCTTATCTGTCGTCAGTATCGGGTTGCCATTTGTAGCTTTTCCATTCGTCGCTCATGGATTTCCTCTTTGCGGGTTCCTGAACTTCGGGAGTAACTTTGGCGCGTTTGGTGGCTTTTTTTACCTTTTTGGTTTCCGATGGAACGGCTTTCAGCTTCTGATGTTTGTTGCAAGATTTCAGTCGCCTGAGGTTGCCCAGGCCATTCTTGCAGCCGGACTCCACCGAACCGGCCCGAATCTCGAAGCCGATTTGGTTGCAATCCTCATCGATCCACGGCGTAACGATCACCTGTTCGTTGGCTGCGTTGCCGGTCGTGATGATCGAGGGAATCGGCCCCATGCCCACGTGGACGATCTGGCATTTGTTCGTCAGGAAAATGACCGATTCCTCTTGGTTCGGATTTTCCTCCACGCTCAGCGCATATCCATCCTCGGCAGGCGTCGAAACCACTTTTTCGCGATTCAAATCAACGCCGGAAAGGTCAATGATTCCATCATCTTCATTTTTGATATTCTCCACGTTGCCAATCGTATTGACTTCGATGCTCAGCTTCGGGGGCATTTCCATTCCGCGATGCATCGGCGGCGCGCCGGAGTGCGGGCATTTGTCCATTGCACCGGTCGGGCCGCAAGACGGCTCACGCTTGCAGTCGTTAGTTTTTTTTTGCTTCCAGATGATATTCACTGTCGAACGGTCCAGCGAGTTAATGTCGGTTTCGATGTCCGAAATCGTCGTTGCCAGCTCCGAGTTTTTCCTCTCGAGTTCGGCAGCCCTGATCTGTTTGATCGTTGCGTTGGTTTCGTCTTCGTAGAGGCGCGTCAGGTAGCGGACTTCGTATTCCAAGTCGCGCTGGCGGATGATTTTAGATTTCGACGAGATTTCATTAATCGAAACCTGCGAAATTCTTTCCTCGCCGATTTCGTTTTTGAACGAGAAGCGAATCTCGTTCACGAATTCATCGAAAAGATTGTCCGAAACGGAGAGAGTGTATTCCGCCGAGACAGTCTGTCCGTCCTCGCTGCTGGCTCGGAAAGAGTTCTTGATAGTGCAGTCGTACTTCTTCAGCAGAAGCAGCAGAGCGTCGTTTGTGCGCTTGTAGTCTTCGTTTTCGATCAGTATCAGCCCTTTCTTGTGGAAAAGCACAGCCGGATCGTGGTAATTCGTGGCGCACGAAGAGAGCAAGACAACAATAATGCATAAAGCCGTAGCGAATCCAAAGATTCTCATAAGACCCCCAAATAGAATTTTCAATATAGTACAATCTAAAGAAGAGCAATGTAACAAATTATTGTTAACGAACAAAGCAATTTAATTGAAGATAAATAATCAATTGGATTTATTCAGACATTTTTATGAATATTAATGGCCATTCATATTGATTTGAGAGAATATGCAAAAAATACATATTATGTTGTTAATCCATATAATGCAATGTGTTAGAACTCCATTGAATTATTTGGATTCGTTTTGGCATGTAGGTTGAAAAGGTATTTATTGTATTAATGCGGTGCCGCCAAAAGCACCGATGATAACGGGAACCTCGAGATACCTGCCATACCCCCAATCCTACTTCTCAAGTTCCCGTTTTCTTTTTATCTGGGACGAATGATATCATATTCGATTTGAGTTTTTATTTTGTTTGGTTCTATTGCGAATTGCATGGGGATAGCAACAAATGCAAAAATTACATCTACAATACAACAACCTCTCACGCGGTATCAATCCGCAGTATATTATTCTCTTTGGTAGCCACTGAGGAATCAAACATATTAGATGTTTTATATAAAATGTGAGGGCGAAGTAACCTCGCCCCTACAAGATCAAAACCACAACACATCTATTATATAGTATAACTAAGAATTACTCCAACTTCGTGAGAATTCTTCTAATGAGAGTTTGCATCATTCAAACCCTTACGAAGGTTAAAGACTCAGTACTTTTGAATGAGCCATAGGTTATAAAACCTTCGGAAGGTTAGCGCCTCAAATTGTCTGAACTGTGATTTGTGTTATTAAATGGAATTCAAATTTTCTGTAGTGGCGGGTTCCAAAACTGACCGCGGATTATTTGATGATCTGATGTGAATATATGACGATTGACTCTCGAACAGGCAAATGTTGTAGGGGCACTGCACGCCGTGCCCTTTTCCAAAGAAAGTGTCAGAAATGGCGGAATTATTTTATACTCACTTAAATATATTGTTTTGTACCATGTATTTTATATCCCTGGGCGGGTTTGGAACCCGCCCCTACATGAAGTTAATGGTTATTTTCATAGTTCGTATTCGCGGTTCTATGAAGGTTGGGGAGTGTTGATAAGGTTTATCGGTGAGTACATCCGATGACTACAGAAGTAGAGTGACAATAGCAAATGAATTTCTTAGTGTCATCGAATGACTAATAAATAACTAATACCACTTCATATCGCAAAAAATAAAAACAGCCTCTCCAGTCGTAGTTTCACCTACTGATTGAAAAGGCTGAAAAGAGATGAGTCTCACCCAAATGTTAGTTGAAAATAACAGGCTTTACTATGCACCTGTTGCCGATGCGGCATTCCAAGAAATAAATACCGGAAACCAATCCGAGGGAGCTTTTGGATATGCGGAATTCCGTTTGACCCGATGCTTCTGCGCTCAGGTCGGCCACGATTTCGCCACGAACATCGCGCAGGACGGCACGATTGGCGCCCGAAAGCTCGGCGAATCGGATATCGACGCAATCCTCTGCCGGCATCGGGCAAACGCTCACGAGGGCTTCCGATTCGATTTCCTTGGCGGGGTTAATCCGTTTGTCCAGGGTTAAATAAATAGTTTTCCCGGAGGCCGAATTGTTCGATTTAATAGTGATCTTGCCGGTCGCCGTGTCGGCCGTTGTATTTGCAGTAATGCTAATCGCGCACATTTTTTGCGATTCAAAGTCCGTGCATTCGATCGCGGCGGCAAATGCCGTGGAATTGATTGCATCGAGTATCATTTCAGGCTCGGCGTCCGAGTTTATCAGGCAGGCTATAGAAATGCCATTTTCGATGAAGCGAACCGTGTCGCGGTCGGCCACTGAATACTGTGGTTTCTGGAAGTTAGCATTCGATATGGAGAGCCGTTCGGCAAATTCCGGATGGTCCACGAAGGGATTGCGGCGTTTTTGGTAGTATTCCACGCGGTCGTTGCGTCGGCGCTCGAGCGAATCGGGGCGGTCGAACAGGTTCCATCCGTGTAGCATCGTTTCCTGGGAATTGATGAATTCGGTTGGATTGGAATAACGAAGACCGAAATAAAGCAGCCCGCGAGCCACGTTTCCTTTGGATATGTCTCGCGGCTCGAAGACGGTATTTCCAAATTTATCTTTCCCACGTTTCGAGCCGGAATCTTCCCAATCCTGTCCGGATACAACAACCCCAAACGGAAAGCTGCTCCGAGTATTATTAGCATCTTTGTATGTGGGCCTCAGGTGGTGCAGATCGCTGCGTGGTGGTTCATTTCCGGCGCCGAGGCTCTGCGGCCAAAGGTGTTCGGTGTCGAAATCTGTATCGGGTATTGTATTCGTCTTGATTTTGCGGCCCGTATAGATGCACTCCACGTAGCCCTCGATATTGTCGCAATCGGAAAACATATACGTACGCGCTTGCTTGTACGAAAATGAAGTATGGCCGCTAACGTAGCTGCGAAGGGAAGAGACGAGCGCTGCTCCCCATTGGCCGTAAGTACTGGAGTATTGAGTTTCCGGATAGACGCTGCGAGCCTCCAGGAAAACGGGAAATGTATGAATTTGCTGGGACGACTCCGTTTTGTAGTAGATGACACAAATTGAGCTGCGCGGAATATTGTGCGCCGAGCGGTATTTGATCGGAATTTCCAGGACAGATGCGGCGGGGACTGTGGCCGGCAACACGGCACTTGTCGAATAATCCTCGAACGAATAGCTCGATAAGAATTTGCAATCGGTAACCGTAATGGCATAGTTGTTGCTGTTATTGAAGCGTACGATAGTGTCGTAAGTTCTTTCAGCGGTTCTCGTACCAAAGTCATATATGACGAAATTATTATTCGGTTTCAATTGTTCTTGGGAATATGTGGCAAGGTAATTGAAGAGAATAATGAGAGAGACTGTAAGAATGTTTTTCATAATGTTCCTTGAAAATAAAAAATATCCAACTACAAAAATCGTAATAACTGATTAAATAATAAAGCGAAATGTAGGACAGGACAAAGTTTTTTTTTCATTTTTTAAAAATTCACTTGCATTTGAAAGAAAATTGTATTAATTTTGTAACGCTCTTTTGAGCTTGTCTTTTAGACAATATGTTTTTTGAATAAGCGGGAATAGCTCAGTTGGTAGAGCACAACCTTGCCAAGGTTGGGGTCGCGAGTTCGAGTCTCGTTTCCCGCTCGACAGCGCAAGCTGTCATTTCCTCTTTATGCTGCATGCCTTGCTGTCATTCCCCCCGATGGCGAGGCATTTTTTTGCTTTTTTTCGGCAATACTCCTCAGATTCATTGTTTTCCTCTTCTTCACCTAAATTAGGAATCTATAATAAATTATTAGAATCGCGTTGCTTACTCGGTAGATGTTTCGTAAATTGTATATAAAGATGTTTTCTCTTTCGGAGCCGAAATCTATGGAAAATGCTTTATTACCAACGTTATTTAGCGCTGCCGCATTAATACTACTAATAATAAGCCTCGTGCAGAACTCGCGCCGGAATTCTGTCGCAAGCAATCAAGAGGCCCTGACGATCCTCGGGCGGATTGAAAGCGGGCTTTCGAGGCACGAAAGCGGCCTTGCTCGGTTGGAGTCCATGCTCCGCGACGAACTCGGGCGGAATCGCGAAGAGACTCAGAAAGCAAACCGCGAGAACCGTGAGGAACAACTAAAGGCCCTCCTTGGGCTGTCCGACAGGCTCGCGGCCGGCATGAGAGAAATCCGCACAGAAGTGGAAACAAAACTGAAATCCATCCAAGAGGACAACTCGAAGAAACTCGACGAAATGCGCCACACCGTGGACGAAAAACTGCAAACCAACTTGGAGCGCCGTTTCAACGAATCTTTCCGGCTGATCAGCGAACGGCTCGACCAAGTGCATAAGGGCCTCGGGGAAATGCAAACGCTGGCCGTGGGCGTCGGCGATTTGAAACGTGTGCTGACAAACGTGAAGACTCGAGGCAACTTGGGCGAAATCCAACTCGGAGCCATTCTCGAGCAGATTCTCTCGCCCGAGCAATACGAGACCAACGTAGCCGTTCGCTCGGGTTCGCTCGAACGCGTCGAATATGCCATCAAACTCCCCGGCAGGGACTCCGCCACGCCGGTTTTCCTACCGATCGACTCGAAATTCCCCAACGAAGACTACCAGAGGCTGCTCGACGCCTACGAAAACCAAGCCGGCACCGCTCCCAAGGAACTCGAAACAGCTGCAAGGCAATTCGAGGCAGCAATCAAAAAAAATGCAAAAGACATCAGAGACAAATATATAAACCCTCCGGCCACGACCGATTTCGCTATCATGTTCGTCCCCACCGAAGGTCTATATGCAGAAATACTGCGCCGCACAGGGCTTTTCGAATCGCTTCAGAGGGATTTCCGCATCACGGCCGTCGGCCCGACCAACTTGGTTGCATACCTGAGCAGCCTCCAAATGGGCTTCCGAACGCTCGCGATTGAAAAGCGTTCGAGCGAGGTCTGGGAAATTCTCGGAGCGGTGAAAACTGAATTTGGAAAATTCGGCGACATACTGGATAAAACTAAGAAAAAACTCAACGAGGCGGCCAACGTTATCGAAAGTGCCGGCACTCGCACTCGGGCCATCGAACGCCAACTGCGCCAAGTCCAGGAGCTTCCCGCGGACGAATCCGTGGCCGCCCTTCCGGCAATCGAGGAATACGAAGATGAATGAGTTGGCGACCGCCCCACGTCCCGAACCGGCTTCGGCGATCCAATACCAGGCGCCATTCCACGTCTTTATCATATATATGAGTTACTTTGATATTTAGCGAATTTTCAAATCTGAAAATGAAAAATAGCGATTCGTGAAAACATTTGTAAAAGCAATCAGTTAACTATTCAAAGTTGCGTAATAAAGTGAATCAAGTTGGAATGGAATCCTAAATATACTTCCTCGACAAGGAAAAAAACAAATACTTAAGACAATACCAAGAAATGCTTTTTAAGAAAAAAGAAAAAAAAGACGAGAAGCCCAAAGGCCCACCTGCCGAACTGACGGAGATTCTGGACGCTTGCCGAGCAAAATTCAAAAAGTTCGACTCGGAATTAATAACCAAAGCCTTCTATTGGTGCCTCGAAGCAAATAAAGACAAAGTTCGCCGTTCCGGTGATCCCGCCCAGACGCACCCGATCGCAGTCGCGAAAATCATCATCGACGAGCTTCCGCTGGACGACGTCTCGGTGGCCTGCGCACTGCTGCACGACATTACCTACACAGGCGAGGTCTATTCGCTCAAGCATATCCAATCCGAATTCGGATCGACAATCGCCGAAATCGTCGGAGGAATCGCAAAAATCAAACACGTCGAGAACCAAAACCTTCACCAATTCGAAAACTACCGGAAACTGATTCTCTCGATGTTCACCGACGTCAGAATCATACTCATCAAGCTGGCCGACCGATTGCACAATATGCGGACGCTTGAATACCTGCCCGAGGACTACCGCGAGAAAATTGCGCTCGAAACGCTTGAGGTCTATGCACCGTTCTCGAACCGATTCGGACTCGGAAAATTGAAATGGGAACTCGAAGACTTGGCCTTCAAACACCTCGACCCGCAGATGTACGAAGAGATTGGCCGTAGGCTCCAACTGACGCGCTCCCAACGCCAGGACTACATTAAGAATTTCATCGACCCGTTCGTCAAAAGGCTCGACGCAAATGAATTAATGAAAAAGAACAATATCAAATACAAAATCTCCGGCCGACCGAAGCACATCTATTCGATATACAACAAGATGCAGATACAAGAAAAGGACATGGACGAACTCTATGACCTTTTCGCTATTCGTATCATTATCGACAACGACGACAGTGCATATTGTTTCCTTGCATATGGCATTCTGACGGAGATATACAAGCCAGTGCCGACGACGTTCAAGAATTATATTTCCAATCCGAAACAAAACGGCTACCAATCCCTGCACACAGCCGTTTTCGGGCCGGACGGAAGGCCCGTCGAAGTGCAATTGCGCACCAGGAAAATGCACGAAGTGGCCGAACGAGGCTTTGCTGCGCATTTCAAATACAAACGCGGCTTGCTGCCCGCCCAATCCATCCTGGAAAACAAGAGCTTGGACGAATGGATTGATACTGTCCGTTCGATATTCGAGAGGATCGGCGAGGAGGATTATCAGGAACTTATCGATAAGGTGAATGCCGAGAATATTATCGAAGAGATTTATGCCCTTACGCCGAACAACGAGTACATTACTCTTCCGAAAAGGGCCACTCCTCTCGATTTTGCCTACGCAATCCATACCGATATTGGAAATTCGTGCATTGGCGCCAAGATCAACGGGAAGGTGCAGCCATTGGACTACAACCTGCGAAGCGGAGACCGAGTGGAGATACTGAACTCGAAGAACCAACGCCCGCAAAAAGAATGGCTGAGGATGTCCGTTACGCAGCGCGCCCGAAATGCAATCAATAAATACCTTGCCGAAGAAAACGAACGCTTGGTGAAGCACGGCAAAATGATGTGGAACCAGCTTATTGTTCAGGCTTTCGATGGAATAACGGATTCCGATGCGTTGGAAATTGCCGAAAAGTATAAACTGAAATCTATTGATTCTCTTTTCGAGAGAATTGCCAAGTCCGAGATCGAAATCTCGTCCATATACAACGCTCTGAAGCACGACAGCAAGCACGTGAACAGCAACGGCTCCTGGGCCTCGCGCGACAATCTGCTCTGGGCCGGATACGATAAGCCAATCTCGCGATACAAAGGCAACCTGAAAGACAATCCTTTGGAGCAAAAGTTTGCCACGTGTTGCTATCCGCTCGAGGGCGATAATATCGTTGGCGTCGTCATTTCGGAACGCGAAATGGTTATCCACCGCAAGGAATGCTCGCGCATTTCCGAATACTTGAACCATAACCAACCCACAGCTTTCGAGCTGGAATGGGATACAATTTCTCAAAAAAGCCAACTCTCGAAATTGTTTATCACGGCCGACGAGACAAAAACACTGATCAACGAAATTACTGCCTTGATCCTAAACTTCCCGCATACACTAATAAAAAGCCTTAGTTTCGAAAATAAAGATAATACTTTCCGGGGTTTCGTGTCTTTGAATGTGGACGACAAAGCCCAACTTGAAGAAATTATCAGTAAATTGAGTTCATTGGATGGCATCAAATCGGTGGAAAGATACATGGAATAGGCCACGGCCACGAAGAGTTATTATTTCTGATTATTATTGTGATACAGCATTATGCCCGAAGAACCCGAATTAAAATATATTACAGGCCAAAAGGCTTCGGCCCGAGTACTAATCGTGGACGACCAGAAGGCTACCGTCAAACTGATTATGCGATATTTGCTGGAGGCGGAGTATGTTTCAATCCCTGCGCTAACCGGCAATTCAGCCTTGGAAATGCTTCGGCTCGACGACAAATTCGATTTAATCATACTCGACCTGACGCTACCGGATTTGTCCGGACTGGAGGTGTGCCGGAAGATACGGGAGAACTTCTCGCTCTTCGAAATGCCAATTCTTATTCTGACTTCCAGTAGCGGTATCGACACGAAAATTGACGCTTTCGATTCCGGCGCAAACGATTACATCCAAAAGCCCTTCGAGCACAAAGAATTCATGGCCAGAGTGCGAAACTTGATTAAGCTAAAAAAGCTCACTGAAGCCAACTCCGTCCTGCAATCCGCAATCGAGATGAAGAATCGATTCCACCGGATGACAATTCACGACCTGAAGAATCCATTAGCCTCGATCCTTGTCGTGGCCAACGTCATGAAAATGGACGAGAACCTGAACGAAGCCGATGAAGAATCATTGAACCTCATTATTGATTCATCCGAACTGATGCAGTCCCTGATCGAAGACTTCCTGAAGGAAGCGCAAATCGAAAGCGGGAAAATGGTGCTCAACAAACAGGGCGTGGACATGAACGCTATCACTCGGAAAGTGGTCGAGGTCAACAAGTTCCGCGCCGAGAAGAAAAAGCAAGTGATGCTCTTCAAACCCGGGCCGGATGGCCATTGCGCTGTGAACGTGGACCCCGTGCGGATGCACGAAGTGATTGATAATATTATATCGAACGCTATCAAATACACACCATTCGAAAAGCACATCAACACGTCGGTTTCGGTTTCGATAAATTCAGTTGGGAAAAAGGTGGTCCGAGTGGCTGTGCAGGACGAAGGCCCGGGCTTCACCGAGGAAGACCGCCGAAACATGTTCAATAAATTCACAAGGCTGAGCGCAGTGCCCACCGGAGGCGAGTCGTCTTCGGGGCTGGGACTGTCGATTGCCAAGCAATTGGTAGATATGCACAACGGCCGAATCTGGGCAGAAACCAAGTTAGGAACCGGCACCACATTCTTCATCGAATTGCCCGCATACTGAGGGCTAAGAGTCTTCTGAAAAAGTATTTCTATACTAACCACAGGTTAACCCGTGGGTTAGTTGTAGATTGATACCGCATAGCGGTTGTTTATTGTTGAAGTTGTTTTCCATGCACATGTCATACCGCATTGCGGTTGTTGTGTAATGCTCTGCATGAATCAACCAACCATATAAAACATTCGCTACGCGAAATCTTGCCAAATTATTCTAACTATATACTACAATACAACAACCGCTACGCGGTAAAATATAGCTTGAGTATCCTGGCTTGCTCATAATGTTATGATTGGCTGTACTCAGACAATTCGGCGAAACGCCTTATGATACTAACAACCATTCCCCCCAAAAACACTTCACTCGCTCACTTTGTCCAATAAATACACTATTGGAAGATATTGGCAGCCCGTGGCGTGGCTCATGCCCATTTCGCATGGCAAATTCGATGAATAATATTCCGCCGGCCCGAATGAATTAACTTCCTCGGCCTCCGCACGAGTGGCCGATGCTGTTAATTCAGGGAATAGGAAGCCTCTGTCCCCGGCGAAGCCACAGCAACCATTGTTTTCCGGCACAATGACTGTTTTCGCGCATCGCTCGGCAATCGAGCGGAACACGGCATTTAAATTCATCTTCGTCTGCGAGCAAGTATTGTGCAAAATGGCGCGCTCTATTCGATTTGCAATCTTGAGCCTTGGCAAAACATGCTCCGACAGGAATTCCACGCTGTCTTGTATGGCCATTCGCGAAAACAGTGCCTTGTTCGCGTCGGTGAGCGCGTCATTGCAGTTTTTAATCGTGCAGGCGCAGGAAGACGAATCGAAGAAAATCGGGATACTTCCTCCATTACTGGCCTCGGCGAGCATCTCGATTGTTTTATTTGCCGACTCTGCGAAGGCCGAATGGAATCCCTTCGATTGGAAGCTCATCCCGCAGCAATAATCGGAAATGAATGGGGGAATGGCTATCTTGATTCCGGCTTTCGTCGCCACCGAAAGAAATGTGGCTATAATATCTTTTTCTTGGTTCGGCGGCGCGCCAAACATCCGCGAGACGCAACAGGGGAAATATACAAAATCTGCATCGATCGCTGACCTGTCCGGAACATTCGCGGGCGCACCCATTTCTTCGATTGGTTTGGGCAATGCTGTCCGCGCGCACTTCTCGGCGATTTTCATTCCTCCCGAGATTGCCTTTGCTCCAATTATTGACGCAATAGCATTTCCCCCGCGGATTGATGCCTTGGCAATTGATTCGGCTAAAGAGAAATTATCGGCAATCGATTCCGCCACGAACCGAGATGCAATGCCGTTCCTTTCGGCTCTCATCCCTTTGATCAGGTTTCCCGTATTTATTCCAACGGGGCAATTCATCGCGCAAAGCCCGTCGCCGGCGCATGTTTCCAATCCTGAATAAATGAAATCTTTCATTAGCGCTTTGTCGGCAGATTCCCTGATTTCTCTCATCAATCGAATCCTTTTCCTCGGCGTCAGCGTAATATCGCGGCTGGGGCAAATAGATTCGCAGAAGCCACATTCAATGCAATTGTCCGCTTCGGTATCCAAAACGGGATATGATTTGATCACAATCCGAGAATCAGTATTTGCATTCGGGAAGATTACCCCCGGGTTGAGGATTGCCCGCGGATCGAAGAGCATTTTCGTATCTTGCATCAGGGAATACGCCTCCGCGCTCCAATGTATCGGCACGTACTCTGCCATTGCCCTCCCTGTGCCGTGTTCTGCCTTCAGCGAGCCGCGAAATCTAAGAATTAACTCCGAGAGTTCGTCATTGAACCGCGAATATTTAGCAATCAATTCATCGCTGGAAAACTCCTGGGCAATAATGAAATGAACATTCCCATCGAGGCCATGGCCATAGATTCCGGAGCGCTCGAATCCAAACCTGTCGAGCAATTCGCGCAATTGTTTGATGGCATCCACCAAGCAATCGTGAGGAAAGGCGACGTCCTCGATAATCGCGGCAGTTCCCTTGGGCCGGTTCTTCCCGAGCGATGGCAGCAAACCATTTCGGATCTGCCAAATTGCATCCATTTCTTTGGCATTGCTTGCAATAATCGGCTCCCGCACCAAATTGAATGAACGAATCAATTCGCAGATGCGAGATTTAATATTCTCAATTTCCTCATCGCTATTGGAGGAATATTCGAAAAGGACAGCGCAGCAACCATCGGGCAATTGAATACTTCCGAAAGACATCTCGAAAGTGCCACGAACAGATTGGAGGGAATTGAAATCCATCAATTCGAGTGCAAACACGCCGTCGATTGTTTTCATCGGCTCCAAGGCAGCCACAGCGGAAATAAGATCGCGGAAAACGAGAAGTCCGCAGAAACGCTTCTGGCGTAACGGAATTGTGGAATATGCCATTTCGGAAATAAAGGCCAGAATACCCTCGGAACCGGTCAGCAGATGTAGGGCAATATCGTCCGGCGTGTCATAGTCCACAAAGGCATTGATGGGCAATCCGATTGTATTTTTGATAGAGAATTTAAGTTTGATTTCATTCGTTAAAGCGGTGTTGGCCATCGTGCGCCGGCGCAGCTCCATCAATGCTTGGGCGAGGTCAGCGCGAACGTGCCTGATATTATTCGGCGCGGCGGGGCAGGAGTTGATAATATTTCCGTCGGTAAGGATATATTTAGCTTCTTGGATTGTATTGTATGGGTTCAAAGCCACACCACTATTCATGCCACTGGAATTATTCGCGGTGATACCGCCAATAGTGCAGTGGGCAATCGATGCCGGATCCGCAGGGAAACGCTTTCCGAATTTGGCAAGTGCGCGATTTGCTATTGCCCCACGAACCGCGGGTTCCGCACGGAGGATTGCGCCGCCATTTTCGACGGAGTAATTGCCGAATGCCTTCATTATGGATATTTGCATTCCTTGCGTAATGGATTGGCCGCAGAGCGAAGTGCCCGCGGCGCGGAATCCGACCGGCTCGGCAGATGAATTGCATTCGGCAAGCAACCGGGCAACTTCTCCGGCAGACTTCGCGAAGATCACACCGGAAGGAGCGGAGCGGTAGGGGCTGGCATCGAATGCCGCGACAGTATTTGTGATTCGGTTCATATATTGGTTTTATTCATGTGCGTTAGTGGAGGGATTCCATAATCCCAAATTATCCATTAAAATTTGACATATTTGCTATTCCCTCATCCCCGGCCCTTCTCCCGTCGGGAGAAGGGAGTAAGAAACCATATTTTGTTAAAAGTCCCTTTCGCCCTTTGGGAGAAAGGGATTTAGGGATTGAGGGTTTTTCTAGCGCACATTCTTGGATGATTCTAATAAAACAAAGCAATTGAATATAATAATATTCATCCCATATATTTATTTCTAATCACCCATAAAAGGGGTGGTTTTATAATTCAAATAGCTCGCCGTACTTAACATGATATTTAAACATGTTAATCAAAAAAATCACACCTACTCTCCAATCTTGATCACAACTTTTTTCTTCAATTTCCCGGCGAGCATCAGGTCGATGCGCGAGGGAAGTTCGTCGAGAGTAATTTCCTCGAAGAAGTCTTCCTCGAGCGGAATTTTGTAATCAGAAGAGAGTTTGTTCCAGAGATCGAGTCTTTGGGGCATGGGCGTATCTGCCGCGGCGATGCCCACCAAACGCACACCGCGAATGATGAATGGCATAATCGATGTCTCGAGCTTCGGAGAGCCAATCATCCCGCAATTTGTTACGATACCGTGGTCTGCAGTGGCCTTGAGCACGTACGAAAGGGCCTCACCGCCGACAGTATCGAAGGCAGCGGCCCAACGCTTCGAAAGCATTGCTTTGGGGACGTCCGCCAGCTCGGAGCGGTCAATCACTTCGGAGGCTCCGAGTTTCTCAAGCCGCGTCGCTTCTTCCTTCTTTCCTGTTGAAGCGATCACGTAGAATCCCAACTTGGACAGAATTGAAACCGCGGACGAACCAACTGCGCCGGTTGCGCCGGTAACGAGGACTTTGTCTTTACCCGGTGTAGTTCCGTGGCGCACAATCTCGGAAACGCCGATCGAAGCCGTGAATCCCGAGGTGCCGAGCGTCATCGCTTCGCGCAGAGTAAGGCCGGCAGGGCGGGGGACAGCCCATGCTTCGGGAACGGAAATATATTCGGAGAAGCCGCCGAAAGTGTTCATGCCGAAGTCGTAGCCCGTAACGATTACTTCGTCGCCCGGTTTGAAATTGCCGGAGGCGCATTCCACGACGATGCCCGCGCTGTCGATGCCCGGGATGTGAGGATAATTCCGAGTGATGCCTTTGTTCCCGGAGGAGCTGAGGGCGTCTTTGTAGTTCAGCGAAGAGTACTGCACTCGGACGGTGAGTTCGCCCGCGCGAAGGAAGCCGCCGGGTAGTGATTTGACTTGTTTGGAGAAAGTGCCGTCGGCGTTTTCCTCCACCAGCATTGCTTTGAAATCTTGATTCATTCTATTCCTCATTTATTTGTGTTTGCAAAAAGCCTTAATTTACATGAAAAAAACTTTGTTATCAATACTTTAAGTATTAATTTTGAGTTTGTTCTTTTGCAAATTATGCAAAAGTTACAGAAAATAAAAAAACTGTGTTTTTTGAAATTCTGCAGTAGCACTTACAATAAATAATATAAGGGTACACAAAGTATGGCAATTAGAATCATTTCGGCAGAGGAAGCTGCAAGCCACATTAACCACGGGGACATCGTTGGATTCAGCGGATTCACTCCCGCAGGCGCTTGCAAATCGATACCAGTCGCAATCGGCGAAAGAGCAAAGGCATTTCACGCAGAGGGCAAACCTTTTAAAATTGGTGTAATAACCGGAGCCTCCACAGGCGATTCGCTCGACGGAGCCTTGGCCCGCGCGGATGCTGTTGAATTCAGGACTCCTTACCAATCCAATGGTGACCTTCGCAAATCGATCAATAGCGGCAAAGCTAAATATTTCGATCAACACTTGTCAGTTGTCGGGCAGAACCTGCGTTATGGTTTCTACGGCAAAGTGAAATGGGCCGTCATCGAAGCCGCCGACGTTACTGAAAATGGAGAAATCCTCCTCACGACGGGCGTTGGTATCTCCCCGACGATTTGCGAGCAGGCCGATGGTATCCTTATCGAACTCAATAGCTACCATTCCAAATCGCTTCGCGGAATTCACGATATCTACCAACCGCTCGATCCGCCATACAGACGCGAAATCGGCATCTACAAGCCATCGGACAGAATCGGTACAGAAATACTCAAAGTGGACCCTGCCAAGATTATTGGTATAGTGGAGACAAATCAGCCCGACCAAGTATCCAAATTCTCTGAAAGCGACGAAGTAACGATGAGAATCGGCCAGAACGTTGCCGATTTCCTCGCCGGCGAATTGAAACGCGGCGGCATTCCATCATCGTTCCTTCCCATCCAATCCGGCGTGGGCAATATTGCCAATGCTGTGCTCGGCGCATTGGGCACGAACAGCCACATTCCCGCCTTCGAGATGTACACCGAAGTGATTCAGGATTCGGTTATCGAATTGATGAAAAAAGGGAAAGTCAAATTCGCCAGCGGTTGCTCGCTAACGGTTTGCTCCGACGTGCTCAACGATATGTACTCCGATATGAGTTTCTTCCATCCGAAACTTGTCCTCCGCCCGCAAGAAATTTCCAATAACCCCGAAGTGGCTCGCAGAATCGGTATCATTTCGATCAATACCGCCCTCGAAGCAGATATCTACGGCAACGTGAACAGTACGCAAGTGCTCGGCAGCAAGATGATGAACGGTATCGGCGGTTCGGGCGATTTCACTCGCAACGCTTATATGTCGCTCTTTACTTGCCCGTCCGTGGCGAAAGGTGGCAAAATCAGCGCGTTCGTGCCGATGGTGTCGCACATGGACCACAGCGAACACTCAGTTTCGGTTATGATTACAGAACAAGGCATTGCAGACCTTAGAGGAAAATCACCAATTGAAAGAATGCACGCAATTATCGATAACTGCGTGCATCCGGACTACAAAGAGCAGCTCCGCGACTACGTCCGCACGGCAGGCACGGCACAAACTCCGCACACTCTCGCCGCAGCCTTCGGAATGCACATCCAATTCGAGAAAACCGGCGACATGCGCAACATCAATTGGGCCGATTACTTGAAATAAACAATCTTGATTCATAGATTAAATACAACAAACCCCCACGAAAAATGGGGGTTTGTTGTTTGAATTAAGAAATATCCTGTCAACTTTTACTTACTCGAGGATCATAGCATTGTTAGAAGTAGGGGCGAGGTTACCTCGCCCTCACATATTGTATTATTTAAAATTAATAATTCCATAGTTATATTGGGCAATCTCCATACAATTCGTTATAGAACCGAAATGATATATCAACACAATAATTATATAATTCCTAATCTTTTTCGATCCTGCTCATTTGGCCAAAAGACTCTATTCAATGGGGCCGATTGCCGATACGCCGTCCCAGAGCATGAACCGGGCCATGGCACGTTTGCCTTTCATAGAATCCATCTTCTTTGGGTCTCGGCGCAGTTTTCCGTTCTGCTTGTCAGCATTGTTCTTGCGCATCATGTTTTTCTGGTCTTTGATTTTGTCTTTGTTTGCTTCTTTCCAGCTGTCAGTGATCTTCCGAATCTCTTCCTTCCAGGTCTTGGATTTTTCCTTGAGTTTCCCAGCGATTTCTTTGACTAATTTGGGATTTTTCTTAATTATCGGTTTCAATTTTTCCGCTACGCTCTGGAATTCGGCAGCATGCTTTTTGGCGTATGCTTTGGCTGCATCGATTTGTTTGTCGTCGTTCGATTTCCGTGCTTCCCGCATCAGCGACCGTGCATTGTTTCCGTCTTTCTTAAGCGAATTTGCTTCCGCGCGCAATTTGTTCAGCTCCTCGAGGCTTTGCTTGTCCAGTTTCGAGTCGAGCAGTGCCTTTTGCTCCGCGAGGTATGGCTTGATTTCCTTGTCGCGGTATTCTTGCAACTGTTTTTTTAGTTCGCTATTGTCCGGGCGTCCATCGCCCGGGCGAGCGAATGCAATTGATGACAGAAATAGTGCGGCCACAACGACTGCCATAGTCCGGTTTGCTGTTTTCCAATTCATTGTTGTTTCCTTTCGTATTGTTAGAATTAAAGAACTGATAATTAGAGCAAGTGAAAACAACAATGGTTTAAGAGCCTGTTGAAATAGTATTTCTGTGCAGCCAAAGGTTAACCAGCAGACTCAAGCAAATCCCTATCTCTAATATTATCAGTGCATTACGCGACAATATTCTTTAGCCCCCATTGACAAAGGGGTTGGGGGATTTGCCGATATTTCAATGAGTTAACGCGATGCATGTAATGGGTTGAAACCCATTGTTGCGAATCTTGTATTTTTCTGGCAGGTTTTTTATTCAATTTGTTCGATGCTTTCACCAATAAAACATAAATGAAGAATGACCGTCAGAATAATTGCAGTGAATTGATTGTTGGATATATGCTTGCGCAGAGAAAATGGACGATAATCTAAGGAAATATAATGTTGAGATCAGCCGCTTGTTTAGCATTGGCGTGGAAGTGCTGAACGGAGCGCGTTCGCTGAAGGTTATCAGCCGGCAACTGAAGCACTTAGCCGTCAATGGAATAATTCAAGCGACCAAAGTGAATTCGCGCCAAGGCCAATCCCTGATTACGCTTTCGGGTTTCCTCTCGGGTTTGCCAAAGCAAATTGCGCCCGAGCTTGTGGAATTGGAAAAGCTCTCGGCCGACCTCTCGCGCAGGATCACTATTTGCTCGATCAACGTTAAACGTTTCATCAGCTACACAACGGCTCTGTACCAAATGCTGGCGAGCGTTATTGAGAACAAAAAAAGCAGATTCCGCGCCACAGACCTGAACCTTATCAAATCGCAAGAGTTGTTTAAACTTTCGAAGGGCGAATATATTGAATCCGCCGAGGAGATACTGCGCCACAACATTAAAATGCTGGCCGCAAAGAATCTTGAGTTGATACAATCCATCAACGACTCATTGTTCGAAATAAATGACGAGATTACTCGCGCCTCCAATAGGGTGGAGCGGGTTAGCCGAAACGGTTTCATTGCGAATTATATGGGATCGTATATTTCGATTGAATCGGCCTATCTGAGCACTGACAAACGCAATTTTATCGGTTTGGTCAACAATATTCAGCAAATGGTTGGCGATTTGAACAAGAATTTAGATGCCATTCTCGATAGCATTCGCGAGGGCAGCCAGATCTTAGGATTACTAACAAAAACCGGATTAACAATATGAAAAGCCAAGTTCTTTTTGATAATGGTACTCATAAATGGGTTGTACTGGGCCGCGATCCCGACAAATCCAACGAAATCATCGATACTAACCAATACATCGTTATTCACGGGGAGGAAGCAGTGTTGCTGGACCCGGGCGGTATTGAGATATTTCCTCAGGTGCTGACCGAGACAACGAAAGTTGTGAAGACCGAAAACGTCAAAGGCGTGATCGCCAGCCACCAAGACCCCGATATCGCTTCTTCGCTTGCGATGTGGCTCGAGCTTTGTCCCGGTCTGAAGGTCTATTGCTCGCAGATATGGACCGGCTTTCTGGCGCATTTCGGGATGGGGACGAAATTGGATTTGATTGGCGTGCCAGACGAAGGCCGCGCCGTGCCAATTGGTTCGACCGACGCTCAGCTGTATATGGTTCCGGCGCATTATTGCCATTCTTCGGGCAATTTCTCGGTCTATGACCCGATATCGAAAATTCTGTTTTCGGGCGACATCGGTGCAGCACTGCTGCCAGACGCTAATGCCCCGTTTTTTGTGGAAGATTTCGACAACCATGTCCGATACATAGAAATGTTCCATCGCCGTTGGATGCCTTCGTCGGTAGCGCTGAAGAAATGGGTTGCGCGAGTCAGGCGGATCCAGCCCGAAATGATTGCCTCGCAGCACGGCTCCATCTATCGCGGAGATGCTGTCGGCCATTTGCTCGATTGGCTCGACCACATCGAAGTGGGCCAAACCGCTGAGGGCGCTGATTCCGATGGTTCCGATAAAGCCGCCTGGATGGCGTAGCCAAACTATGTAAATATTAAATATCAAACCCTATGCCCTTGGGTGGGTATAGGGTTTTTGTCAATTAGTAAATCAACGCAAGGTGCTGCTCAGTTCTTGGCAGCGCCGGATTTCTTTTCAATAAATTTCGTAATAATACTTTTGTGCTTTTCTGCATCGCGTTCGAAGACTGGTTTCCCAGAAAGTTTTTCGGGGAAATCCTCGACGGCAACGTTTTGCACCGGGACGGCAAAGCGAACGCCAAGCTCTTCGGCGAGCGTCAGAATATCGGTTATTAATTCGGTTCTCGCCTTCAATTCCAGTTCGTAAGTATCGACGTTGAAGAAAACGTTCAACATGATGACGAGCGAAGCAGCGCCAAAATCATTTAACGCGACGTAGCATTTATCGTGGGAAAAATTGTCAGACGCCATGATTATCTCTCGAATTCCGTCAGAGAAAGCGATGGCGAGGGCGGCCGGAGTGTCGTGGCGGATTTGCAGGTTCGCCTTGTAGCGCCGGTAGTTCCTTTTTCCCATGTTGTCAATAGTCGAGTCGGCCAGTTTTCCGTTTGGTATCGAAATCAGCGAATCGTTGAAGGTTCGGATTCGCGTGGAACGGATGCCTACCTCCTCGACTGTGCCCTCTATGCCGGAGAATACAATCCAATCGCCAACCTCGAACGGGCGGTCTGTAAAGATTGTAATCGAGCCGAATAAATTCTTGATCGTTTCCTGCGCAGCGAGGGCAAAGGCCAAACCACCGATAGACATACCGGCAACCAAAGGAGTTACGTTTATGTCCAAATTTCCCAAGACATAGATGAATCCGAGGATTACAACGATTATTTTAAGTATCTTCCGAGCGAGCGGCACCAAGTTGTCGTCCACAGTTGTATCGGTCTTTTGCGCCAATCTCGCCATCACGTCGGAGGCCAGATCCACCATTTTGTACGTTAGGATCGTGATGAAAATCGGTTCGAAGGTCAGAACTGCATATTTGAAAACCACATTCACGTTCGCCGGCAGCAGCAGGATAGGGTAGAAGGTCGCAATCAAACGATTCACAATTAGCATGGAGAAAGGCTTGGCTGTCTGCTTCAGATGTACGTCCATCCCATAGTTGAACCGTGTCCGGCGGATTAATGAAATGAATACATGCCCGAAAAGCCAAGCAAACAGGCGGTAAACCACAAGTGACAGTCCGACACATCCGATAATGCCTATGTATTGCCAGACCAAAAGGCCCAAGAACTCTTCTTTGGCGAAGTCAGGTAGGTTGTTGGTTATTCGAGATGTTTCAATTGGAAATAGTTTGTCGTAGATGTCTTGGATTGTCGAGACAGTTTCCGAAGAGAACAGCCATTCGTCGCCAACCTTTTCGAGGTAGAGCGTCGGGAACTCTCGAGAGAGTTGGTACTTGGACTGTTTCGTGATAGTATCAGTCCAATCGGCTGCCCTCGGAGCTTTGCTGATATTGAGCACCAAAGACTTCGCATTTAGTATCTTTACCAACTTCTGGAACACGATTTTCGGTTTGGCCGAGGAGGAATTCTGGAAATTGATGAGTTTGATACCGGCATCGGCGTCGGGTTCGGTTTCGCTCAGTATCTTCTTGGTCGATTCCAAAGTGGCGTATGGGGTCGATACGTCGATCGCAGCGAAGGCGCTCGATGCGCTGATCAATATAAATGCAAAGGCGGTCAGGAACAAACGAAGCGGCATATTATTCAAATCATAAATTAGACATACTTCAACGTTGCAATATGCGAAAAAATATTTTTTCCCGTGTCTCGAATTTGCACAATTTATCATTTTTAAGTTTAAGCAGGTTGTTGAAAAAGTATTTTCTGGAAGGAGTGGGGCTTGCGCGCTGGGGCACGTCAACGACTCGACACTGAACCCTTTACCCAATACCCCGTACTTCCAAATTTCTTGACAATTTCTGGCAGGCTCTTATGAACTCCGATACTTAAAGTCGGCTGCCAGCAAATGATTCTTCGCGTCTCGAAATGGTTTTGATAATCACTCGATTCGTTGTATTTTGCATAATGTATTATTAACAGCAAATTGAATAAAAATGACAATAAAACACTTCATCGCCGGGCCAATTGAAACAAATTGCTACTTGCTGATCGACGACGAAACAAAGTGCTGCGCCCTTGTGGACGCCCCTCCTGATGCAAGCGAAACAATATTGCCAGTATTGGCCGAGGGCAACTTGCTGCTCGAAGCAATCCTGCTGACACACAGCCATTGGGACCACAGCGCAGACGCCGCCAAATTGCGCCGCGAAACCGGAGCCAAGGTCTATGTGCACCCCGATGACGAATACCGTATAGTCGAGCCGGATCTGCATTCAATATTTCGGCTTCCTTTCAAATTGGAACCGTGCCGCTCTGCAGAACTGCTCTCCGGCGAGATGAACCTCAGTTTTGGCAATATCGGCCTTACAGTGCTCCACACGCCTGGCCACACCGAGGGCGGAGTTTGCTTTGTTTGGCCCGATGCCAAGACCGTATTTTGCGGAGATACCATATTTTGCGAGAGCATTGGCCGCTCAGACCTCCCCGGCGGCGATTCAGAAGTTTTGCTCCAATCGATCAAATCCAAAATCTACAGTCTGCCCGATGAATATGAGTTGATGCCCGGCCACGGCCCCAAGACAAATGTTGGATACGAAAAGAAGAATAATCCCTTCGTTCGGGGGTGATTGGAAGTTGAAACGCTGTTAGGAGCCTGACAGGGACACTATTTGAAAAGACCTAAAGAATTGATATAAAAATGAATACTGAATTTGATAAAAACAAAGATGTAAAAAGTATTACATCAAGAATTGTACTTCCCATACTAACGGCGTTTGCTATTGTGATATTCTACCAATTGGCCGGCGGGCTTTTGAGCATTCTTTTCGAAGGTTATTCGCCGATGGTGTTGCAAATTGTGGCGCAAACGGTTTTCTTCCTTGTGCCGATTTCAATAGCCATCAAAGCATCGGGCAGTGGAGTGTTTAGAGTTATTGGCCTTGGCCGGGCGAATCCCAAGGAGAGTGCTTTCTTGGCATTTGTGGGGATTGCCTTGTGCATTGTCGTGGTTCAGGGCCAGATCAACCTCCAGGATGCGCTTGTACCGGAATCAATGATGAAAGAATACAATAGCATAAAAGAGTTTTTCGACGGCGAGTATTCTCAATTGTTTGGCGCACCAAGCATTGCGAACATAGCGCTGGCGGCTGTCGGAGCTTGCGCAATTCCGGCGATTAGCGAAGAGTTGCTCTTCAGGGGATATTTGCTCAATTCGCTTTCCGGCAGGTTTTCTCTTCGGACGTCCGTTGTGGTTTCAGCGCTTGCCTTTTCGGCTGTCCATTTCCATCCGGTTAATTTCGTAGCACTTTTCGCGATCGGCGTATTGCTTGCTGTGCTGGCAATTCGGACGGGGAACCTCCTGGCGCCGATGATTGCGCATTTCCTGAACAACGCATTCTCTGTGGCTGCATATTTCATGGATTATCCCGGCCAGGCTGCCGATGACTCATCAATCGTTTGGTACATATCCTTGCCAATGATGGTCTGCGGCGCCACGCTTTTGATTCTTTTCCTGAAGTGGGGCTGGAAGAGTGATTCGCCCGCATTTGAATAAGGGTGGCAGGTAGGTTTAATTATCTGGTAATTCGATTGAAAGAGTCGCGCTTAATCAGTTTGCCAATAGAATTTTATGGGGTATGTTATATGCTGAAACAAGAGGAGACGCTCGCGTGTGCGGGAATGACAGAAGCATTGTATATCAATATGGAATAGTCACAAAGTTTTCCTCTAATTAGTGAAAAAGGGCAAACCCACGCTGGGAATGCCCTTTTTCGTATCGGTAGGAAGGATACTAAATTAAAGAAAAATGAATTCTTGTCCATCTTTCCTTTCATCATTGCTCTGCCCTTGAAAAATAAAGTGGCAGCCGCCACCTAATTTTCGGTAAAGAGCGAGAGAATATCTTCGGCTTTGACGTTTGCCTGCGCTGCTGATGCCTCGCGGCGGAAGAAAGGCGTTTTCGTGAAACTGAGTTCGATAAGCGCTTCGTCGAACGATTCGATGGGGCCTGATGTTTGTTTGTTCAGCGGCAGACTATTGTCCACGTGAATATTATTCTCCAGCTTGTCGAGCGCCTGCATGAGAATATCCTTCTGCCAGGCGGTAACCGAAGCTGTGTCGGCCGGGGCGGTATCGATCGTTTTTTCTGTTTTCACAGAGATTTCTTTTGGCTTTAAAGTGCTGTATTCCAGGGCACTTGCCTGCGGATTCGAGATTTCACGTACTTGCATTTTATTATCTCCTGTATTATTATTTTCAAATTTTTCAAATATCATACTAATTGAATAATGACAAACCATGTACCAAATCGATTGATATTTTTACACATAATAAAAAACTGTTTCTTTATTCGATGAAAAATATTTATTTTACTGCTTGAAAGCATGTTGATTCAAAAAATACTTGAAATAACAGATGCCTTCAATCGTTTAATAATAGCAGCAATAGTACATATTAGAAAGAAATAATTTTAGATAAAAAAAAACAGGAGACGATAATGAAAGCATTATTCCCAATTCTTTTGATAGCAGTGATTTTAGCATCGTGCGGCCCCGAGAAGCCCAAAGCCCTTTCGGACGAGCAGATCAAGAAAGAGAAAGAAGCAATTAAGAACGTAATCGAGAAATACAACGCTGCCTATTCCGAGAAGAGCCTCTACAAAATCGTAGAGTTGCTGGCCAAAGAACCTGTTTTCTTCGGAACTGACTCTGCTGAAACCATTAATACAATGGGCGATTTCCAAACGGAAATGACAAAGCAATGGAGCCTATTCAAGGAAGAAAAATTCGGGCCTATGGCCGATGTATCCATCCAGATGGACGACCACGCCAGCTTCGCATCGATTATTTATGGCATGCCCTGCGAGCAAACCAAAATCGATGGCACCACTGGAAGAATCTATCTGCGCTATGCTAGAATTCTTAAAAAAGAAAAAGATAAATGGGTTATCGTCAGCGGTATTGCCGGAGCAACCACAAAGGGCCAATCCAATACCGAACTGCTTCAGAAGTCAAGCTCAGGACAGCAAACTCAAGAGAAAAAATAATTAATTAATATGCTTTTTTCAGGGTTGTAGTCCTTATTGACATACGATAAGGACTACTTTTATTAAATTTAAGAGTAACGACATGGAAAAAATTTGGAACTTTATCGACAGTAACAAACAAAAGTTCACTGACGAATTGGTAGAATTGCTCAAGATACCCAGCATTTCCAGCGACCCGGAATACAACGTACACACAGCAAAATGCGCTGATTGGGTCGTTAATAAAATAAAAGAACTTGGCTTCGACAACGTCCAGGCTCTCAAGACTCCCGGCCATCCTATCGTTTATGGCGATTGGCTCCACGCCGGCGCCGACGCTCCAACCGTGCTTATCTATGGCCACTACGACGTCCAGCCGGTCGATCCGGTCGAATTGTGGGAGTCTGACCCGTTCGAGCCGCAAATCAAAAACGGTAAAATTATCGCTCGCGGCACTGCAGACGACAAAGGCCAGTTCTTTATCCACCTGAAAGCAGTCGAATCGATTATGAAAACCGAGGGCAAATTGCCCCTGAACGTCAAGTTTATCATCGAAGGCGAGGAAGAAGCTGCCGTTTCGCACTTGGACGATTTCATCAAGGAAAATGCCAAACTGCTCGCAGCCGACGTCGTCCTTATTTCCGATACTGAATGGTTCGCCGAAGGGCTGCCCACGATCTGCTACGCCCTCCGCGGCCTGGCCTATATGGAACTCGAACTCACAGGCCCCAACCGCGACCTACACTCGGGCACGTTTGGCGGCGCGATCGACAATCCGATCAATACGCTCTGCTGGATGATCACGCAAATGCGCGACAAATACGGCCGCATTACTGTCCCCGGCTTCTACGACGACGTCGTCGAACTCACACAAGAGGAACGCGACGCATTCAAACGCCTGCCATACAACGAAGAAGAGTATTGCAAAGACCTCGACATCAAAGCTGTCAACGGAGAGATTGGTTTTACAACTCTCGAGCGCGTCTGGGCGCGTCCTTCGTTCGATTTGAACGGTATCTGGGGCGGATACACCGGAGCCGGCTCGAAAACCGTTATTCCCTCGAAGGCTCATGCGAAATTCTCGACCAGATTGGTACCGAACCAAGACCCTGACGACGTTTTCAAGAAAATTGAAGCACACATGCAAAGGCTCACACCGCCCACAATGAAGCTGAAACTCGAAATGCTCGGCGGCGGCAATGCAGCTATGACGCCAATCGACAGCACCGGCGTGAAAACTGCCCAATCGGCTCTGCGCAAAGCATTCGGCGTCGAACCGGTCTTCATGCGCGAGGGCGGCTCGATTCCGATAGTGGTGCTCTTCCAGGAAGTGCTCGATGCCCCGGCTGTATTGCTCGGCTTCGGATTGCCTTCGGACAACATCCACTCCCCGAACGAAAACTTCTCGCTGGACAACTACTACGGCGGAATCAAAGCAATTGCTACATTCCTGAAAGAATACAAAAAATAGCATTTGCTCCGTTTCAAATCAATAAAGCGCTGCGTTAGATTCTTAATGCAGCGCTTTTTTGTTTGCTCATTCTCGCCCAGGAGGAAATCTCGTATTTCTCAAATGTGAGATTTATTATTCAAGTATCTTACCCATCAAAAAAGATATTGAAGCAACGCTTGTTTGATGTTTCTTACTGGTTGCCTTCCGAGGGTTAATTTCCGGGCATACAAATTGTTGGTAATGACTTAGTATTGGGCCGATATATGTGCCTGGTGCCGGAAATGATTCGTAAGCAATTGAATATTAACAAGATAATTCATCGATTCAACTTGCGAATCTTTAATAATGATTTAAAGGCTGATTAATAGTAACCATTATGAGCATGAATACTGACGATAATGCGCTCGACGATTACCTGAGCTTCGAAGAAGAAAATCCTTTTGGCGAACAGTTCGACAAGGACGACTTGGTCGTCTCGCTCTCCGACGAAGAGCTTAAGAAAAAGGAAGACCCATTTATCGACTTCAATTTCGAGGATCCGAAACCTACGATTGATTACCTCAGCGAAGAAGAACTCGAAAATAGAGATAAACATGACTCCGACGAAGGCGAATCGTCCGGCCCCAAGCGCCTCGAGTTGGAAGACATAATGAACTATAGCGAGGACGCCCACCAAAAGAAATCATTCAAATTCGATTTCGGATCGTCGGACGAAAACACTCCCGAAGAAGAAAAAAGGCAAAAAGACTTCCGCGACATCATCGAATACCGCAAGATCAGCGGTAGGACTCGTGGGCTGAAGCACCCCAACGTCATACCAACCACCAATATCATAAACAAAAATGATTCGATCGAGATTCACGACGTACACGGATTCGCGCCGGACGAACACGCCCTGCCTTCGCAGATAATAACTCACCTCAACGAAAATGGCGAAATATCTGTCATCGAAGTCCTGTGCAATTGCGGCAACCGTACAATTATCAAACTCGATTACGGCAAAGAAGAAGAACAATCAGATCTGGACGAATACTACTCTCAGGAATAGATTCCGAGCGGTTCCATGGCCTCCTCGACCACGTGGAACGAACCGGCAAAAAGCACTCCGGCCGTACCCGAAATGGCTTCCGATGCTGCTTCGCTCATTCCGCTGAACACCAACACACTCTCGAAACCAACTTCCCGCGCCAGCTCGGCAATCGCTTCGGCTCGCATTGCCCTTTCGATTCGTAGCTGAGGAATATAGATTTCCCTTGAAATACGCAGTAGCTGCCCGAGCATGGCTTTGATGTCTTTGTCTGCCATTCCTGCAAAAACAATCCTCCACGGCAATTGCGAATCGGAATGCAGGCGAATTGTGTCCACCAAAGCCGCCAATCCATCTGCGTTGTGCGAAACGTCCAACACAAGCGGCGGGTCGGCCCGAAGGCACTCCACACGGCCAAAGAGGCCCGTATTCTTCTTCAGGTTGCTCAGCCCGAGCTGAAATTTCTCTCTGGAAACATATCCCGCTTCAGCCATTCGCTCGCAAACCGAAAGGGCTAAGGCGAGGTTCTCCGATTGGTGCCGCCCGGGGAGCGGATTGCGGTACTCTGATACGTTGCCTTGGGCGTCAGCGAAGCGAATTGTTGTCGTGAAATCTTTGTTGAACTGGATGCTTTGCGGATTGAGCAAATCGGGAACGTAGTGCATCTGCCCGCCGATACTCTTCGAATAATCCCTAACGACACGCATCACTTCCTCAGTATTCACCGAAACGAAGCAGGGCGAATTGGGTTTGATTATTCCTGCCTTTTCGTATGCAATCTCTTCGATTGTATTTCCTAAGTATTCGCAGTGGTCCACGCTGATCGACGTAAGCGCGCAAGCGAAGGGGGCGAGTGCGTTCGTTGCGTCGGCCCGACCGCCCATTCCGGTTTCGATAACGGCGAAATCCACTTTGTTTTCGGCGAAGTATTTGAATGCCATTGCTGTGGTTATCTCGAAAAATGTTGCCGAAATCGAATCTGCAAATGGCAGGTATATCTCGGCAAGGCGGACCAAATCGTCGTCGGAGATCATTTGGCCATTAATCCGAATCCGCTCGCCGAATTGAGAGATATGTGGCGAGGTGTATAGACCTGTTTTTGCTCCGCTCTCCATCGCGACCGAGGCAATTATAGACGAAACCGAACCCTTGCCATTGGTGCCGGCTATGTGGGCCGACGGGAATTGCTCGTGTGGATTGCCCGTGGCGCGAAGCATTTCCGTGATCCGCTCCAGGCCCGGGTGGATGCTGCCACGGAGCAAGGAGTATAGTTTCTGAAGTATTTTTTCTTTTCTCAAGTTCATTTTGCTTACTGCTCTCTTTTTCTTAATTTGAAAAAGAATTAAATACTAAATTAAAAACAATTGAATTATTGACATGGAAGATTTTTTTAAGAATAAAACAGTATTGATAAGCGGTGCATCGCGCGGAATCGGAGCCGCAATCGTAACACTCGCCGCCCAGGCCGGAGCAAAACTAATCCTTTGCGCAAGGAGCGAAGAATCGCTGAATACAATCAAATCACAGATCGGCCAGGCCATTGCAGGTACGCTTACGGTCGATTTCGCCATTCAAAATGATATCGAACAGCTTCGGGAGCGTTTGCTGCCCTTCGGCCGGATTGATTTCGTCGTGAATTGTGCAGGCATTGCCCGCTTCAAGCCGATGAAAGTATTCACGGCGGAGGATTACAACGATATTTTCAATGTGAACGTCTTCGGGCCATTCTCGCTGATCAAGGCAGTGCTGCCCGAAATGCTCGAGCGTGAATGCGGAGTGATTGTCAATATCAATTCAGTTTCATCAATCAAGACATTCCCGTACAATTCTCTTTACGCGGCGAGCAAATCTGCATTCCTGACGATGAGCCGCGTGCTCAGGGCCGAAACCAGCAAGAAAGGCATAAAGGTAATTGATGTATTGCCCGGCGCCACCGAAACGGATATTTGGAGCCCGGAGAATCGCGAAAAACTCCGTTCATCGATGATGCAGCCCGAGGACGTCGCATCGGTTGTTTTGGACGCAATGCGATCCGCACTGAATCCGAGATTGCACGTTGAAGAGATTATCGTACGGCCCCAGTGTGGTGATTTTTAGTTGATAAATCAAAACAGTTTTGCAAACGCGAGCGACAGTCTTTCGACGGGGACGATCTCGATTGAATATTTGCCGGTAAGTTTCCGCATGTTCAGCGCAGGAACCAGCATCCGCTCGAAACCGAGTTTTTCGGCTTCGTGGATTCGTTGGTCGATTTGCGAAACTGGGCGAACCTCGCCTGTGAGGCCGATTTCCCCAACGATAACGGTTTTCGGGTCCAGCGGCACGTCTCGAAGCGAGCTGACCAATGCCGCTGCCAGTCCCAAATCCACCGATGGGTCGTTCATATAGACTCCACCGGCAATATTGACGAACACGTCCTGGGCGCGAAGTTTTTCGCCGAGCCTCTTCTCCAAAACAGCGAGCAACATGTTCAATCGGCGGGCGTCGAAGCCTGTCGTGGCCCTTTGCGGCACGGCATAGCCCGACGGCGAAACGAGAGCCTGCACTTCAAGCAAAATGGGGCGCGAACCCTCGATGGCGGCCACAATGCCCACGCCCGAATCGTCGTGGCGGCGCTTGGCCAGGAAGAATTCTGATGGATTCTTTACTTCGCGAAGCCCTGATTCGTCCATGTCGAATATTCCGATTTCGTTCGTGGAGCCGTAACGGTTCTTCTGCGAGCGAAGGATTCGGTATGAGTATGTCTTGTCGCCTTCGAATTGCAAAACCGTATCGACCAAGTGTTCCAATATTTTCGGCCCGGCAATTACGCCCTCTTTGGTAACGTGGCCAATAAGGAATATCGGTTTGCCGGATTGCTTAGCGGTTTGCATCAGCAGTGCAGCCGATTCGCGTACTTGGGCCACGCTTCCGGGCGTAGCGTCGATTCTGTCGGAATAGACCGATTGGATGGAATCCACAATGGCCAATTGGCAATCGCTGGCGAGTATGGCTGTGTTGATGGTCTCGATATTGGTTTCGCTCATCAGCATCAGGTCTTCGGGAATGCCCGCCAAGCGTTCGGAGCGATATTTGATTTGCTGGAGAGACTCCTCGCCTGTGATATACAGAGGCGAATACACTCCGAGGCCGGAGCACATCTGGAGCATCAGAGTGGACTTCCCGATGCCGGGGTCGCCGCCAACCAAAATAATCGAACCCGGAATGATCCCTCCGCCGAGCACTCGGTCAAGCTCTTCGATATCTGTTTTCATCCGTATCTCGGCTGTTGTGTCGAGTTCGTTCAGCCGGACAATCTTGGAATTAACCGCAACGGTTTTAACCTTCGTCGAACGGCGTGGGTCCGCAGCGACCTCCTCGACCAACGAATCCCATGCGCCGCATTGGTAGCACTTTCCCGACCATTTCGGCGAGGTTGCTCCGCATTCGCGGCATACGTATTGTATCTTTTGTTTCATTTGTGTTTATCTCCATTATCGAAACGCACCGTTGGCCGAATGCAAAATACACATTTTTCTGGGTAGTGAAGCTCTCTTAGGAGCCTGTTGAAATAGTCTTGATCAGCCATCCCACATATTAACCCGTGGGTTCGAGCATTACACTATCTCTATTATTATCAGTGTCTTACACTAATATTTTCTTTGTCCCCCTTTGACAAAGTGGGTTGGGGGATTTGTCGATATTTCAATGAGTTACTGCAACTTTGGCAGTAGGATTGCCCCACTGAGGCTTATCAAAGACTTACCCAATACCAAATACCCTATACCCTTACTTCAACGCTTCGGGGAAGTATTTATTAATTATATCGAAGGCAATTTCCTGCGCGTATTGATTAATGCCGTCGGAAAGGTTCACCATGACGATAATAGTAACTTTTTTGTCCGGGTAATAATACGCAACTGTATTGAATCCCGGGACGTTGCCGCTATGGCCGATAAGCGATTTAACCTTTTCGATACCGAGGCCATAGACGCAACGAATTGATTTCGAATCGGAGAAATCCAACATTGCAGCGTGGGTTTCGGGCTTCAGGAATGTGCCCTGGCCGACGCTTCGGATCCATCTGTGCAGGTCCGACATGTTCGATACAATACTGCCGGAGGCCCAAAGGGCTGATGGGTTGATAAAAGTAGCTTCCTCGAGCGCGGCGGTCGAAGGATTGCGCGTATAGCCATGCGCAAACGGCGATTCAATGCCAGTCGAATCGGAAAGGTAGGTGTTTTTCATATCCAATTCGTCGAAGAATTTCTTCTGGAAGTATTTGTAGAGTTTCTTCTCGCTGAGGCGTTCGACGACCATTCCGAGCAGATTGTATGCAATGTCTGTGTTGTGGAATGTGGTTCCCGGAGCGAAATCTGGCTGGCAAAGGAGCGAGGCATCGATATAGTCCTGCATGTCCCATTTGCGGATTGTATTCTTTATCCAAGCGTGGGGGAGCGATGTGTCGTAGGCGAAATCGTGCAGTCCGGAAGTGCCGTTGAGCAATTGTTTGATTGTGATTGTATCGGAATTGCGGAACTCGGAATAGAAATCTTTCAATTTGTATGTAAGGTCCAGCTTTTTGTCGTCCATCTGTTGCAATATCGCTGTTGCAGTGAATGTGCGCGTGATTTCACCGATGCGGAAGTGCATGTCCGGCTTCATCGGATCGGAAGTGTGTATGTTCGAGAATCCGCAAGCGGCGATGATGGGTTCGTAGTCATCCTGCCAAATTCCGACGATTGCCCCGGGGACTTGGTTCCTCATCAGGTTGTCGTTAGTAATTCTTTCCACATCGGCCTGCATTTCGTCCGGGAACTTGTTCGTCGGCTTGGGTTCGGAGTATTTTTTGCTACACGAAACGCTGGCGAGCGCAACGCTGGCAATCGCCAGGAAAATAATTAGTAATTTCAAAATTTTCATGTGATTTATCTCAAATAATTGCATATAGTTAATTGTCCATTTTAATCATGTTGTCGAAATCTTCTTCGCTGATGATCCTGATTCCAAGTTCGATTGCTTTGTCGAGCTTGCTGCCGGAGCTTGAGCCTGCGAGCACGAAATTAGTTTTTTTGCTGACCGAGCCGCTAACCTTGCCGCCGAGCTGTTCGATGATTTCTTTGGCCTTGGCGCGTGGGTACTTGGCCAGTTCGCCGGTCAGGACGAATGTTTGGCCCGAAAACGGCGCCCAAGCGGAGCCATCGGGCATTTCGGTACTGGCGGTATTCACTCCCGATTCGATCAGTGAATTGATTATTGCAATTTCCTTTTCGTTTCCGAAGAATTCTATTATAGATTCGGCCATTTTGGAACCGATTTCGCGTATCGACGTCAGCTTTGCGATGTCTGCCGACATTAGTTCATTCAAATCATTGAAATTTTTAGCGAGGATTTTTGCGGCTCCTTCGCCGATGAACCTAATACCGATGGCGAAAAGGAAACGCGAGAAATCCCTCGATTTGCTTTCTTCGATCGACGTTAGCAATTTGTCGGTACTTTTTTCGCCTCGGCCGTCCATTTGCGCTATTTCGAAGCGTTTGTCTTTCAAGTGGTAAATATCGGCGACGGTGCGGAGCAGCCCGCGCTCAACGAATGTTTCAACGGCCTTTTCGCCCAATCCCTCGATGTTCATTGCGTTCCTCGACGCGAAGTGTTCCAATCGGCGGCGTATCTGCCAAGGGCATTCGGGATGGTCGCAATAGTGGTTGGCTTCGCCCTCGGGGCGCGTCAGTTCGGCAGAAACCGGGCACGAGCAATACTTGGGGAATGAATATGGCGGAAGTCCTTCGGGACGCTTTTCCAATACCACGCCGGAGACCTTTGGAATAACTTCGCCGCCCTTCTCGACAATCACTGTATCGCCCGGACGAATGTCCAATTCTCGAATGTAATCTTCGTTGTGCAGCGTGGCGCGGCTGATGGTGGATCCGGCAAGCGGCACAGGCTCAAGTTCTGCCACTGGCGTCGCGGCTCCTGTGCGGCCCACTTGGATTGTAATCGATTTCAGTAACGTGGTTGCTTGCTCTGCCGAGTATTTGAAGGCGACAGCCCAACGCGGCGACCTGGCCACCTGGCCCAAATCCTCTTGCTGCCTGATTGAATTAACTTTAATCACGATGCCGTCGATCTGGAATGGAAGCTGGTTCCTCTGGGTTTGCCAATAGTTGATGAAATCGAATATTTCGGCTTCTCCGCGGCAGAGCTTGTAGTACGGAGGCGCCGGCAGACCCAACTGGCTTATGATTTCGAGTGATTCGATGTGCGAATCAATTCGTACACCATCCGCGTCGATTTTGTAGCAAACGAATTTCAGAGGGCGCTGGGCGACTGTCTTCGGATCGAGTAATTTAAGCGTTCCGGCGGTCAAGTTCCGCGGATTAGCAAAAGTTTTTTCGCCCTTTTCCGAACGCAATTCATTGATTCGGAGGAAATCAGCTTCGTCGAGGTACACCTCGCCACGCACTTCGAAATCCGTAATCGCCTTGCCTTTGTACTGCACTTTGTTCGCTTCGAGAGGAATATGCTTGATTGTCCGGGCGTTGGCTGTGATATTGTCCCCGCGAGTGCCGTCCCCGCGAGTGGCCGCCAGAGCGAGTTTGCCGGATCGGTACGTCAGGCTGAGCGCTACTCCATCGTATTTCAACTCGGCAACAAATTCCGAATCGTTGCCTTCGAGGCCGGAACGGACGCGCTCGAGGAAACCGGCGATTTCCCCTTGGCTGTACGTGTTTGCCAGCGAGAGCATGGGCCGTGCGTGTTCGACGGATTCAAATTCGCTAAGCGGCGATCCGCTGACGCGCTGCGTGGGCGAAAGGGGAGAGGCAAGGTGCGGATTGTCTCGTTCCAATGCTTGCAGCTCGGCAAAGAGCTGGTCGTATTCAAAGTCGGAAATCAGTGGCTCGGCGTTCACGTAGTATGCCGTGTCGCATTCAGAGATGCGGTGGCGCAGGAATTCGATCCTTTTGTTGGTCGGATCGAAATCAAACAGGTTGGGAGCGTCTTGGGCCATGCTTTTTCCAGACTTTCTTTAGAATTTTTAACAAAAGGATGCCCGCACGAGCCAGCGAAAACAATTTGCTCAGAGCAGCCAATCCAAGAAGCAAAATTATGAATTATTGAATTAATACTCAAATAATGCTTGAATATGTTTATCATTTGTTTTAAACCTTTGAAATTATTATCTTTGTATATTGATTTTTTGCTCGGGCCGCTTCGGTATCCTGTGCGGAAAAGACAATAATCGACCGCTGCCCTCGAATGCGAGATGGCAGCAAAATGATGACAGGAAAGATGATTACGAATTCATTTTTCCGCATGGTTAAAAAAATCTGGGGGGAACAATGAGAAAATCATTTATTCTTATCATAGCATTATTATTAATCTGCAACTGCTCGGACGCCTTTTCGAGGTTGATTCGTATTTCGAACATTCCGAACGGGCGCAAGTTCGCCTGCCGCACTTGCCACGATATGTCCGATTCAAAATACACTACTCGGAATCCATTCGGAAAGGAAATAGAGGCAAACTACCTTCAGCCGACGGTTCCTTTGAAAATGAAAAAAGTTTTGTGGCAGCCAGCGCTTGCAGCTCTCGATTCCGACGGCGATGGCTACACAAACGGCCAAGAACTCGACGACCCGAATGGAATAATTACGAATGGAGATTCGACGAACTTCGATAATGTTACCAATCCCGGAGATCCGGCCAGCCATCCGGTGAACCCCGCCAGCGAGATAACTGAAATTAAACAAATCGCAAGTATTGTATCAATTGTCAATTCGAGGGGAGAGCAAGCATTCGCATTTTCTGTCGGCACGTCTGATGAGTATAGTTTTAGCCTCGTCGGCAGCAATGGCGCACGGATTGCTTCCGTAGGCAAGTATTTCGCAGAGGGGCAATATGTCCTGACGCTTGATGAACTGGGAATGAGCGCCTCGGAGTTGGAGTCTGGTTTGTATTTTCTTGCTGTCAATTCTCGAAATTACTTCCAGGCCGAAAAGTTCATTATCAAAAGATAATTAGCCATACACATAAAGATGAATCCTTCCGAAGAGCGTGGCTTTCGGAGGGATTTGTTGTATTGAATCACTGCCTCCAATCGAAATCTGCTATGATATTCCTAAACAAACTCATTTACCATGCAACAAGATGGCTATGCAATTCGTAATACTCAGGAGTTGTAAGGAGTATATCTCTCAAATTATGAAAATATTGAAAATTATAATGATCATTTCTGGTTCAATCCTTCTGGCGGCCGGAATTGCCGGTTGGGCATTCATCAGCCAAGACAAGTTTGGGCGTTCGCCCTCGGGCGCTCGGCTGGCACGGGTTTTGGCTTCGCCAAATTATTCAAACGGTGCCTTTCGGAACCAATTGCCCACCCACATGATGGTCGATTCGGCCAGCTTCATTAGTACGGCTATGAAATTTCTTTTTGGCGAAAGAGAACGAAATAAACCCGATTCTCCGGTGCCGTCCACTAAAACGGATTTGCGAACACTTGCGCCAAGCGAGAACTTGATCGTGTGGCTTGGGCATTCGTCGTACTATATGCAATTGGACGGGAAACGCTTCCTCGTCGATCCGGTGCTTAGCGGTTCGGCATCGCCATTTTCGTTTATGATAAAACCTTTCCTCGGATCGGATATTTATACGCCGGAAGACATTCCCGAAATTGATTTCTTGATTATCACACACGACCACTGGGACCATCTGGACTACCGGACGCTGAAATCCATTCAGGGCCGGGTGGGCCATGTCGTCTGTCCGCTCGGAGTGGGCGAACACTTGGAATTGTGGGGCTTCGCGCCGGCTATGGTATCCGAGCTGGATTGGTACGAATCCGCCGAGCCGCAAGCAGGCATCCGCATCACGTCCTGCCCCTCGCGCCACTTCTCGGGCCGCCTTTTCAAGCGCAACCAAACGCTATGGTCGGCCTATGCAATCGAAACTCCCGGCATGAAAGTGTATTGCAGTGGCGACGGCGGCTATGGGCCGCACTTTGCCGAAATCGGTACGCGCTTCGGGCCGTTCGACCTTGCAGTGCTCGAATGCGGCCAATACAACGAAAACTGGAGGCTAATTCATTCGCTACCGCAGGAATTGCCGAAAGAGGCCAAAGAGCTTCGGGCGGCGGCAGTCCTTCCCGTGCATAATTCAAAATTCGCGCTGGCCATGCACGAATGGGACGAACCGCGCAGGCTGTGCAAAGAATACTTCTCAGGCTCGGAGATACGACTAATTGATACTATTATTGGTGCTGCAATCGAAATAGGGAAGAGGCAGTAGGCGGGAATAATTGAAATCGTAGTTTTTGCAAAATGTTGTTGAATTTCTTCTTGTCGTGTTTCTTTTCGCAAGAGCGAATGTTTGATTGATTCTAATACGTATTATACAACAACCGCTACGCGGTATGACTAGCACGGCAAAATATTTACTACAATAATACAACCGCTACGCGGTATCAATCAGAAAGAATTACTTTTTCAGACAAATTCATGGAAACAAATAGATTAGGACTATAATACAAAATGTGAAGGCGAGGAAGCCTCGCCCCTACTACCAGAGATCACACTTTCAAGAAATTTACTTCTACTTCGCAAATAGCGCGTCAATATCGTCATCGGAGGCTTCGTCAGCTCCGGACCCGCCGCCGAAAAGTGCATCGATATCGTCTTGGGATACTTCTTCTTGGGCCTCGGTTGCTGCATTTGCGAATAGGGCATCAATGTCGTCGCCGGAAATTTCTTCTCCGCTGGTCGCGTCCTGAGTATTGGCTCCAGCATTTGCGAATAGCGCATCAATATCAATATCTTCAGTGTCTTCCTTCATGTCTTCGTCGGAAAGAGTGCCCGAGGAGACCTTTGCGAGCAGAGCATCGACGTCGTCTTGCCGAGATTCTTTCTTGTTAATCGCATCGAGCGCGTCCGGGTCGAAAGCAATTGAGCGATGAAGATTTGTGATATTTTTATCCTCATGGAAGCCTTCGGGGGCAATGATTTCAGCCAGCTCCGATTCTTGGAAATGCCGAAGGATTTTCGCAAGGCGCACCTGGATCGTCTCGAGCAAGTGGTTGACGGCTGCAATTTGTTGGCTGGTGATGTCCTGCACTTGGAGCGACATCATGATGGCCGTAAGGTCGTCGTTCAGCTCGGTTAAAAATTTACCGTGTTGTTTTTCCAATTCTTGCAATTCGGCTTGAGGCGCCGTGGACTGTTCGAGGCTGCCGATTAGCGCATCGATAGAGGCCAGCTCGGGCGAATCGGGCAACTTCGCAGCGACGCCCTCGCGAACAATACGTAGAGAATCGATGGTGGAAGACCGCTCGGTTGTGAAATGAGCAAGTGAGGATTGATAGTTTTTCTTGATTTGAGATGTTTTCGTGAACAATCCATCGACGACGTTCAGGATTTCAGTCGTGGCCACTTCGGTCGCTTCGGTAACTTTCGATAGCTTGTGCGTGGCTGTGGGCATCTTCTGTACGTTCTCGGAAATCGATGAATTAATGTTTTCCAAAACGGGTTTAATTTCTTTTACAAAGTTAATTACATCGCGCAGAAAGGCGATGGCGGTTACGTCTTGAGTTTTTTCGATTAGGTTGATTAAATCGGCTTCTTTCATTTCTTGCCTAATAGGATTCTGGATAATTTTCTAAGACCTACTCATCTAAACGGAGCAAGGGGTGTTTTATTCTTCGGGACTTAAAGCACGCAATTTTGCATGTTTGAATATCATTAATTAATAAAGCTGAAATACCACCGAAAGTGCGAAGAGCTTTAACAAAGGCGATTTCGTTGAAATGAAAAGTGTTATCAAAGAATCATATAACGCATTAGAATCGCATTATTTCGGAAAACGTAGGAAGAATTCATAATTGATTTTCATTTTGTTCATTTTAAGTTCATAATACTCGAAACAAGCATTCAGAAAACATGAACCCGAATGGAAGAGTGTGTCATTATTTACACACTTTTTCATTAAGTTACAGTTAATCGAAATATGAAGGATGAATTAATAAATATTCATATTCAGATATTACTTTGATTTAAGCGAAAAAAATCGTTTCTTGTAGGAAATCATTTTTATGATTTTAATAAAAGTTCTTATGACAACCTTACTGTTCCGCGTTTGTAATGTTATTACAATTTCAACGAACACCAAAACATCAAGAACTTGAGAACGCAGCAATCAAATGATTGCATTGATATTAGAAACAAAAACCACGCCGAATTCGTTCGGAAGATGGAAAATAATAAAAAAAAAGGGGGCAACATGATTCAACTCACAAGACAAGTTAGCATCAGAGCTGTATTTCGCGGATTATTAGTCATGTTTTTGGTTACTGCAGTGGTCTCATTCTTCACTCCTGAGCTTACTGCCGCACCCAGAAAGAAATCTGCAAAGGTTTCAAAGATGAAATCCAAAGGGAAAAAAGGCAAAAAAGGAAAGAAAGGCAAAAGAGGCCATAAAGAGACTCGTCATTACAATCCCGAACTCACCCGCGAGCAAGCGACACAAATCATCCGCAACAACTCTTCGTTCATTAGCGAATTAGCCGGCTTGGAAGCAAACTTGCCCGTAGCCGCACGCACAATGGACGGTTCGCTGATCGATTCGGTACTTCTCCAAGAGGGCGAAAACATTGCAGAGTTGGAAAAAGAGGACGACGTCCCTGTCGATTTGGACAACATGGAAACCGTTAGATTCCTCCTCGACGCCTATACCGGTACCTCCGGCATCAGCGACATTACCGAATCCGGGATTCCGAAAAAAGTTCTTATGGATAGGATTATGGAATGGGTCGGCACTCCTTACCACTTCGGAGGCTCAAACTCAAACGGTATCGACTGCTCAGCATTTGTTCAATACATCTTCTACAAATCCGGTTCGATCATTCTTCCCCGCACGGCTCGCGACCAATACGAAATTGGTATGCGCATCGACCGCGACGAACTCGAATTTGGCGACATGATTTTCTTCCACACTTATTCGCGTTCGTTTGCTTCGCACGTCGGTATCTACCTTGGGGACAACCTTTTCGCCCACGCAAGTTCGCGCTATGGCGTTACTGTTTCCTCGCTCGAAAGTACGTACTACGCCACACGCTTCATCGGTGGCCGCCGTTTGAGCATACACGACATGGATCAACTAACAGTCGGCGAGACGGACAACCAAAGCGAACAATAAAAAAAACACTATTTGATAGGAAGGGGCTGTATTCGCCCCTTTTTTTTTGTGAATAGCAAAAAATAATGTAACCAAATATATGGTAAATGAGTCTTAAATACTGTTGGAAGTTGAATTTATTAAATATGTATATGATTCTGAAAAAAACAAACTTGCTTAAACTCTTTTCCGTAGTCCAAGTATTGATCCTTTTCATAGCGTTTTCCGTGGAAAGCAGTTCCGCCGAGAAGAACACGCCATTTACTATTGTGGCCGGTGGCGGAGCCAATCTCAATTTCCACACAACGGATTTCTTGAACCTGACCGGAATGAACCGATGCTGCGACAACTTCCAATCGGGGTTCGGCGTTGGGGCCAATATTTTTGCCGGAATTGAATACAAACTTGGCCAAAAAGTTTTCGATTTCCCGATTTCGCTTTCGTTCCTGGCTGGCTATAGCAACCTCTTCGGCCAATTGAAACGCAATGAATTTATTGGAAATATTATCGTAGGGAACACGTACTCTCGCGGAGAATCCGAGCACACAATCGACCCGAAAATCAGTACATTCTATTTCGAACCATCAGTGGTTTTTGCGCCAATCAAGAAACTTCCCATCAGCTTCAAACTCGGCCTGTCCGGTGCAATTCATTCTGATATCGAATATTCGAGCAAAGAAGAACTAATTAACCCATCGAACGGCACTTTCGAGAATGGCTCGAAGGTGCGCGCTGAGGTCAACTCGAAGCAAGCAAACAGTTCCGGCTTGTTTTTCTCGGTGCTCGCCGGAGTGCGCTACGAAGCCTACAGGAATGGCAATTTCTACATTTCGCCGGAGATTCAGTATAATTTCCCGCTTGGCGATTTCTCGAAAGACGTCAAATGGACTGTTCATACGCTCCGGGCTGGCGTTGCCCTTGCCTATACAATTCCGTATTCCGCGCCGGAACCGCCCGCCCAGGCTCCTGCCCCGGCGTTGCCCGCCCCGCCACCGGCCGTCGAGAAGCCTATCGCATCGATCGCACTCTCTGCCGATGGGAAGGCGATTTCTGAGGCCTCTCCCGCGCTGATTAAAGTTAGCACGACAAAATATTACAACGACTATTCGATCAAACCTGTCATTTACTTCAAGCCGAATTCAACTGATGAACAAGTTGTTACGTTCACTCCAAACCGCCAGACAGAAGTCTTCGATTCGTACTTAGCGAAAATGAAAGAATCCGGTATGAATGGCAAGTTCAAAGTTGTTATCGGAACGGCCACTGGCGAAGACGCCAATATCGGGGCGCGACGCTTGGAATACGTGCTTAGCCGAATCGAAAAGGCAGGGATCGACAAAGATAACGTCTCCCATGAAATTGTAGAGACCAATCCCGAGAAGCTGCGCCACGCAGAAATGGCAGACGAACTCTGCTTTGCCAAAATCGTGGCAGGCAACGGCAAAGAGATTCAAAACGTCTCCGTCGAGGACCAATCGAAACGCAAGATTGAGTACTCAGCGCCTACATTCAAAGTGGAAATGGTAGCCAAAAACTCGAACGATTTGACGTATTCGGGCCAGGTTACAATTGCTGGCAGAAACGTCGCATCCATTTCCGGCAAGGAAACTACATTCTCGCTCAGCGAGGCTGATTGCAAGCAAATCACCGAAGGCAACGAAGCCAAAGGCAATGTCCGCGTCTCGTACAAAAATCGATTGGATGCCTCATCTTCGGCAGAATATCAATTTGCAATCAAGGCCGAACGCCAGCCGGCAACTGAAATGCACCGATTTATCGAAATCGAAGAGTACTCGATCGAAAGCCGTATGTATTTCCTCGGCTTCTTCGACTTCGACCGCTCCAGTTTCTCGAGCGTAAACGAATACACACTTGCCGAGGCAAAAGCCGCACTCGCAAACGGGCAGACAGTCGAAATCATTCCATTGCACGACAAATTCGGCGAACCTGAGTACAACGAAAAACTTTTGGCAAGCCGAGCCAATACAGCCGTGAAGCTAATCGGCACGGACGAACGCCTCGTCGTGAAAAATCCCAAAGAAGGCACTTATATGTTCGACAACGATACACCGCTGGGCAGAATCCTTTCGCGAAGCGTAATCGTTAGGATATTGAATAAGTAGTTTTATTAAGATAAGACATCCATTAACCTTCGGAAGGTTTTAAGTATCCATTGCAAGAGAAATGCAGACTGCTTTTTAGCTTTCCGAAGGTTTCACAGTTCTAGTGACAAAGAACTCATTCTGAGATCCTTTCCGAAAGAATCCGCTCCTCGTTTCATCAGTAAACTATAAATCTCATAACATCGTCGGATATTCCAAACCCGATGCTGAGGCATCACTTTGGAATTGAAGTTCAGAATATTATGGGATTAATATTATGAAAACAATTGTATTGGCTGTAGCAATGATTATATCTATAATTGATTGCCTATCGCAAATCCAAGCGGATACAACAATAATAGATAGCTTGTCCCAAGTCAAAGTGGATTCGACACAAATAGATAGCCTTTCACAAGTCCAGGTTGACACAGTACTCAGAAAGGCATTTGGTACGGGAAATTTCGGCCTGCTCGGAGATGTCTCATTGATATCATTAGCATTGGAAAGGGTATTTGTGCTCGACAGAACATTCATCATCACTGGAAAACTTGGAATTGGTTTGAACGTGGACTTCCAACTTGCAATATTTGCTAAAGAGCAACCACCCTCACAAACCTACGTTACTTACCCCCACCATATCACTGCTTGTTATGGAAATGGGAGTGTATTTGTTGAATTAGGATTGGGCGGTACAATAATCCGTGGCAGTATTGATAAGGCGTATTGCATGTACACAATAATTGGTCTGAGGTGTCTTAGCTTAAAATCCAAAAGCCTAAACTTCAGGTTTTTCTTTATGTTTCCTGTTGCAGCCTGGGGGACAGGGGCTCCAGTCGTTTGTCCAATAGGCATATCCTTTGGTGGAAAAAATTGATGAAAAATGACCTAAGTAACCCCATCCTAGGATCGAAATAAAGTGGTTCTATAACGTTTTGTGGGGGAAATGTACCAAATACAATTTTGTGCGAGTTGATCGAATCAAAATGGCTCTTTACCGCGCGAGCGAATGTTTTATATGTTTGGTTGATTCATGCAGAATATTAATAACAACCGCTATGCGGTATGACATGCAAGCAGGAAAACAACCGCTAGCGCGATATCATTCTACCCTACAAATCCCTGTACATCACGCTGGCCAAGACATCTTCGCCGGTGGTCGGCAAATCAATCGACAGGCGAGGGCAATCGACTATAATAAAATCCGCTTTTTTGCCTGCGTCCAGATTGCCGGTTTCCCCTTCGATGCCCAAGGCGCGAGCGCCCTCGATTGTGGCCAGCCTGAAGGCCGTTTCCACGTCAACGAGCTTTTCGTTTGGATTGCCATTCGAGAAGTCCAGCATTTTCGACGATTCCACTGCCTCGCGGGCCACTGAAAGCATCGAAAGCGAGTGCCCGGCGGCGACGTCGGAACCAAGGCTGAGTCGGATGTCGCCGTTTAGCATATCCGACAACGGCATAATCCCGCTTCGGAGGTATTTGTTCGACAGCGGGCAATGCACCGCAACGGCCCCGCTATCGCGCAAGGCGTCCCTTTCCGGCTCCGAGAGGTGAATCGTGTGGGCAAGTAGAGTCTTGTCCGTCAGCAGCCCGAATTGGCGGTAAACCGATGTGTAATCGGGAGCGTCCGGGTACATGGTCTTGACGGCATCGATTTCGTTTAGGTTTTCTGAAAGGTGAGTCTGGATAAATAATCCTTCGGAGGCGGCCACTTCGCCGCATCTTTTCAAGAGCTCGCGCGAACAGGATAGTGCAAATCTGGGCGTAACAATGGATTTCAAACGTCCGTTGCCTTTGCCGTGCCAAGCGTTCGAGATCAGCAGCAGGTCTTTGATATTATCCTCAGCCGATTTAAGTAATTCAGCGGGGGCGTTCATGTCCATCAGGCAAAGCCCAATGTATGCCCGCATTCCGATTCGTTCGGCCTCCTCGAATGCGATTTCGGTGGATTGCAGGTTCGAGCTGGAGTATAGCGCCATTGTCCGAGTGCCGCGGCGGTGGGCCTCCTCGAAGAACTGGCGGCAGATGGAGCGCGCAAGCTCGGGGTCGGAGAATTTTGTTTCGACGGGGAAGACGTAGTCCGCCAACCACTCGAGAAGTGTGCCCCTGGCAGTCCCAATAACCGGCAATTGCGGTATATGCGAATGCAAATCGACAAATCCGGGAAGTATGGCCTTGCCGTCGCAATCGATGATCTGAGCCGATGGAAATTCTTCGAAAGCCCTTGAGGCGTCTCCTGAATAGACAATCTGTTTTTCGGGCGAAACGACCAAAGCACCGTCCGGGTAGTAATCCACTCCGCCGGTTTCGCTTGGGTTAATGATATAGCCTAAGTATAATTTCATTCACAAATATCTTTAATGTTTATTATCAGTATATTATAAGGCATATTTTTTGATTCTAAAATTATTTCGTAATTTTGTTAAATATAAATAATTTTTGTAAAATGAAAAAGAACTTTAAAAAGAATACAAATATAAAAAAAGGATTGATATACTCGAGCGTAGGGCTGTTGGGGCTTGTGGTTGTGCTTTTCAGCGCATCGTTTGCGCTAAGGATCACTTCGCCGCCCACATCTGCCGAAATCGACCAAGGCGTGGAGCACATCACCCAGCAAGAAATGATCCAAGTTCGGATTTTAAATTCGTGCGGGGTACCCGGATTGGCAGGGAATTGCCGGAACTATTTGCGTGCCCGTGGGTTCGACGTGGTCGAGACCGGAAACTCCACCACCGAAGTGCCGCATTCGTACGTGATAGACAAACTCGGCGACCGCTCGAGCGCAAAGAAAGTTGCTTTCGCCTGCGGGATAAACGATTCGCTTGTTGTCTCGCGTATCGACTCTTCGGCCTTCATTCGCTGCGAGGTAGTGCTCGGGCGTGATTATTTAGCACTAAAACCATTTAAATAAATTGATAAGGAATAATTGCTTGGCAAAATACTCTAAACCAAGATCGACCAAAGGGTTCGCAGTTCTTTGCGCCCGCATTGCCGACGAGAAAATCGCGGAAAACATTCTGATACTTAATCTGAAGCAGATTGAATTCGCTCCTTCGGATTTCTTCGTCATTTGCTCGTGCGATTCGGAAACGCAGGTGCGCGCGGTTGCCGAAGAAATTGAGATTCAGACAAAGAAACTCGGATACAATCGCCCACGTATCGAAGGCACCGGGTCCGGCCAGTGGATGGTCCTCGACTTCTTCGACGTCGTGGTGCACGTCATGCTCGGCCGCACTCGCGATTTCTATAAATTGGAAAAATTATGGTCAGACTCCGATTTCTATCGCCTCGGTCCAGATGGCAAAGAAAAAGCACTCAAAGCCGACGAACTCAAAGAGGTCCTTTCGGGACACATAATTGATTATTCAGAAGAATAATATTTTGATTATTAAGTAATTGAATTCAAATGCAAAAACAATATTTATTGCCAATTTTCAAGAATGCACTCGAAAAGATGAACGTCCCAAGCGATGGACTTTTTTTCGGGTTGCCGAACAATCCCGACCACGGCGACCTTTCGGCCAATATCGCCATGAGGCTGGCCAAAGAAATGAAAAAGCCGCCCAGAGCAATTGCCGAGGAAATTATCAAAAACCTTAGCTACGACGCCGAAATGATCGAAAAGGTGGACATCGCCGGTGCCGGGTTCATTAATGTCAGATTCACAAATAAGTTCTATACCGAATTGCTGAAGATGATGCAAATCTGCGGCGAAAGCTTCGGCCGCTTGGATATTGGAGCCGGAAAAACTGTGAACGTCGAATACGTCAGCGCTAACCCGACCGGGCTTCTGCACTTGGGCCACGGCCGCAACGCTGCCATTGGCGACACGGTGGCCAACCTGTTCGAGTGGATGGGCTGGAAGGTTACCCGCGAGTATTACTTCAACAATGCCGGCAACCAGATGAACATGCTCGCCAAGTCGATTTTCGCAAGATATTGCCAGATCGACAATCCCGAGTTCGAGTTCCCCGAGGACGGCTACCACGGCGAATATATTCGCGACATCGCCGAAGAGATTCACAAAGATAAAGGAACTGTTCTCGCCGCCGGAAACAACGAAGATATGGAGTTTTTCCGCAAAACTGGCGAGAATTGGTGCTTCGGAATGATTAAAAAAACACTCGAAGCGATGACCATTCGCCAAGAGATCTTTTTCAACGAAGATACTTTGTATAGCTCCGGCAGGATCCAACAGACAATCGACCAGCTTAGCGATTTGGGACTGGTTTACGAAAAGGATGGAGCCAAATGGCTCGCATTCTCCAAGCTTGGGCTGGAGGACGACCGCGTTATCGTGAAATCCACCGGCGAGGCCACTTACCGCCTGCCGGACATTGCTTACCACAAGGACAAGCTCGACCGCGGATACGACCTCGTCGTCGATGTCTTCGGCGCGGACCACATCGCCACCGTGCCGGACGTGATGGCCGCAATCAAAGCGCTCGGATACAATAGCGAAAAAGTCAAAGTATTGATATACCAATTTGTTACGCTGACCGAAAACGGCCAGCCCGTGAAAATGAGCAAACGATCCGGCAAATCATACACCTTGGACCAATTGCTCGATGAGGTGGGCGCGGACGTCGTAAGGTTCTTCCTGCTGATGCGCGGATCTGGCACGCACTTGGAATTCGATCTGGCGCTTGCCCGCGAGCAAAGCGACAAGAATCCTGTTTTCTACCTTCAATACGCTCATGCCAGGATTTGCCAGATTTTCGAGAAGATCAAAGAAAATTCGATCGCGTTTGTTCCCGGTTCAGAGTTCTCGACAGAATTATTGACTGCTCCCCAGGAAATCGAGCTGATCAAAGTTCTGACGCGATTCCCTGCCGTGGTACGCTCATCGGGCGAAAAGTTCGAGCCGCAATTCATGGCCGAATACCTTCGCGAAGTGGCTCAAGCCTTCCATGTGTTCTACCACGATTGCCGGATCATCGGCTCCGAAGAAAAGCTCTTGCAGGCCCGATTGTTGCTGGCCCACACGGCCAAAATCGTGCTTCGGAACGGACTTCGTATCCTCGGAATCACGACTCCCGAAAGAATGTAAAACAAAATCTGAGTAATAAAAAGAATCCCTTGCCATTTCTGAATTGGTAAGGGATTCTTGTATCCAAAATGCTCAATAATACTTGACATTTTTACTGTACCCTCATCCCCGGCCCTTCTCCCGACAGGAGAAGGGAGTAAGAAAAAAGTGTTTTGTTGAAGGTTTATAAAACGCACAATTTGAGATTAAGTCCATTGCGCAGAAGTTTACAGCTTCTGCAATGCTTGGATGAGTTCGCTAATATGCGCTTGGTTGTATGTCTGGATGATGGCAAAAATCGGTACGAAAATGATCATGCCCGCCAGTAATCCTCGGCCGAGAGCGGAAAAGTCACGTTCTTTGATAATTGTATATAGAATCCAAATGACGTTAATGGTAATTAGCACATGCGTTATGTGTGCGAAGGCATTGTTAGCGTTCCATTCCATGAGGAACAATCCCATCGTCCCGTAGTAATACATGGGCAGAAGCGGTATGGCCAGCCAAAACGCATTCTTTGTGCGCAAATAGGCCGCAAAGCACACAACGTGCGCAATGATGGCCAAGGAACAAGCGTTAAACGCCAACCATTGGCCAGGGCCGAAACCGAGGGCGGAGATGAAGAAAAATGCACTGTTCAGCATTGCCAAGAATAGAAGAACAGCGAGGACGGAACTAATCGCGTTTTTTTTATTTAATAAACTCATGATATAACTTTCGATATAATTTAACATAAAAAGACATTCTTCTTATGAAGAATACCAATAAAAATGCAATTCAATTGCATTTGCGCAGCAATGCGTGGATTATTCTGTTGTGCCGGTGGGGCAGGGGATGTTATATTATGAGTTTAAGTATGGTTCTCATCAAAAGTATTTTTAAGGAGCGGGAGCCAACGAAGGCGAAACGAATAGAGCCTAAATTCCGGGGTGGACGTTAGCCAAGTATTGGTTTATCGTTCGATTGTTGCCGCAAGTTATCAAATATACTGATTACAAAATTAGTAATATTTCAAATAAAATCAAAAAAAACGTTATTCGCTTACTTTCTTGTCCAAATAGAATTCCACTGGATTTGTGGCAGCATTCAGTTTCCGCATGCTGACGACTTTTATCTCGCCCAGAAAGTTATACAGAGAGTACCCGTCGGCAATCCACGATTCCAGCCCTACGTGGGATTTGACGTTGTGGTAGCCCATTTGTTCTAACTTCTTGGCTACCAATGCCGAGCGGTTCCCCTTCATGCAATAGACGACAATTTCGGCGTCGGGGTCGCGGAGAGTCCTCGAGAGAGTGAACTCGGCAATGCCCCTTTCCAGCCAAGTTGCGCCTTTCATGTGCGCAGCATCGTATTCTTCCTTCGTCCTGACATCGATCAGCACCAGTTTAGGATTGGCATTGATACGCGCGATTAGCTCTTTGTTGCCGATGAACCCGACATTGGCCCTTGCGTCCTTGATAAGCTGTTCGATTGTCATTAATTCTGACGATGTCTTGCGGGCCGAAGAAGTGTCGGCCATCACTTGGCCACAGCATTGCGAATGCTTGGCAAAGAACACCGCGGACACAATAATCAATAAAGTAAATAGCCTTTGCATTTTGCCTTCCTTTTGCATTAATAAACTTACTTGTAGGTAACGATTCGTGAAATAATGTTACATCAAAGCAATAAGAAGGGGCGCCGATTAAGTTTCACCTGGCAGTGCAAATTACGCATTCGCTTTGGTTTGCAGGTGTCTTTTCCTGACGATGTTAACGACGAGCATGTATATCGCATGCGGCAGCATAATGATCGTCATACCGGAATTGGGCACCATGTAGCTACCGATTGCCACAAAAACCAGGTATGAAACCGTGAACACGTGCGGGAGAGTTTGGTTCTTCCTTTCGATGGAATGCACCAGCAGGCCCAAGGGGAAAAGGAATAAACCGAAATACAAGAACCAAAATGCTGTGTTTGCGTCGGCGTTAGGATTCCCGGGAAGGGCAGGCAGCTCGTCCATACCTTTGGAAACCTCGAAAAAGCAAGAATTGCAGAACTGTTTGAACTGGTATCCGAAACCGTCCGATGAAAAGAACAGTTGGGAGTGGAGCACTCCAATAATCATCAAAAATACTCCATTCGTAACTCTAGTAAAAAACTTCATCTCGCTGATCCAAAAGTGAAAAAACTAATTTATTGAATACGAAATTCCCAGAGTGATTGTTTCATATTCATTTGTGGATTTTGTGAGGAGGCTGAGGGAATACTTTGACGACGAGTAGCAATTTTGATACTCATCCGATGACTACAAAAGCCAAAGGAGGCAATGAGGCTGAAAACTCCAAAAGTCATCTAATCATCACATCACCACATCATCACATCACCACATCTGCTAATCACCTAATCAAAGGGCGAGTTTCAAGCCCGCCCCTGCATTGAATAGTGTTACTTAAGCAAGACAATCTTTATCGTTTGGGTCCTCGTTCCGTTAGAGACGCGGATCAAGTATGCGCCCGGATTGCTAACGAATTTGGATAGCGGCAGTTTGGACTCCGCGCTTTGGTTGTTCAGTGTCAGCTGCGATTTGGTTTCCGAACCGTCCAGGCTAACTACTGTAAGCTCTGTTTCGCCCACCAATCCGGCACCAAACACTATATATGAGTCAGTATTTGCGGGGTTGGGTTCCACTCGGATCATACCCGATGATTGATTGTCTTCCGCGCCCAGCATGGGATTAATCACCACAATTTTATGACCGGCCATTTGCAGCCAAACTGTAGAGTCAGTCTTCAAAATACTGATATAATACACACAACTGCTGTCTTCGTAGTTCGTATGGAACCATGCTTGCAATTGCGCTGGGCCAACCTTCTTGAACTCGTATGAAGTAAAAGATTTATTATATGCTCCACCACCGGAAGACCCGCCCAGCAGTGGTTCTTCAGAAGAAAACTTGATATATTTAATTTCTGAAACGGTAAAATCATCATCGGATGTCGTAATGACGATAGAGCTGTTTGTTCCACCGATAAGCGTATCAGTGCTTACTCCGACAATCTTCAAGGCAGGTATCACCGAAAATTCCCTCGCGTTGCCCACATTGATTGTCCCAAAGGGATATTTCAGTGTAAAGTTAATTGGTTTCTTATCGGCAACGAGCGGGAAGGAGAATCGGCACCGAAGAGTGCTGTCGTTCGTGTAGTCGATGGAGTCGGAAACGCATCTGTGGCCGCAGTATTCGGCGGATACCTCTTGGGGCAGCGCGTTCGCAAAGCGCATACGATCGCTTAGGTGTGATATTTTTACATCGAAGAACTGACTCTCGCCTGCAACGACGCTGTCCGGGGCGATCGAAACACCGTATTGTCGACGGTAAACTTTCAACGCAGCAACTCCATAGTGGTTTCCCCAATTGTGGGTTGCCATAATATTGCAGAACTGTGTGGAAAGGGTTTCCGGGACAAAGACCCTGCAAGTGAATACTGAATCCGACAGAAACACGTAACCGTTTGTCGGGTATTGTTCGTCGCGGAGCGTATTGGAGATATAACAATTGAACTCATCATTCACGTAGAACTTGCTAGCGCAATTGACTGTAATCGTAACCGAATCCCCACAAGTTATTTCCTTTGGATCGGCTGAAAGAATAATATTTGAATTGAAATATTTTTTGATCGATAACTTATAAGAATCACTCGTGAGAAGAAGTGCGCCATTGTCGGTCAGTACTTCGGCAAAGATCGAATACGTGCCTGTATCGGCGGTGTGGGGCACGCAAATATATCCATAGATAGAGTTTTTATTATAGTGGTAGGTGAGTATGTCTATAGTATCCGAGTCGGGTTTTGCCAAATACAACCTTTGAATTTTTTTGTCTGGGGATTCGCTTGTCCCGCTCCCTGCCTTAAGGTATTTAAAATGCAAAGAAAAATCGGTTCATCCGAAAAACCGATACTTTCAAAATAATAAATTGCTATATTTGTAAA
>CAZSWR010000011.1:23428-56615 GCA_964610885.1 uncultured Hyphomicrobiales bacterium | reverse complement strand
ACAACATCAAAAGAATACAAAAATATTGAGAATATTCGAGATAACAAAACAAAAACTTACTTCAACTAAAAAAAAGTGGCTCTATGTCATTTTTGGGTGGGCCAAATTATTGGAATTATCAAACCACCCCTTTTGTCCCCTCCTTGGCAAGGATGGGATGAGAAATCCTTTGCGTAGCAATGGGTTTCTGGGGTGGTTAGAAACTCCAGATAGAGATGAATATTTTAGATTCAAATGCTGCTATTTCAGAAAAGCATTGGAATCTACCCACAAAAAACGTTATAGAGCCAAACAAGTATTCTCGTCAGAAGACACGATTCCGAAGCGCTCGGAACTACCTGGCGGATTTGGTGCCCTTGTCCTGCGAGCCTTTGTTTTGGAAAACGTTTTTCAGGCTTGGCTTCTTTCGCGCGGCCGCCACTCCGACTGCCATTTTTCGCGAGGAATCGGGATTGGATTTCCAAATCAAATTTTTGCCGCCGAGCACCATCGAGGTACTGCCGCCGCCGTCGAGGTTCATTGCGTTGTAGCAGCCGATAGCTTCCATAATGCAGGCCATTTGTTCCAAATTTGCGCCGGTGCGGCCGGCTTTATTGTTCGATATTTCGACTGTGGCCAGATAGATTTTCGATTGGCTTTTATCTGTCCCGATCGCCGTGCGTGGCAGCGGAGACGAAATGAACCTCCGCGAACGCGAGCCTTCCTGACGCGCTTCGGCCGAGGCCACCCCTCGCCGGACAAGCCGCGGAGTGCCGCTGACAGAATTGAGGAAATGGACGTCGCGATGGCTGGATGTCTCGATATTCAATCTGTATATCTCGCCCGGTTTCAGCCCGGAAAGGTCTGGCGGATTGACGCCAAAAGAAACCACAAATCCGCTCAGCGGGACGCGAACCGTACCCGTATCGACCGACACCAATCGGCAGGCAGTGGGTTTATTGACCATCGGGCGTTCGAGGTACTCGAAGATTGCCTTTTTCATTGAATATTCTGAATAAGCTGAATGCTCGGCCTGCTCCACTTCGAGCCGAATCTGCGCCGTATCGATTTCCGAATCGGTTGTGTCGGCAAACGTCGTATCCTTGAGCGCTTCGGCAATCAGCGCGTCGAGGTTTTGCTTGGGGACGTATGGAATATGGTCGCCATAATAGTGATTATACAGAATCGTTTCGCGGCTGTCCAGTCGGCGGTTCGACCTGTCTATCGGCAGCACTCTGCCTTTCGGGCCGGTTAGGAATGCGCTGAGTTTGAAGTTGTCAATGAAGAGTTTCTCGTCCTCATCGAAAAATGCGCTGGACCAATTCCTGTGCGTGTTGAGTTCCACCGGTTCGCCCTCCACGATGGTCGGCCCGATCGGGAAACTCGGGAACGCACGCCAGAAATTGCCATTGATTGCGCCAAGCACGTTATAGCTTTCGGTCGAATCGAAACGCCTGACAATGTCTTGGAGCTTTTCCAATTCATTCGCCCGGCCGCAGGATTTTAGCACTTCGACTGAGTTTTCGGGATTGGTGATGTCCACCTCGAGCACGTGGACGTTGTGGTGGGCCTTTTCCGTGCCGATTGAGTACAGCTTGTAATGAATCCCATCGGCAAGCGCTGAATCCACCAAGACGTGCGAGACGTTGTAATTGACTTTGATGGGCTTTTCAGCGCGAACGCGGCTTTTCTTTTTCTTTTTGGATTTCTTTGATTCTTTCGATTCTTTCTTGCTCGAGCCTTTAGACTTCTTGCCCTTGGACGATTTGGATTTCGCCGAAGACGACTTCTTCGCCTGCTTGGCGCTTTTCGAGCTTTTCGATTGTTTGCCCTTGGCCACAGCCACATCGCAAGATGCAAACACAAGCGCGAAGCAGAGCAACAGCATTAAAAAACTGCGGATTGAAACAAGGAAAGATTTTTTATTTATTTTGGAATTCAGCATATCAATTCAATTAAAAACAAAAAAGTAAAAATAAGCAATTTCTATGTACGAATCAAGTAAATGAAGCATTTTGCAGCTTTATTTTTTCAAGGATAGAGCGGGTGGACGTGCCATTTCTCAATTACGCGACTATAGGGGCACGGCATGCCGTGCCCGATTTAGATAATAATGTAGGGGCGGGTTCCAAACCCGCCCGAAGATTCGCTAATTAGCTGATGTGATGATTAGTTGATGTGGTAATGAAGAAATTTTCTAATCTGATGAAAATTGTATATAAAAGTAGATGTGCACACACTTCCGAAGTGTGGCACGCCTATTTCAATCCTCGGGCGGGTTTGGAACCCGCCCCTACATCTATCAGCACATCAGCTAATCGTCTCATTAACGAATCATATAAATCACAGTTCAGACAGTTTCCAAACAAAAAATCCCGCCGGTCGTGGCAGGATTCTTTGATAGTTGCTGTCGGAATCAGCCGGCAGTCGGTGGCGTCCAACCGCTTCGTTTCCAGCTCTTTAGCTCGATGTTGATCGATCCGATGAGGATATTCATTTTTGCCTTTATCGGCACGTGGGCTGCGTCGTCAGAGAACCAACCCTCGAAGCTGCCCGAAAGGCCCGAAAGCCCGCTCCAACGCCCATCGCCGCTGAAGTAAATAGTTTTGATCGATTTGGAAACTGCGTCAATTTCCACGTTCTCTTTTTTTCCGAAGAAGCTGATTACTGTCATCGCTGTATCGACGTTCATAAAGGTCGGAATGTGGACAGTCCTTTTCATCGTAATGAACTTCCGGGCAAGGAAGAAGAGCGACAATCCATCGTTATATTTCTGATTGATATCAAACGAATTATAGGCATCGACGTTCCCGCCGACAGTTTTGGTGTTTGTTATCCTATTCAAATTGTAGTCGAAGACAATCGATTGCACTTCGTCGCCGGAGCCTTTTGTTTTGCTCGTCGAAATGAATTTATGCGAGTACGATACCGACGGGTCGATCCAAGATTCGCCCACGAAATGCAAGAAGACGTAGGGGATTTTCTTATCTGAATCCACCCATGCCTTCACTTTGTAGCACGTTTTATTGCCAATTTTCTCTTTGCCTTGAGTTGCGATTTTGATCGTACCGATGCGGGTGCCCATGAAAGTAACGTCGTAGGTCAATTCCTCGCCCACGGCCATCACGTCGGTCTTCCCGGCTGCCGAGCCGGTACCGGCCATCAGCAAAAGCAGCACCATTTGTAATATAATAAGTTTCAAATACTTCATGAATATATCCTAAACATTATTTCAAAAACTACATCTGTTAATACTATTTTAAACAGAATAAGTTGCGAAATTACGACAAAAAAACGAAATAACAGGCATGGGAAAGTTTTCGGCAACAGAACTAATCGAACAATTTATAACACGCAAACTCACGATCCGCACTAATAATATTATATTATATGCAATTTACTGCATTGCATAGTGTCTCTTTGCTGAACGATTCGCCAAGGTACAATAAATGTGCCGAGCAATCGCCGCAATCGGACGAACCGAAGCCCTGGGCAATCGCGCGAGCGCCGAGCAGACTTTCGATCGCACGGTTCCGCCGGCATTCCTCCTTCTCGGCCGAAGGGAACAGCAGCGTATCAACGATTTCGCACTCGGGCGAGCATGTCAGATAATCGATATGCCAGCGAACTTTCTTATCGCGACGCAAGTGTCTGCCCACGCGCTGCCGCAGGTTCTTCATCGCCGAACCGGTATATGTGTAGAATCCTTTCGGGAAAGCGAGCATTCCCAATGCGCCAACGCGAACCATTGCGCCCTCTCGGAGGCGCAGCACGAGCACGTACGAACCGGAATTCAATTCCTGATCAGTCTTTCGTAACAGATTTGACCTCGTATCCGGCGGATTCAATAGACTTTTTGACATCGTCGGCCGAGAACTCGCCGCCCACGTATGCTTTTTTCGCGGCGAGATCCACACGGACATCTACAGTGCCCTCCACTCGGCGAACAGATTTTTCGACGTTCATCACGCAATGGTTGCATGTCATCCCTTCGATATCGAAGATTGTCGTGCCTTTCATGTTATTATTTCCTCCTCGCGAGACAATTGGCCTCACATATTTTCTATAAAACGATAGGATTATAAGTATTGCGAAAAAAGTACCGGCCGCATATTCCAGCCAGCTGGCACCGCCCATGCTTGCGCCCTCGGCGTGGCACGAAACGGCTTCGGAGACCGGAATCGGAGCGCCCGTGGCCGCGAAAACGAAATCCAGCAAATACCCGAATACCACCGACAGGACTGCAATCACGCCTACGTAGTACGTTGTTACCTTCCGGCCCAACACCTTGCTGAGTATCGCAAGCGAAGCTGCATTCGTGGCCGGCCCCGTGGCCAAGAACACGAAAGCCACTCCCGGCGAGATACCTTTGGCCATCAGCGTGAGCGCTATCGGAATCGAAGCAGTTGCGCAAACGTACATCGGGATGCCGATCGCCATCGCAACGAGCATTCCCAGGATCCCGTCGCTGATGCCGTAATCGCTGAAGAATTTCTCCGGCACGAAAAACGTAATCAAACCGGAAATAATCAAGCCAATGACAAACTGCGTGGAAATGTCGTCGACGAAGTCAACGAACGAATACTTCAGCATTTTTTTAATTCGCTGCCCCCACCCTACGGCCGAATCCCTTTCGTCTTCGTCGCTAATTACTTCGTTGGTTCCGTTATCGGAAGCGGGCACGAACCGAGCGCCGGCCCCGCCAATTATACCCATCAAGAAGGCCGCAACTGGCCGAAATATCGCGAACACCCAACCCATCATGCCGTATGTGGCGATCATGCTGTCGATGCCTGTCTGCGGCGTCGATATCAGGAAGGAAATTACCGAGCCGTGCGAAGCTCCGTTTTTCTTCAGGAATACTGCCGATGGAATGACCCCGCAGCTGCAAAGCGGAAGCGGCACTCCGAGCACAGCCGCCTTGAAAACAGACAGGAAACTGCCCGAACCGATATGGCGGGCCACCATAGACTTAGTTACGAAAATATACAGCAATCCGGCGAAAAACATACCGATTAGCAGGTATGGCGCCATTTCGAAGAATAGGTCGATCCCGACCCCGATCACATCTATTATCACTTGCATGTTTTGCCTCGCAAAAATCAACTCACAGAATTTTATGACGTACAAATAAGCGAAATAATTCATATTGTTAATGAATACTCTTTGCAGGCTGTTGAAAACGACAAGAAATATGAAAGCACGGGTATAGGGTATGGGGTATAGGATCCAATGTAAGTCGTTGTTATATTACAGCGGGGCAAGCCCCACTGCTACGAAATATTAGATTACAATCCAATAAGAATTAACTATCGTCCCTTTTGATTCGTATAGGGGTTCAAGATTTTGAACCCCTACTACCTATTGCTATTATTTATTATATTTTCTTTAGCCCGCTTAGAAAAAGGGGGTTGGGGGATTTGTTGATATATTAATGAGTTACTGCGACTTTGGCATTGGGGCTTGCCCTACTGTGGCATATCAACGAATTTCCCCATACCCCATACCCAGTGCATCCAATATTCTTGATTCATTCAACAGACAATAAGCAAACATTGTCCGATTTATACAATTTTCCAGGTCTGTAGGTACGTATTTTTGTAACATGTTTTTTAAATTTTTCGGAGTAAATACTATGAAAAACCAAATTGTTTTCTTCTCGATCCCGACGTCGGATTTCGAAAGGGCCGTAAAATTCTACACGAACGTATTGGATTGCCGCATCAGCATCTGCCAATGCGAGGGTACGGAGGTGATGGGCATGTTGGACATGGAAGGAACCCCGGGCTGCATTTTCTACAACGAAAAATTCAAGCCCTCCGCGGACGGCACGCAGATCAGCTTCACCGTCCAGGACATGAACGCCACACTGCGGAAGGCCGAAGCCAATGGCGGCAAAGTGATTTGGGAAAAAACGAAAATCGAGGCAGAGGGCCAAGGGTACTGCGGGCTAATGCAGGACACCGAAGGCAACACAATCGGACTGCATTCGCAAGCGTAGATAAAAGGTTGGAATTATAAGGTTTTCGGTAGGGGCACGGCACGCCGTGCCTTTTTCTGTGAGATTTGTAAATTCAAAGACCTGCCACACCTCGGAGGTGTGGCAGGTCTATATAACATGTATGATATAATATATTTATTTTTCCTTGTACCTTTCTCCTTGCGACTTGATACTCTCATTCAAACTAATCAGATTAATCAAATGAATCACAGTTCAGACAACCTCCATGGCACATCTGGCTGAAAAGTCGGGCGGGTTTGGAACCCGCCCCTACACGCCATCTCAAGTAGAAAGTTGAAAGTAACAAGTTGCAAGTAGAAGCTTGTACTGCCCTAAAAAGAGTTGACTTGCTACTTGTACCTTTTCCCTTGCAACTTTTTTATCATCACATTATCACATCAACAAAACAGCAATCAAAAGGGCGCATTCCCAACCCGCTCCAGGAACCATTTGCTGGTGGAGGGCGGGGACCAGCGGCGCATCTTGTCGATTAACTCGCTCGGGGTGGCGGCCGAAAGCAACAGGGCGAAGTGGTCGGGATGCAGGAAGCCCTTGGCAGCGCAAACAGACAGGAATTCGAGCAGAGAGTCGTAGAATCCGCCCACGTTCAAAACGCCGATCGGTTTGGACAGCAAGTGCAGCTGCGTGAGCGTCAGCACCTCGAAGAGTTCGTCCAGAGTGCCATAGGCGCCGGGCAGGATGATGAACCCTTCGGCCTTTTCGTTCATAATGTTCTTGCGCTCCTGCATCGAATCCACGTAAACGAGTTCGGTGAGGGCGTCGTGGGCCACTTCTTTTTTGTTGAAGAAGCGCGGCAGCACTCCGATCGCGCGCCCGCCGGCTGCGATGACCGAATCTGCGACGGCGCCCATCAGACCCACTTTGGCCCCGCCATAGACCAATCCATAGCCTTGGGCGGCCAATTCAGAGCCGAGTAGTTTCGCGCTTTGGAGAATTTCTGGGTCGTTGCCCTCGGACGAACCGCAAAAGACTGTGATATATTTCATGTTTAGTATCTTTCAAAAATGGCTTCCTGCGGAGCACCACGGGAAGCCAAAAGTTTATTGAGCAAAGTCCAATTATGTATCGATTGTGCCGCGGCCGGTTTTGTTGATTTGCCCGGCTTGGCTCAATTTAGCAAAAATTGAATCCAGCACGCCGTTAATGAAAGTGCCGCTTTTCGGAGTCGAGTATTTCTTGGCAATATCAATTGCTTCGTTAATGCTGACTTTGGTGGGGATCTCGCTGAATTCGGTAAGCTCGACAATCGCGATTTGCATCAAGATCTTGTCGATAAAGGCAATCCTCTCCAACTCCCAGTTCGCCGTGAAGTCCTGAATCATGATATTCAAAGAGTCTCGGCGAATGATGACGCGCTCGATGAGCGTGCGGCCGAACTCGATTTCGTCTTGCTTCCAGACGATCGGAATATCTGACTCGAGTTCACTAATTTCGTTTTGAGTAAGTACTTTTTCGTGTTTTTCTTCTTCGTCGCCAAAGTTAAAATTGCGGAAGAAAATAAACCTGAACAACTTCTCCCATTCCATTTCGCATATTTCTTGAGCCATTAGCACCTGAAGTGCTTTCTCCCGAACCAGCCTCCGAGAGCCGGTAACCTGTTTGGTTTCGCTCAATGGATGGGTTAGAATCTCTTCTTGCATAGAACCAATGTATTAAATAAGTAGAAAAAGTTTCATATTCATTCCAATTCAAAATCATTACAAATTTAATCAAATGAAACAAATTAGCAATGATAATAATTTTTAATGATGAAAAAGATAAAAACAGCACCAGTATTTATTTCCGGCAGGCATTCGGCGAGTGCGTCCGTGACGACGGCTTAGTAGAGCGAGGAACGGAGCAAACAGCCCATCAGGACGCTTCGATTGGTTGGTTGAATTTGCCCACGTACTCTTCAATTTCGCTAATCACGTCTGCATCGTTCGGCCCGGGCAGAATCAACCGGGCAGCGACATTGCCTACGGAGCCTTTCAGAGTGTATCGGCCGCGAACCATGACTTTGAAAAATGGCTTTTCGATTTCCTTCCTAAAAACAAAATGGCCCAATCGGCAGAGGTAATCGCCAAATTCCGCAGACATTACTTCGTCGAAATAAATGTCTCGGACGTTGGTTCCCTCCAGGCAACCCTGCACTTTGTGAACGCTTACGATTTTCATCTTCATCAGAGTAAAGTAATACAATGTCCGCCGGCGTCGATCTCGGCCTCCGCACCTATCGGGATCGTGAGCTGGTCCGAAGTGTGGCCAAAGGTTAAACCATAGAAAACCGGTTTCGAAAGGCCTGCCAAATAGTTATCCAGCACTTCGCCAAGGGACGGATCCCATACCTTAGACGGATTCAAGCCGTTTGAATTACAATCAGCGCATTCGCCCACTGCGATACCGGCAGCATCGGCGAGCTTTCCGGCCAGCCTTAGCTGATTAAGCATTCTGTCCATGCGGTAAGGCTCCTCGCCGACGTCTTCGATGATCAGAATTTTTCCCTTCGTATCGATTTCGTATGGCGTGCCCATTAGCGAACAAATAATCGAGAGGTTCCCGCCCACGATGCGCCCACGGGCTACGCCCGGAGAAATCGTCCTCGTTGGGTGCTGCTGGCGCAAAGAATCGCCGGGCGAGGGGTTCGACAGCTTCAGCGGACGGGCGCCGCGAAACAGTACTTCCTCGAATGAATTGATTGTGTATTTGGTGAAGGCAGACAAGGCAACTGGGCCGTGGTAAGTAACGAGGCCGGAGAGTTTGTTGATCGCGCAGTGCATCGCCGTGATGTCGGAGTATCCCACGAAGACCTTCGGATTATTGCGAATCAGGTTATAATCGAGCGAATCGAGCAGCATGGCCGAGGCATATCCGCCGCGCAGGCAGACCACTCCGCGCACTTCCTTGTCCGAAAAGGCCGAATGAATCTCGTTTGTCCGGGTTCGGACGGAACGGCTCTTGTATCCAAATTCCGCCGAGGGCCTGTAAATCCTTGGTTTCAGCCCGAAGTATTCCATGGCTTCGTAGGCCTTTTTCAAATCGTCTGGATCGGTTACGTTAGTGCCCGGGGCGACGAGCGCAACAGTGTCACCGCGCTTCAGCATTGGCGGCAGGACAGGCGAAATGGAGCTGTCCGCGGCCATTGCCAAACCCACAGTCGGCGTGGCGGCAATCGCTCCGGCCGCTGCAATTTTGAAGAAGTCCCTTCGTATCATGTTCAGTTCCTTTGGCTGTCAATCATAAAAACGGCTCTTTGCGGTTGAGTTGCCAACCACCCCAGAAACCCATTGCTAAGCAAAGGTTTTCTGGGGTGGTTTTATAATCCAAATAACTCGCCCACATAAAATGATATAGAACCTAAAAATCAAACTCGCTGTACGGCACTTCCATTGAGAAATTCTAGTGCCTGAAGTGCCTAAGGCCTGTGAAAACCATTGCTAAATTGTTAGCATCGGCTGCTTCGATAACCTCGGCATCGCGAACCGATCCGCCCGGTTGAATGATTGCCGTTGCGCCCGAGATAACCGCATGGTCGATCGAATCGGCAAACGGGAAGTAAGCGTCCGAAGCGAGAATCGACCCGCGAAGGTCCAGTTTCATTAACTGCGATTTTTCGACTGCAATCCTGGCCGAATCCACTCGCGAGGTCTGGCCGCCGCCAATGCCGAGAGTAGTGTTGTCGTTGGTGAACACGATCGCATTGGATTTCACGTGTTTGCAGACCTTCCAGCCGAACATCATAGCTTTCATTTCGCTTTCTGTCGGTTGGCGTTTCGTTACCACTCGGAGGGCGGCTTCGTCGATGAGTTTCGTGTCGGTGGATTGCATCAGGAATCCACCGGAAACGGCCCGCAGGTCGAAATTGAGCGATTCGCGGAGCAAATCGTAACGCGCGGTGATCAGTCGGCGATCTCTTTTTTTGCGGAGCACTTCGAGGGCTTCGTCGGTGAATTCCGGTGCGATCAGCAATTCGGTGAAGAGCGAGTGCACAGTTTCGGCAATGGCCTTGTCCACGGTGCGGTTGAAGGCAATAATGCCGCCAAAGGCAGAGACTGTGTCCGTCATGAATGCTTTGTTGTACGCCTCGGACAGGTTCTCGGAGATTGCGACGCCGCAGGGAGTGTTGTGCTTGATGATGGCCACGGCCGGCTCGTCGAATTCGAGAATAAGTTTCGAGGCGGCGTCCATATCCATAATGTTATTATACGAAAGCTCTTTCCCATGGAGCTGCGTGAAGATTTTTGTGAAATCGCCGTACAGGGCTGCCGTTTGGTGGGGATTCTCGCCATAGCGTAGCGATGCCTCGCGTTTGAGGGGCAGTGTGGCCTTCGGGGGCATTTCGCGCATCGTGCGTTTACGCATGTATTGGGCAATGATTGTGTCGTAGTATGCAGTGTGTTCGAAAACGTCGCAGGCCAGTTGCTCGCGATAGTCCTCGGGGATGGTGCCGCCGGAGCGGACGAAAGCAATAATATCTTCGTAGCGGGCCGAATCGACCACCGGAGCGGTCCAGCGGTAGTTTTTCGCTGCCGAACGAAGCATCGTGGGGCCGCCTATGTCGATATTTTCGATAATCAACTCGTGTTGGGCGCCCTTCGCGAGTGTTTCCTCGAACGGATAAAGATTCACGACGAGCAAATCGATCGAATCAATTGAATGCTCGGCCAGCTGCGTGCGGTGTTCTTCCTTGTCCAACTCGGCAAGCAAACCGGCGTGGACAGCGGGGTGCAACGTCTTGACGCGGCCGTCGAGTATTTCGGGGAACCCTGTGAGCGCGCTAATGCTACGAACGGGGATTTGTTTGCTTTCCAAAAGCGCCTGAGTGCCGCCTGTGGAATAAATCTCGACTCCGCATTCGGCAAGTGCTGTGGCCAGCTCGACGATGCCAGTTTTGTCGGATACAGAGATGACTGCTTTTTTAATTTTGTGGGTGTTGGGGGACATTGTATACTCCAAAAATTGTATTCAAACCTAATACAAAATTAATACATTTTGCGTGATTGTGAATGAATTGTTTTCCGCCGATGGCCGACATCTAATCCGGCCATTCCGGGCAGCGCACGCCTCAGCAATGGAATGTTTCCTAAGCGCGGATGAGTCTGCCGCGACTTATTAAACCAAGTTTTCATTCATTATTGTAACAAACACAAATTGTTAACGTAGTAAATGAGTGTTTATTCATTGAATTATTAATACGATATAGGAATATGAAAAGATTCTACCCAATTCTTTTGATGTGCTCGATTTGTCTTTTCTGCTCGAACGGCCTGATGGCCCAAAAGGCAGGCGAACGTGAGCAAAAAGTGATTTCGCAAACAGTCAAAGGTTCTGTCGTCGATTTCCAATCGCGCTTGCCGATTCAGAGAGCCAGCGTCGCAATTGTTGACGCAAAAACCGGAGCCTACACAGACAAAAATGGTGAATTCCGAATTGCCAAAGTCCCTGTGGGGCGCCACACGATACGGATTTCTTATGTGGGATACGAACCATTCCTCACGCAAATCGTCCTCACGTCCGGCAAGGAGCTGGTCATCAACGCGGAACTGACGCAGACGGTCGTAACCTCCGAGAGCGTCCGAGTGGTCGGCGAGAGTGGCAATGGCGGCCTGGCGCCCATCAATCCGTCGGCAATTGTCTCATCGACGCAGTTTTCTGTCGATGACGTGGAGCGATTCGCAGGCTCGCGAATGGATCCGGCCCGAATGGCGCAAAACTTCGCCGGAGTGCTCGGCGCCAACGACGAACGAAACGACATCATCATCCGCGGCGGCGCCCCGACCGAACTGCTCTGGCGTTTGGACGGCTTGGACATTCCCAACCCGAACCATTTCGCGACGCAAGGAGCCACCGGCGGGCCTGTCTGCGCTCTGAACTCCAACCTGCTTTCGAACAGCGATTTCTTTACAGGCGCTTTCCCGGCGGAGTACGGCGACAAACTTAGCGGCGTCTTCGACCTGCGGACGAGAAAGGGAAACAAAGATAAATACGAATTCATGGGGCAATTGGGCTTCAACGGTATCGAGGCCGGGGCAGAAGGCCCATTGGGCATTTCCGACGGTTCGTTTATTGCAAATTACAGGTACTCGTTCCTGGACTTCCTCGACGCAATTGGGCTGGATTTCGGCTTCTCGGGCATCCCGAGGTACCAAGACGGTACGCTAAAGTTGAATATTTCATCGGACGAAAGCAACCGTTTCTCTCTGACGGGCATATTCGGCATTAGCGATATCGACATCAAGGACAGCAAAGAAGACGACGTGGTTACGGGCGATTTCGACACGCAAAGCGGAACGGACTTCTACGCAATTGGCGCCACGTGGGAACATATTTTCTCAGAATCATTTTATTCAAAACTTACGCTCGGTTCGGTTTTCACCAAGTACCGCACGACTGACGATTCGATTACGGCCGTAAACAACAAGCCAATTGATTTCACTCGGTGGTTCACGATGAATTCGTCCGACGGGTACCATACGGCAAAATATGAAGTTTTCTATACTCCCGCTCGCGGCCACTTTTTGTCGGCTGGCGTGGAGAGCCGGTATAAATTCTATGACTTCGACCAGTCCCGAACCACACCCAGCAGCGACGACACGGTGCCCTACAGGGTGCAGGAAAAAGGCAACGCGATGAACGTCTTGGGCTACGTGAACTGGAACTGGCGCATACTCAGCAACCTGACCGTGAACGCAGGGCTAAGCGCACAATACTTGGAAATATCGAAGGAGTCATCTTTCGAACCGCGAATATCCGCTTCGTGGTCGCCAATCGAAGGCCATTCGTTTAGCCTCGGATTTGGCGTGCACCGCCAATCGCTTCCCCTATCGGCATATTTCGAGAAACCCGGGAACACAAGTTTAGATTTCATGCAATCGGTGCATTACGTGGCCGGATACAGCGTCGTCCTTTCGGCCAGCTCGCTGTTCAAGGTGGAAGGATATTTCAAAGACATTAGCCACATCCCGGTCGAAAGGAACAAACCGTCCTATTGGTCTTTCGCCAATGCTGGGACAGGATTTGGCACTGTCGATACTCCCGGAGAATTGATCAGCACGGGCACCGGAAAGGCCTATGGGGCAGAGCTTTCATTCATTAAGCATTTCGACCATGGTTGGTACCTGAACGCCACGGCCAGCTACGTGCGGCAGCAATACAAGGGATCGGACGGAGTGAGCCGATGGGGCAAATTCGACAATCAATACATTTTTAACATACTGGCCGGATACGAATACAAAGTGTCGCAACGGTTCACCATTGAATCATCAATCCGTTGGACGACGGCGGGCGGCTCGCCATATATTCCAATCGATTTGGCAAGGAGCATCCAAACCAACGATACTGAATACGACAAACCAAACGCATACACAGTGCGCCTGCCGGACTACCACCGCTTCGATATAAGAATAGATTTCCGGCAGAACTTCGACGGCTTTTCGCTAATCAGCTACGTATCGGTCGAGAACCTATTAGGCAGAAAGAACCTATTAGGCAGAAAATATGATTCCAGCAAGAAATCAATTAAAGATATAAATCAATTAGGAATTTTCCCCATTGGCGGAATCAAAATTGAATTCTAAGGGGATGTTAAAATTGACACGAAGACGTGGCACACCTCGGAGATGTGCCACGTCCGGAAAACTGTCTGAACAGTGATGAGAATAAATGTAGGGGCGGGTTCCAAACCCGCCCGTTGATGAAAATCGATAATCAAAACAAGCAACCACAAAGTAGTTGAACTTGAATAACCACCCCGCCCTTTGGGCACCCCTCCTTGGCATGGATGGGAAAGGTAAGTAATTGATACAGCTGCTGATAGAGTCGTACTACCAATTAAAATGATAGTACGACTTTTTGGAGAAGCACCAACCCCGAAGGGGTTGAACTTGAATAACCACGTCTCGCGAGGCGTGGGAAACATGGATCACACCTGGTGTGGAAACCACCCCGCCCTTTGGGCACCCCTCCTTGGCATGGATGGGAAAGGTAAGTAATTGATACAGCTGCTGATAGAGTCGTACTACCAATTAAAATGATAGTACGACTTTTTGGAGAAGCACCAACCCCGAAGGGGTTGAACTTGAATAACCACGTCTCGCGAGGCGTGGGAAACATGGATCACACCTGGTGTGGAAACCACCCCGCCCTTCGGGCACCCCTCCTTGGCATGGACGGGAATGTGTAAACGATTGTTACTGAAGAGGATATAGTTATACTACCATTTCAAATGGTAGTATAACTTGACACAAAAGTAATCATCAGATCACCACATCCTCGGGCGGGTTTGGAACCCGCCCCTACAGAATTCAAATTCCGCACTCTACTCTTGAAAACCCTTCGCTGCGGTAAATATTATGCAAAAAGTTCGTTGCGGCGTATTTTGCTGAGCATAATATTTTTAAAATTGGACAAAGTTGCTTAATTTACTAAATTGGATTTTGAATCCGGCTGCGAACCCCGCAGCAAGCCTTTTGCACTTATTGCAGGTTAAAAATGAAAAATCTACTTGTTTGTATTGCATTCTTTGCCTCCATGCTCTCGGCGGCGATCGCGCAAATGGATCAAAACGAATCGAAAGAAATATACTTCGATGCGGTTAGCTTCCGCGCTGCCGATACGGATACAGCGGCCAGAGTCGATGTTTACGCAATCGTCCCGTACCAAGCCGTAACATTTATACGGTCGTCGGACTTGTATTACGCCGGCTACGACCTGTTCATCACAGTTCGGGACAGCTCACGGAAATTCTCGAAGGAAATTACAAAGTCGCGAAAAATAACGACCGACAACTACTTCGCAGTCCAGGGCGGCACGACCGATTTCGACTATTCGCAGACCACGCTGAACCTGGCACCCGGAAAATACGAGGTTTCCGTAACGGTTACCGATCAGAATTCCAAGCAGACCTACTCGAAATCGCGCACTCTGACGGTGATCGAATTCGCGAAGTATCAATTCTCCACGAGTAGCATACTGCTGCTCAGTTCCATCGAAGAAAACAACGGCAAATACAAGATTACGCCCCACCTTTCGGACAACGTCAGCGCGATCAAGAATAATTTCTACGCATTCTTCGAGCTGTACAACAAAACAATAAGCGACTCTGTGGACGTGGTTTACGAAATTCTCAAACCGAACGAAGAGCTTGTGTTCAAAAGCACGAAAATCAAACTACCGATAAAACCGGAAGTAACCCGCCACTACCTGCGCATCCAATTGCCCGAAAAGATGAAACAGGGCAACTACATACTGCGCGTTATTCCGCTCAAGCCATCGAACCGTATTGAATACACAAAAGATGATTACTTGGCCATTGCCGAACGTTCGATCAAATACAAATCAAACTTCATTGGCAACGTGTTTTCCGACCTAAACTTGGCAATTCGCCAACTGCGCTACGTGGCCGATTACGACGAAATCGAAAAAATGATCGCCGCGCCGGACGACGAAACCCGTGCAACGCTTTTCGACGAATTTTGGAAAAAGTTGGACCCGACGCCCAGCACGGACCGCAACGAAGCCTTTGAGGAATACTACGCCCGCATCAACTATGCAAACAAGAATTTCCGCTCCGCGACCGAAGGGTGGATGACGGACAAAGGACACGTTTTCATCGTCTATGGCAATCCTACGAACGTGGAAACTTCCTCGCGGAACAACTATGGGAACATTTTCGAGCGCTGGACATACTCATTCCAGAGCAAAGAATTCGTATTCGTGGACAAAAACGGTTTTGGCGATTTCAAGTTGTACAATCCGACGGCTGTTTTCGACACTTACCACTTCAGGAACGATTAGCCAAGTGTTTGACGCATCTAAGACCTTTTTATACAAGTAATTCAGAGCGGGGCGAATAGATGAAAAGAAAGACCATCGTGATTATTCCGGCCGGCGGAACAGGGAAAAGGTTCGGCTCGGACAAGCCGAAGCAATTCATTGAACTATGTTCGCGGCCGATTCTGGTGCACACTCTTTCCCGATTCGCAGCGAGCGAAATAATCGATTCTGTGATATTGGCCGTTCCCGAGGAATGGATCGGCTACACAAAAGAGTTGGTAACGGCGGAGAATTTCGCGAAGCCTGTTTTCATCGTCAAGGGCGGCAGCGAGCGCCAGGACAGCGTTGCCAACGCCTTGCGCTGCGCGAACGAAAAGCGGGCCGAAATCGTGCTGGTGCACGACGCAGTCCGGCCGATTTTTTCCGACAAACTGATCGACCGTGTGGTTTGCGCCGCTTCGCAATATGGCGCGGCAATTCCGGCGCTTATGCCCAAGGAGACGATCAAAGTGCGCAATGATGATTACTTCGTGATGGCAACGCCGGACAGGAGTTCGCTCTGCTCCGTCCAGACGCCTCAGGGCTTCCGAGCCGAAATCCTGACCGAAGCTTACGCGAAACTTGCCGGTTCGGGCTTCGTCGCCACGGACGACGCATCATTGGCCGAGCAAGCGGGCTTTCCCGTCCGAATCGTGGAAGGCGAGGAAACAAATATTAAAATCACAACACCCTTCGACCTAAAAATTGCCGAGTTGGGGCTTGAGAGTATATCTTAGGAGGCTGTTGAAAAAGTACAAGATTTGCAACAATGGGTTTTAACCCATTGCATGTATTACTGTAAATCATTGAAAAACAATCAAATCCCCCAACCCCCTTTTTCAATGGGGGCTAAAGAAAAGTTTGTGCTAATACATTGACAATAATGGAGATATGGCTTGGAACCAACCTACGGGTTAACCCGTGGGTTCATTGATCGATACTTTTTCAACAGGCTCTAAGGAGACTTGAGACGTATGCAATGAGTTAAAAGCCCATTGTTGCAAATTTGAACCTGCCATGCCACCCATACAAGGCAATACAAGGTGCTTTTAGCAAAACAACACTTAACCAGCACTCTTCCACTGCGATTTTGCAGGATCTCGCCCGTTTCCTTATATTTGCATTATACGATTGGCATCGCAGTCAATTCGCAACGCTTGTAGCACCAGAATTTGCAATTAACAGGAGAAGTAACTTTGGCCGAGCTAATAAAAAAGGCGGTTATAAAAACACACAACTTCGCATCCTCGATCGAGCCGCGCCATCTTTGGTTTGCAGTGCTAATTGCGATAATTGCGAAAGTGCTGATTTCAATTTTTTTCATAAACGATTTTCATTCCGTGGAGGATTGGGCCATTGCGAAGAATTTTGTCGATGGGCTTGGCTATTCGTATATTCCTTCCGTCGGCCCGACGGCGCTCAAAATGCCGGTATATCCTTTGTTCCTCAGCATGGCGATAATGGTTTTCGGCGACGACAAACTATTTCCTGTGCTGCTCCAGCACGTGCTAATGTCCGTAACGGCAATTGGGATCTACAAAACATCCGAGTACTTTTTCTCGAGGAAAGTATCGCTGTGGTTGGGCGTCTTGTTCCTGCTGCATCCTTCGTATTTATTCTATTCGAACACTTTAGAAATCACGAATCTATTCGTTCCGGCCTTTGTTGCGGCCATGTATTCATTCCTCTATTTCCTCGGCCGCGGCCAGCAGAGCCGATCGGTCGCGCTTTGCATTGTGCTTGGCGTGTTGGCTTCGGTGCTTTTGCAGCTCCAACCTGTTGTGTTGCCGGTGGTGGCTGCTTGTGTTTTATACCTCGCGGCGAGCAAAAGGTTGAAGCAGGCATTAATTATCTCCGCGGCCGGGCTGGTGCTACTGGCGCCGTGGACGATAAGGAATTACTGCGAATTCGGCAAGTTCATGCCTCTCAAATCCCCTGTGTGGATGAATTTTTATCTCGGATATTGGCAAACCGGAGAGAAATACGTGATGGTGCCGGATTCGCTGCATCGAGAAATATTCGATAACGAAGTAACGAAACACAATGATATCGAAATGGAAGCTCGATACAAATCTATTGTATATCCGATTATTACGAACAATATTCCCCTGTATTTGGAGAAATCCGCATACCAGGCATATATGTATTGGACTTATCCGCCCAGGTACATCGGAGACAAATCCATTTCATTTCTGCTGGCCCGGAAGATACCTAATTTCGTTCTCACCTTGGGATTGGCAGCTTCTCTTTTTGTTGCCTACGGGCGGAATCGGAAGTTCTTCTGGAGCGCGGTGCTGATATTAACCTATTTTACCGCAGTTTATGCCTTCACGTCCGTCCTAAACATACGCTACAAATTGGATATCGAATGGATCGAAATAATTTGCTTAGGCTTTGCGCTGACGGCCGCCGCCCAGCGAATCGGTGCAGTCGTGGAAAAAATCAGGAATTAGATGATGAGTTGATAATAGTTGCATGTAGAAAGGTAAAAGTAGCAAGTCGTCTCTATTTAAGATAGTAAATTCTTCTACTTGCAACTTGTTACTTTCAACTTTCTACTTGAAAGACGTGTCACACCTCCGAGGTTTGGCACATCATCCCGTAACTTACAGTTTTCGCCAAACAAGCAATCACCACATCAACCAATAAACCAATCAATGGACTGGTTCCGAACCCGCCCCAACATTGTTTTTATTGCTGAATTTCAGGTGGCGCTGCGCGCCCATCGATCAGCGCAGGCCGATGCGGATAATGACTTTCCGCTTCAATTCGTTGTTTGCGTCTGTGGATTCGTCCACGCCCATTCCCTCTGCGGACCAAGTAACGCGGCCGCGGTATTCCTCGAATTCGGGGATTTCGTTGAGCATTTTTTTGATTAGTTCTGCGCTAAAATATGCGCGAAGCCTCGAAAGCAAATCGTTCGTGATGCGCTCGCCGTGTTTGGCCACAAGCCCGATTTCTTGGGCGTCCACGTCCGGCCCGTCGTATATGGCTTTGTCGGAGATCGGGCGCGGGTCCGAGTATCCGAGCACTTTAACGTTGATCGATGCGTTACCCTTCAGGCACGAGTTGTCCATATTTTTCAGCGTGTTCATTATGAACCGGACAGCCTCGCGGAATCCGCCGTCCACCACTTGCGAAGTCTCGTCGTATTCCGGCCCGGGATTCTCGATGTATTTCTTCGATTCGTCGTTCATCATGCCGAGAGAGAATTTCAAGCGTAGCGAGGCAAGATTCTCGCTTGTGTTCGGCATGTAGTATCCGGTTACGAAGAACGGCACGCGGAATTCGTCGAAGGTGTAGGTGCTGACGTCGGAGGAAAGCACGAACTTTGCCAGCAATTTCACTGTTGACGTGTCCGAGCAGGGCGCCGTGAACGCTATGTTGTCCATCAGCGGGTGCAGGCAATCGTTTTTGTATTTCATTACGTATGGTTTGTTCGGTTCGACGACGAATTCAAATTTAAAATTGTCGTTCACTCTCGATTCTTGCAGCTTACGGCCGTCTCGGGAGTACAGCTCGACGTAGCCCAAATCGCTTATGTTGATGCGTGAGTCCAGAGTGCCGTCCACGATGACCGGCCCGCAGAGCGGGAAAGCGTAGATATCGAATCCGCCACAACCGCCGCCCCTTTTGGAAGCGAAGCAAAGGTTATTGGCGATAATTGTCGGCCCGGAATCGTCTGCCGAGCTGTTGAGCGGAATGGGGAGAGCTTTCGCCTTGTTCCACGATTTTTTTCCATCGAATTCTGCCTTGATAATATCGTAACCGCTGCCTGTAGTGTATCCTTTCGAAGCGAAATAAAGCGATTTGTCGGGCGCAATGCAGGGCGTAATGTCGTCCGCTTGGGTGTTCACACCTGGGCCGAGGTTGGCGGGTTTCGTCCACGAATTTTTTCCGTTTCGGTAGCTGACGTAGAGGTCCAGCCCGCCCACGCCGCCGTCGCGCATCGAAGAGAAAACGATAAACGAGCCGTCGGGCGCAATGCACGGGTGCGAATCGAATGCCTCGCTACTCAATTCCTCGATGGGTTTCGGTTCGCTCCATTGGCCGTTGATCTGCCGAGTTGTATAGATTTCTTTGTTACGGTTTCTCTTGGTGGTAGCCGCGAAGTACATTTCCACGACGCCGTCGGCCGGATTGCGATAGAATGTGGGCGTGGAAATATTGGAATACCGCGCCAGTGGGAGCGTTGTGTCGAGTTCGGCGCGAAGGAATTCGCCATTGTCGTACTCGGAGGCGTAGATGCCTTCCTTTTTCTTGTCTCTTTTCGACGTAAAATACAGTGTGTTGCCGTTGCTCGTCGCGATATAGTCGTCGGCGCCGCTATTGACTTCCGACCCTAAATTCCCTGCGCTCGGCACTGCCGGGCACGGCCCAGCGCTGCGGCACGAAGCCATCAGGACGATTGCGGCCGAAAGTGCAATTATATGTATGAAATATCTTTTAAATAAATCCATTCCGCCTATCCGAAATTTTCAATCAATTAAATAAAAATACAATCTTTATGCCAAAAAATATTTATTTTTGCAATGCAAATGAGTGCAATCATTTGCGGGGGGATTTTAACAAATAGATACACTACGATTATGAGAACAACAAAAGCAGTAATCAGCCTTGCCCGGCTGAAAAATAACTATGAATTCATTAGGAAAAGCGCCCCGACTCAGAAAGTGATGGCCGTCGTGAAGGCCAACGCATACGGCCACGGCATGATCGAGGTGGCTCGCGCGCTGCGAACGGAAGGCGTCGAGTTCCTTGGCGTGGCGTTTGCCGACGAGGCAGTGGCACTGCGCCAGAGCGGAGACAAGGGCGATATTTTCATTATGGTTCCAACCTTTGGCGGCGAAGCCGAAACCATTGCCACGCACGACCTGCAACCGGCCACTTCGAGCATGGAATTCGTGCGCGACGTGTCGCACTATGCTCAAGCACTCGGCAGAACTGTCCGCCTGCACTTGTTCATCGATACGGGCATGCACCGCGACGGCGTTGCGCCGTCGGCTGCTGTCGAATTCATTAAGGAGGCCAGTGCATTCCCGGGAATCAAATTCGTCGGGATTTGTACGCATTTCGCAGCATCGCCCACGAATAGGGAGTTCTCTTATCGCCAATTGGCTCTATTCAACCAAACGATATATACACTGAACAAAGCCGGATACGAGTTCGAATTTGTTCATGCCGCCAATTCCGGCGCAATTATCAATATTCCAGAGGCACGTTTCAATTTGGTCCGTGCCGGCTTTGCCCTCTACGGGTATCCGCCGGACGAGTGCGTTTCCGACCTTTACGAAGTTCGACCAGTGATGAGCATCCAGAGCGCGGTTGTGGCCGTGCGCCGAGTGGCCGAGGGCGATTGCGTTGGGTACGATTTCGGATACGTTGCCACGGAGGATATGAACGTGGCCACCGTGCCCATTGGCTATGGCGATGGCTACTTCAAAACGCTTGGGAACCGCGCTTCGTGCATCGTTGGCGGCAAACTGCGCCCCATCATCGGCAGCGTTTGTATGGATGAGTTAATGGTGGACTGCCGCGACGACGATGTGCGCGTCGGCGACCAAGTGATCCTGCTCGGCGATTGCGAAAATGAAAAAATCGATGCTTACACAATTGCTGCCTGGCAGGGGACAATTCCCTACGAAGTAACAACCAACATTTCAGCAAGGGTGCCGAGAATATATAAGAACAGTTAGTTGGCAGAAAAGAATCTGGGCGTGTTCAAAAACTTCACAAAAATTAGCTGATGTGCTGATTGAATTATTCCGGGTGTAGGGGCGGGTTCCAAACCCGACCGAGAATTAAAATCGATAATAAAACAAACAACTACGAAATAGTTGAAGATGAATAACCACCCCGCCCTTCGGGCACCCCTCCTTGCAAAGGATGGGGATGTAAGTATATGAATGTCAGGTACTTATTGGCCGTCTGAATGTTACCATTCTCCAACCAAACCAATCACAGAAATCATACCAATCACAGTTCAGACAATTAGCGCATCAACTTTCCGAAGGTTCAAGATCTTGGGCAACCACTCCGCCCATCCTTGCAAACGAGGGGAATGTAAGTATATGAATGTCAGGTACTTACATGCCGTCCGCCAGAAGGAATCACCACTTGCGTATAAACCAGACCTGCCACACTTCCGAAGTGTGGCAGGTCTAAAAAGAAAATTAAATAATACCAATTGGAAATTACAGATTAATAATAAAAATGCAATTGTAGCACCCAGCGCGTGGATTCGTACTCTTTGCACCGAAGGAATCGATATTCGGGGATTAGTTCCACGTATGGCATTGCGAATATTTTTGCATTCAAAACCACTTGTGTCGCGCGGAAGTTCAGCACGTCGAGGACATTTTTCACGCGAATAATTTCTCCTTGTTTGTTGACGTAGCTGCTGTCGTCTGCGATGATCAGATCCGTCGAGCCGAACTCTGCCCGCGCGCCGAGTATGATGCCTTTCAGCGGCATGTACGACGCTCCAACCACGAAATTGTCAGTTTCGCGGGCGTATGGGCGGCGGCTGGCTATGTATTTGCCGTAAATGTTCAACTCTTGGAACGGAGTGTATCCGCCGAAAAAAGTGGAATACGTGAAATCGCCATCCAATGCATGCGACGCGCCAATGTACATTTCGGGCAAGAAATCCAAGAGCATGTGCGGATAGAGAATTGCCCTAACATTTTCAAGCGAATTGCCCTTGAGGTTCACAAGCGGCACCATGCCGAAAATTTGCAACTGGTCCAAGGCTCGAGTGTCGAATATACCAGCATTCAGCGTGATCCAATCGGCTGGTTCGGCGATGATTTCCGCTCCGAATTCGGAATAGTCCGGCGGGATGAAACTTTCGGTGCCATCGGGCATCGCTACGCGGCGGTCGAACGAAGTCATGTCGCAATCGCGCAATCCCATCGACGGTTGGAACTTGCCGAAGCGGAACGACAGGCCTGTTGCCTCCGACTTGATGATTGCAGAGGCGTGCCACCACTGCTGCCCGGGGAAGAAATCGACTTTTGTGGCATTTGCCTGGCCCTCGAGCGCGAACCACGAAGCCGGCGTAAATGCTGCATACAGAGTGCCCTGCATCGGGAACACGCGCCGGACCGCATCCTCCGTTTTGTGCGAGCGGACAGTTTGCAGGCGGAAATCGAAACCGAGGGCAAAATTCGGCAGCAGGTTGTATTTTGACTTATCGATTGCCGAATAAAGCGGCTTCACGGCGTCGTCTTCGCTGCTGAAATATGAGGCATCCTTGGCGAATTGCCAGCCAAATTCGTTGCGCATTCCGCCGCCCTGCATGTTCACGTGGCACTTCGAACATTTGTTGTCCGTCCACGAGGCGAACTCAGGCGTGGCGCTGGCGTTTGACCAGTTTACTAAGCAAACAAAAAAAGTAATCGATGCCCAATAAAAGTATTTCGTAACGGATTGCTTCATAAACGCACTCGATGTCAATTATTCTTTAAACTATTCAAATATTAATAATAATGAACTCGCATTTTTTTCTTCTCACATCATATCGCTGCCAAGAGTGGTGCTATTCAGCAGAGACTCAATCTCGGCTGACAATTTCTTTGTTCGGGCCAGTATGAATTTGTTTAGCATTTTTGTTTGTTACCACGCTCTTACCGGTTTTCTCTTCGATTTCCCGTCTCGTATTTCCGGCGATTGTGCCGCCCTGTTTCGCAATGGTTCTGCTTTCCTCGAAGGTATCCGGTTCTTTCTGCTTCGAGATCTCGGTGGTGGTGGCTTCGGCCAGCATGTTAAGCACCAATTCGAGGTTCGTCATATTGTCCCGCAAGCTCTCTTTCTTCAGGTTTTTCAGATTTTTATATTGTTTTGTCGTGTGGCCGCTCCATGCTTTGGTGATTTCGTCGGTCAGAATTGCAAATTCCTGGCCTTTTTTCACGCCACGGTTTTCCCATTCGTCAGTCAGTTCCTTGCGAACCTCGATGCTTTTCAGGCGCTGGTTTATCCACTCCTTGCTGTAACCTTTGCGCAGGTATGTTTCCATCATCCGCTCGATTCCAAGTTCCGGGTCTTCGATTTCGTCGATTCGTTCCCTTCCGACCTGTGCCAGCCACATCTTAAACGGTTCGGCCTTGGGCGATGGCACGCTTTGTATCAGCCTGAAAAGCTGTTCTGTGTCGGCAACGTCTGTTAGTCGCATCTTCCCATCTTCAGCTACTAACTTCAACCGGTTACAGTTTGTAACCGATTGGTTACCTTCTTTAATCAGCCTATTTTTAAGCACCTTCCAATAGTTTCTTGCGCTTTGGTATGTGGTTTGGCCTGTCAAAGCTCCCACCACATCGACTATAGAGAAATACCATTTCCCCTGTTCGTCGTCCCAATGCGAACGGATTTGTTTCTGCTCGAAAATTTTAATCGCTGCGTTCTTAGTCATATTGCAAAGCCTTTCAAAATAAAACAAGAGGCGTCCCAATTTCAATGCAAAGAATTATTTAAATCTTCCTCTTTTTTAATTGTGAACTCTCGACTGTCTCACACTTTCCCAAAGCTAACAATAGAGTATTTCGGATGCTGTAGAAAACCGAATCCTCGCCGCCACCGCTCGAGTGAATCCTTGCGAACGTATCATTTTCCTGCTTCATCTTCAAACTTCAACCGGTTACAATTTGTAACCAACTCGCTTCAATTTGTAGAAACAAAATCCGAAGCGAAATGTTACACAGAATACTTGATTCGCATGAATTTCCTTTTGCCCACCTTGACCAATTTGAATTCCGAGAAATCGCATTTGGCGAATGGATCGGAGACCTTTTCGTTCTCGATTTGGACGCCGCCGCCCTCGATATTTCGCCGAGCTTCTTTCTTCGATGGCACCATGCCGGCCGCAAGCAGCGCATCGGCAACTAATTGTTCGGTGCTTTCGCCCTTGATTTCGACTTCTTCGATTTCGTCGGGCAGCTCTTTGTTCTTGAATATACGCTCGAACTCCTCGAAGGCGCCTTCGGCCGCTTCCTTGCCGTGGTAAAGCTCCACGATGCCCATCGCCGTGCGCACTTTTGCGTTGCGCGGATGCGCGGTGCCGCCGGCCAGCCCGGCAGCCATTTCCGCCACTTCTTTCGCCGGGGCCTGCGCGCCATATTGGAGGTAGCGAGTGATAAGGTTGTCCGGGATGGACATAACTTTGCCAAACATTTCGCGGGGCGTATCGGTCAGCGCCACGTAGTTATTGAGCGATTTGCTCATTTTCTCGACGCCATCGGTGCCCTCCAGAATCGGCATGGTGAGTATGCACTGCGATGGTTTGTTGTATGCTTTCTGTATCTCGCGGCCCACCAAGAGGTTGAATTTCTGGTCGGAGCCGCCCAATTCGATGTCTGAATCGATCGCGGCCGAATCCATTGCCTGCGCGAGCGGATAGAGCAGTTCGTGGACGCTGATCGGCGCGCCGGATTTGAATCGCTTCGAGAAGTCGTCGCGTTCGAGCAATTGCGCCACTGTGTATTTGGCAGCCAAACCGATTACGTCTGAAAAACTCATTTTCCCGAGCCATTCCGAATTGTAGCGTACCTCCAAACGGTCCTCGCGGAGCACGTGGCCGGCCTGGTCGAGGTAGGTCTTTCCGTTAATTCGCGTCTCCTCGATCGAAAGTTGGGGGCGGGTTTTGTTCTTGCCGGACGGGTCGCCGATCATTGCCGTAAAGTCACCGATGATCAGCACGGCGAGGTGACCCAATTCCTGGAACTGGCGCAGCTTGTGCAGCACGACCGCATGGCCGATGTGCAGGTCCGGCCGGCTGGGGTCGCAACCGAATTTGACTCGTAGTGGTTTGTTCTCTTTAATTGAATTTACAATTTTCTGTTCAAATTCCTCTTCGGGCAGCAAATCGATAGCACCGGAGCGGATGAGGTCCATTTGTTCGTTGAGCGATGGGAACATCGTTAAAAACCTTTATTAGAATTATATAATATTATTGTCCAATTTCAAACGAGCAATCAAATGCGAGAGCTTGCCCGCGAAGCGACGCTAAGTCCTGAACTTGCGGCGAATTTCGCGTTCTGTGTCCTTTTCTTTGTTGGATTCGCGTTTGTCGTATTTCTTCTTTGCACGGACGACGCCCAATTCGATCTTGACGAACGGCCCGGAGAAATAGACAGAAAGCGGGATTAGCGTCAGCCCGCGCTCGCTGATCGCAGTTTTTATTTTCACGATTTCTCTGCGATTCAGAAGCAATTTTCGCGAGCGTTTCGGTTCGTGGTTCTCGCGGTTGCCGTGTTCGTAGGGCGAGATATGGAAATTCAACAAGAAAAGTTCGTAGCTGTCCGAAGACGGGAAAGCGGCATAGCTGTCCTGAATGGAGCACTTGCCCGCCCTGAGCGATTTGACTTCGGTGCCGCGCAGCGCCACTCCGGCCTCGAATTTCTGAAGCACCTCGAAGTCGTGGTAAGCTTTTCTGTTTTGCGCTACGGATTTGATTTTCCGTTCTTTAATTTCTAAAGGTATCATTTCCTAACTTTGCAATCTGTACATATTCAAATATAATTAAAAAGGTGTGGACTGCCACTTTGTTTCTTTTCGGAGTAGGCGGTGGGTACACTTCGGCAAGCTCAGTGACCGCACTTCGGCAAGCTCAGCGGCCCCGGAGGTGAGTGTTGGGAGGCTGTCGAAATAGTATCTTTATCCTAACCCACGGGTTACCCGTGGGCTGGAGCATGCCACTATCTCTAATAATATCAGTGCTATACGTGGTTTTTTCTTTAGTCCCCTTTGGCAAAGGGGGTTGGGGAATTTGTCGATATTTCAATGATTTACTGTATCTATTAAACACCCCACGGCAAAGTCCGCGTGGTGCTTTTCAAGCTAATTTTCCACAAAGTTCGGTTGAAGAGAAATCAGACGCCCAATCATTCGTAGCATCCGGCGCCAATGAACATGTTCGTGCCCTCGATGCGCTGGACGTAAACGTGTTTCTTCTGCTCCTTTTTTGTGGTTGGATTGGTGTAGAAATATTCCACCCATCCGCAGTTTGCGCTTTGGAGCAGGCTGACCATCATCCTAACGGGATAGTTGCCGCGCGAGTCCATATAGTCGTAGAGGCTGGTTCCTTCCTTGTCTTTGTCCGTCGGGAGGCAGATGCTCATGTGGTTCATATCATCGACGAACAGATAGCCGGAATTGTCGTCGAAGAAGCGCGGGGAATCTGTGAATAGCTTTAGCATCAGAACTTGCTTCGAGTAGTCGGAAATTAAGGCCGAGAAAACGCTTTCCGTGCCGAGAGCTGCGGCCGAGACCACATTCCTAACAGTCTCGCGTTTCAATTCAAGAGAATCCGTGCACCATTTGGGGTTCCCTTTCGGCACGTACTGGCAAACCATCCTCAGGTTGGTATTGTTAATATACCTTCCATAAATACCCAACGGGTATTCCTTGTCATCAATTTTTGTGTAGTAATATTTACTACATATATTTATTATATTATAGTCAGCAAATGTTTCATATAGATCCTTGAAGTACTTAGTTCCGTGAGCGTCCGCCGAGTCTAAGTAGCTTTTCCCAACCGAAGCATTGTCGAACGGATTGGCCGCACAAGTCATTGAAGTGTCGAACACCATAATGCAAGAGGACGAATCATCGAAAATCCTAACTCGCTGGAGTACAATTTGCAAAATTTGTTTCTGCCCTTCCTCTGGAATGTTGCTGTAAGCGAATACAGGAGACAACCCGGCCGAGATGACCCTTGCCGTTGTCGAGGCCACTTGGTGATATGCAGACCAAGGAATCGAATCCGGGTTCTGTGGATTGTTTCCGCTATCGCTACAGGCAAAAGTGAGAATGCAAAAACCTATCATGGCAAAGGCAGTAATAACTCTTTTCATTGATTTGGCACCTTGATTAATGAAAAAAATAAATATACAAATTTTCCACATAATAAAAATCTGAAATTTGTTCAATTTCCCTGAAATCTCAAGAAAAGATAATTGGCTCATAGCTATATTGAGTGGATGATTCTTTGTCGAGAGTTCAATACAATCATGATGTAGTTAATCTGTTTTTGAAATAGTATAATTTCAGCAGCAATGGGTTTCAATCCATTGCCTACATTGTGGTAAGTCATTGAAGCACCAATAAATCCCCCAACCCACTTTGCCAAAGGTGGCTTAAGAAAGGTACAAGCTAATACATTGCTAATATAATAGATAGCACTTGTATCACATCTACAGGTTAACCCGTGGGTTGGCACGGAGGCACAATTTCAACTGTCCATTGGGTTTTGTAAACAAAATATGTACCGCCCGATTTCGTCATGCTTAATTGAAAATGTATGTTGAACTAATAACTAAATTATAATGTCATACAAAATCACTGATTCCGTTTCATGGGTTGGAAAAATTGACTGGGAACTCCGCAGTTTCCATGGCGAAGAGCTTTCGACGCACAAAGGTTCTTCGTACAATTCATATTTGGTCCGCGACGAAAAGAACGTACTTATCGATTCAGTTTATGTCCCTTTCGGCGAGGAATGGGTGGAACAACTACGGAAAGAAATTGATTTAGATAAAATTGATTACATCGTTGCCAATCATGGCGAGCCTGACCATTCGGGCGGTTTCGCCGTGCTGATGGAGCTGATACCGAACACGCCGATCTATTGCACCGCGAACGGCGCCAAATCGCTCAAAGGATACTACGGCAAGGATTGGAATTTCCAAATCGTCAAAACAGGCGACAAACTTCCCATCGGGAAAAAGGAATTAGTCTTCGTCGAGGCGGCAATGCTCCATTGGCCAGACTCGATGGCCACTTTCCTAACGGGCGACAATATACTTTTCTCGAACGATATGTTCGGCCAGCACTTCGCCAGCGAACACCTGTTCGACGAATTCGTTTCGCACGACGAATTGGTTTACGAAGCAATGAAATATTACGCGAACATCGTCCAGCCATTTTCGCCGAAAGTGATTAAAAAAATAGGCGAAATCGCTGCCATGAAACTGCCTATCGAGATGATTTGCCCTTCGCACGGACTGATTTGGCGCTCTCGCCCCAACGAAATCATCGAGCTGTACAGCAAATGGGCCAACGCCTATAACGAAAACCAGATTACTATTATATACGATACGATGTACAACTCCACACGCCGCATGGCCGAATCCATCGCCGAAGGTATCCGCGGGGCTGCCCCAGAAGTTAGCGTGAAGCTGTTCAACACATCGCGGACGGACCACAGCGACCTGCTGACGGAAATTTTCCGTTCGAAAGCGGTCATCGCCGGATCGCCGACGGTCAATGGCGGTATTATTTCGCAACTCTCCGCAATTCTGGAGGATACGAAGAATCTCGGCCTTCAGGGCAAACTCGGCGGCGCATTCTGCTCGTATGGCTGGAGTCCGGCCGGCGTCAAAGTGATCGCCCAAAAGCTCACGGACGCAGGATTCGCGATGGTTGGCGACGGCGTGAAGGCCCAATGGAAACCCACGGAGTCTGCTCTGGCCGAATGCCGCAACTTTGGTGCACAACTGGCCACCCACTCGGCCGAGGAGAACCAAGCAACAGTGAACGAATAAGGCAAATACCAACAGAGTTTCGCCTATCTAAGCAAACACATCCGATTACTCTAATTCATCGGATGTGTTTTTTTGTTTAAGCACGGCTATAAACCCTCGCCTACCAACATTGAACTACCTCTAAGAGTGTGTTGAATAAGTAAATATTTGCAACAATGGGGCTTGCCCCATTGCCAAAGTTGCAGTAACTCATTGATATATCGACAAATCCCCAACCAACTTTTTCAAAGGGGGCTAAAGAACGGTTTGTGCTAAAACAATGATAATATTGGAGATATGGCTAATATCGAAGGGGCTGTCTCAAAACTGTCATTCTGAACGTAGTGAAGAATCCATGCCATTCATAAGTCATTGCTGAATATGGATGTTTCACTTCGTTCAACATGACCAATAACCAGTTTTTTTGACTTTTGAGACAGCCCCATGGCTGATCAATACTTTTTCTGGCTGGCTCCCAATAATAGCGATTCTAAAACACTTTGCAGGCCGCTCGCCCGAGCGATAAAAATATTCTTTTAATAATTGGGAAATAATTATTATATTTGTAGTTCTTTGAATTAGTTGGATAGATTTTTTATTTGAAATACAGGTAATAGAAATGAAAAGAACATTTCAGCCAAGCAGAAGAAAAAGATTGAACAAACACGGCTTCCGCGAGAGAATGGCCTCGAAAAACGGACGCAAAGTGCTCGCAGCACGCCGCGCCAAAGGCCGCTACAAACTCACAGTTAGCGACGAAAGAAAAAAAGCATAGTACTCGCTCAGGGTGCATAGCGTAATCTGTTTGATCAGTTGCCTTGGCCGGCCCGTTTTGGGTGGCCACGGTATAAATCGAAAGAGAAGCACTGAATTTGATAAGCAACGAAGCCACTTCGCCGAAGATAATTGCCAGCCCGCTGAAGGGCAAAGCAAAATTTGATAAGCTCTTTGCTTCGGGGCGGCGTTTCAATTCAGCTAACCTAAGCGCAGTCGTGAAATTTGGCGGATCGGGCCTCGAAGGCCCGTATCCAAATGGCAAATATGAATTCCGGTTCGCGGTAATCGTCCCCAAACGAAATGCCAAGCGAGCCGTTTTGCGCAACAGGATCAAGAGATTGCTCCGCGAATCGGTGCGCAAGGCCGTTCGGGACACGGCAATCAGCGAAGGCTTCCTTTCGATCGATTGTGTGGCCTTCCTCTGGAGGAACGCACCTCCGAAGCCCGGGCTTGCCCGAATGGCACCCGTCGAAAAGGCCGTCGCCAGCATCCTCGAAAGAATATTTGAATTTGCCAAACGGAATCCAAGACCCACTAACCACGAAGGGGCCTCGTAGTTTGAGAACTGTTTTAATAGCATTGATAAAAGTTTATAAAGCAGTCCTTTCGCCTGTTTTCGCAGGGTCGTGCCGATTCTATCCGTCTTGCTCGCAATATGCAATCGAATCTTTAGAAAAATATGGTGCCGTCCGAGGTTCTTGGATGGCACTTAAACGTATTGCACGGTGCAATCCGTTCCACCCGGGCGGATATGACCCCGTTCCGTAATTTTTTTCATCTTTTGACAGAATACTCAAAATGGACAAAAAAAATATTTTAGCATTCGTCCTCATCGGAATTGTACTTACTGTTTTCATATTGTACAATTCGATTAACCAAAGGCCGGCACCCAAGGCAACCACCGAACAAACAGACTCGACAGCGACAGCCACTGCGAAGGACACCGCGCATCAAGCGAAATCTGCGCCAGTAGTCATCGATTCCGTTCCGGCGGACGTCCGCGATTCGATAAATCGCACTCAAGAATTTGGCCCCGCATTTGCCAAATTCGCCAAAGGGCAAAAGGACATCATCCACATCGAAACAGACCTCGTAAAGATTAAAATCAATACAAAAGGCGCCACAATCCTCGAGTGGGAATTGAAAAAATACAAACACTGGGCGAAATATCCAACCCAGCTGATTTTCAATGACTTTGGCGAGCTTTACCTTTCGTGGGAAACGCGCGACCACCAGAAAATCGATTCGCGCGACCTCTATTTCGATTTCGATAATAATGGCAAACTCAGCTACCAACTGGCCGGCGCCGACTCGCTCGAGCTAACGGGCAAACTCGAAGTTGCTCCCGGAAAGTACATCCTGAGGAAATTCAAATTCTACGGCGACAAGTACTATTTCATCAACGATTTGCAAGTGGCGAACCTCGAAAACGAAATAGCCTCGAAAGGATTCAAATATTCTTGGGCGGACGGACTCCGTTTCCAAGAGAATAACTCCGTCGATGAATTCGGCCAATCGCACGTCTTGGTTTCGATGAACGGCTCCACAGACGAGCTGAAAGCCGATGACGCAAAGAAAAACGAGCAACGCACAGGCAAAATCGACTACGCAGCCATTAAAATCAAATACTTCGCCGCGGCAATCATTCCGCAGCCCGCTAAGTCTTGGGACGGTACAGTGAACATGACCTCGTCTAAAGAGTTATTGCCGGACAAAGGGCAACTCGGACGCTATGGAATGGAGTTCCTGCTGCCGTACAACAAAGGCAACATCAACACCTCGTTCAAGGTTTTTATCGGCCCACTGGACTACGACGTAGTGAAAGAAGAAGGCCTCGAGGCAATGATGAATTTCGGTTGGACGTTCATCATCAGGCCCATCGGCGAATACTTCATGCTTCCATTCTTCAAAATGATCTATAGCTTTATCGGCAATTATGGCATTGCGCTTATCTTTTTCTCTTTGGTCATAAAATTCATTCTGTATCCGCTTTCGCTTCCCCAGCTTCGTTCTGCTCAGAAAATGAAGCTTATCAATCCGCAAGTGGCCGCAGTTCGCGAAAAATACAAGGATGACAATACAAAGCAACAACAGGAGGTAATGAAACTATACTCCGAGTATGGAATAAATCCTGCTGGCGGATGCTTACCATTGCTGCTTCAAATGCCGATCCTCTATGCCCTTTGGGCCGTGATGAGTTCGTCGATCGACCTTCGGCAGGCTGAATTTGTGTCATGGCTTTGGATTACTGATCTGTCCAGGCCAGACATTATACTATCCTTGCCGTTTAAAATTCCGATAATCGGTATCGATAAATTCTCAGGCCTTGCGCTGTTGATGGGTATCACGATGTTCATACAGCAGAAAATGACCGTAACCGACCCACGCCAAAAGGCAATGGTTTACATGATGCCTCTAATGTTCACATTTATGTTCTCGAGCTTCCCGGCCGGACTGAATTTGTATTACTTCATGTTCAACCTTTTGAGTATTGCCCAGCAGTTCTATTTGGAGAAACTCTCGCCGAAGAAACTCTCGCTCGAACAGCTCAAGAGAATGCCCAAGAAGGAAGGCTTCATCCAAAGGAAAATGCGCGAAGCCCAAGAAATGGCTACAGCCCAGGGCAGGACTCTTCCCGGCCAGAACCAAGTGCACAGCGAAAACAGCAAATCCAAATACCAACGCGGCCGCACTAACAACCAGAAGAAGAAATAACATATCAATGATATGATTAGTTGATGTGCTAATGTGATGATTGATACACATTGTAGGGGCGGGTTCTAAACCCGCCCGACTTCTCAGAAAGACCTGCCACACCTCGAAGGTGTGGCAGGTCTCTGTATATACCATCCTCGTCTCCCGTTGCCCCGCCTCGAGAGACGGGGTTATTCATATTCAACCCCTTCGGGGTTGGTTTTATATCGCCACATTGTTTTTATATCAATCAATCACAATAATCAAACGAATCATATAAATCACAGTTCAGACAATCATCACATCATCACATCCCTCGGGCGGGTTCCGAACCCGCCCCTACATTAAAGTCATCGGAGAGTATATTTCGCCCAGCATCGAATTGCAACTTTTATTAATTAATTGG
>CAZSWR010000011.1:0-23328 GCA_964610885.1 uncultured Hyphomicrobiales bacterium | reverse complement strand
CATCGGAGAGTATATTTCGCCCAGCATCGAATTGCAACTTTTATTAATTAATTGGTGTGGTGGCGCAACTTAGATGCCTTGTAAACCGTAATTTCTTCGTAATTTTGTTGTTTGTATAATGCATAAGAATGGACTATGCAGGAAATGAAAAACTGGGCTTATTTGATTTCGGCGGCGGCAGGGGCGCTCATGGCATTGGCATTCCCGCCGTATCCATTGTACTTCACAGCATTTTTCGCATTCCTGCCTTTGTTCTTCGTCCTCGAAAACAAACCGCTCCATCCCTTGCGCCACATCTACATCACTTTTTTTGTTTTCCATGCAGCCACAAATTGGTGGATAGCCAGCTGGCAATCCGAATCCGATCCGTGGTTGGTGGCCTCGGGAATTGCCGTTGCGATTGGCCATCCGGTGTTTTTCTTGGTGCCATTCGCGCTCCAAGCATTTTTTGCTAAGCGATTCGGGTCTGCACGAGCGATGTGGCTTTTCCCTTTCGTCTGGACAGCGTTCGAGTACCTGCACGGGCAGGGCGACCTGGCGTATTCATGGCTCAGCTTGGGCCATTCGCAGATTAAGAACCACTTCTGGGTGCAATCGGCCGACGTCGTCGGCACCTATGGCCTTGGTTTCCTTATCGCTCTCGTGAACGTCCTGATGTACAAACTTGTTAAGAACATCATCGCAATCAAGGGCCGGCCAGGCGCGGGTGCCAAGCGCTATTTCGACGCCACGACGATTCGGTATGCTTCGGCTATTGCAGCAATTATTATTATCCCATCGGTTTATGGAGCGATTCGCGTCGGTTCGTTTGCCCACGAGCGTTTGCTCGCCGAAAGGCCCACGATGAGGGCGATCGTCGTCCAGCCGAACATCAATCCGTGGAGAAAATGGGACCAGGGCGCCGTCCCGCAGATCAATTTGCGGAAGCATTTGTCAGACTCCGTTTGCCGTGTTGCGCCCGCGCCCGACCTCGTGGTCTGGGACGAAACGGCGATCACTTTCCTGAACGAAGACATTAACTGCAAACACGATTTTTCTTTTATTCAATCGTGGTTGCGCACAAACCAATCCTCTCTGCTGACCGGATTCTCCGACCTTTTGATTTACGAACGGGACGAAGACGCCTCGCCGCTCGCCCGCGAGTTTGGCAAGTCCGGCAAACTCTATGACGGGTTCAATTCGGCCGTTCTCGTTTCGCACGACAGCTTCTTGCAGCCGGAAATCTACCACAAGATGCGCCTGACGCCATTTGGCGAGCAAGTGCCATACGGGCGCTATATCAGCTTCGCCACGAAATGGATGGAATGGGGCGTCGGGATCTCATCGTGGACGAAGGGCACCGAACAGAAGAATTTGGCTTTCACCACTCGCGACGGCTCGACGCATTCGATTGCGCCGATTATTTGCATCGAATCCATATTCCCGGATTTCGTGCGAAATTTTTCCGCGCTCGGCGCCGAAGCCTTTGCCATTATCACGAACGATGCCTGGTACGACGGCACTTTCGGCCCTGAACAGCATTTCCTGATCGCCTCGATGAGGGCCATCGAAAACCGCCGCTACGTTTGCCGCTCGGCAAATACCGGAATTAGCGGATTCATCGCTCCCACGGGTGACGCAATTTCCCGATTGGAACCGCGCCGCCCAGCAGCCGAAGAGCGGGAAATCCCACTACTGTCCGAAAAGACGATCTACGCCACGGTTGGCGACTTGTTGCCCCAAGCCTCGGCGATCGCTGTCGGTCTTGCTTGGATATTCTTGCTCGCGGCCCGGAAGAAATTCACTAACAATTTCGACGGGCAATAATCCGGCGAATACGAATATATATCTTTGAATATCAAATAATTATTATAATAAACTCGAGACGAGGTTCCCAAGAAATGACCCTACTGAAAAAACTCATCGCAGCTGCGGCAATCGCCCTCCCGCTGGCATTCTCCGGGACGAACGCCCAGATGAATCCAATCAAATTCGAAAGGGATTCGCTTCCGAACGGATTGCAAATTGTTTATTCAATCGACAAAAGCGCGCCCATCGTGGCCACGGTGGTGCACTACCACGTTGGATCGAAAGACGAAGAAACCGACAAAACCGGCTACGCACACTTCTTCGAGCATTTGATGTTCGAGGCCACATCGGACATTCCTCGCGCGACAATCGACAAATACGTCCTTAACGCCGGTGGCAACCTGAACGCATACACTTCGTTCGACGAAACTGTGTTCTTCTTCCAGCTCCCATCGGAGCAATTGAACTTGGCTCTGTGGATCGAATCCGAGAGAATGAGAAAGTTGCTCGTCGATACCGCCGGAGTGGAGACCCAGCGCGGCGTGGTGCTCGAGGAATTGAAAATGAGGACGACGAACCAGGCATACGGTTCCTTCGGCCAGAAACGAATGGAATACCTATTCCCGGGCACGCACTACGCATGGGCCGTCATTGGTTCGCCCGACCACATCAAGAAAGCTCAGGTTTCCGATTTCCGCAATTTCTATAATAAATACTACTCGCCATCGAACGCAACACTCGTGATTTGTGGCGATTTCGACATCGGCGAGGCAAAGAAGCTGGTTCGCGCATATTTCGGCATCCATCCGAAATCGGACGCACCGGAGCGTTTCAGTTTCGCCCCCAAACCGGTCGCCAAACCCGTCCGCGAAACAATCGAAGACCCGAGAGCGAAAGTGCCTTCGTTGTACATTTCGTACCAAGGCCCCAGCATGAAATCCGCTGATTACTATGCAATGTCTCTGCTCACGGACATCATGTCGTCCGGCGAAAGCTCGCGCCTGACGAAGCGATTGGTCGATAAGGAAAGAATCGCATCGGTTGCCGGCATTTCGCCGCTATTCCTCGAGGGCGCCGGAGCGCTAACGTTTATCGCTCGGCCAATGGGCAACGCATCGATGGAGAAAATTGAGAAAGTAATGCTCGAGGAAATCGAGAAAGTTGCCAAAAATGGCATCACAGACGAAGAACTCACGAAAGCAAAAAATATCACCGAAACCGATTACATATCGGCAAAGAAGAACGTATTGGACAAGGCAAAAGCGCTTGCCAAATATTCGACGTATTGGCACAATCCCGAATTGGTAAACAATGAACTGAAGCAGTACATGGCCGTTACCAAAGAGCAAATCAAAGAAGTTGCCGCAAGGTATCTCCAGACGGAGAATCGCGTTACGCTGATTTATATGCCAAAATCGAAGTAAAAATGAATTCCATTATGTTCAACTAATTAAAATGAAAACAATGAAAAGCATTATAAAGAAATTATCAGTTTTGTCTCTCACGTTTGGCCTTGCGGCCGGTTCGCTCTTTTCGCAAACCGAAGAGCCTGCCCAAAAGGCTGCCACCACAGAAGCCCAGATCGACGTAACCCGCCGGCCGGAACCGCTCGCCAGAAGAGAGTTCGCATTTCCGGATTATACAACCAATTCGCTGCCAAACGGCTTGAAACTATTTTTCATCTCGGACAAAGAGCAGCCCACGGCCACTCTGCGCCTTCTCATCAAGGGCGGTTCGTCCCAGGACGGAGCCAAGGCCGGAATCGCAGAAATCACTGCCGACATGATACTGAAAGGTACAAAAAAACGTTCGGCAGATTCGATTGCCCGCTTGCTGGACGGCAATGGCATCACGATCTCCACTTCGGCAAGCCCGGACTATACGACGATCTCAGTTTCAGGACTGAAGAAACACCAGAAGCTGATGTTCGACGTATTGCTGGACGTCCTGACCGCGCCCACGTTCCCCGACGAAGAACTCGACAAATTGAAACAGTTGTATATTTCCTCAGTCCGCGAGAGCATGTCCCGCGGCCCACGCCTTGCGCAATTGCTCGCTGCGAAGGCAGCTTATGGCGAGACTCATCCCTACGCACAGTCCAAAACTGTGGACGGCATCGCCAGCATTACAAAAGAGGATGTTATTAATTATTACAAAAAATTCTACCTGCCGAACAATTCTACTTTGGCCATCGTCGGCGACTTTTTTAACGACATCGTTACCATAGACCTGCGCTCTTCGTGGGCCGTGTGGGAGCGCGGAATCGCCCCGACGATAAATCTGCCGAAGATCGATCCGATGCCCTACGGTGTTTATTTCATCCCGAGGCAATCCTCGGTCCAATCATCGATAGCCGTTTGCTCGCGCACGGTTCCTTACAGCGCATCGAACTACAACGAGCTGACTCTGGACGCCAACGTCATCGGCGGAGGCTTCTCCGGCAGGCTCTTCCGCACTCTCCGCGAGCAGTATTCATACACATACTCGCCCTTTGGCAACCACTCGCAAAATAAATACGCCAATATGTTCATCTGCGGCGCCGAAGTGCGCAATTCAGTTACCGATTCGGCAATCGACGTAACATTAGAACAGATTCGCAATTTGGCCACGACGCCCGCCGACGATGCCGAACTGGCCAAGGTCAAAAGCTATTTCACAGGGAAATATTTGATGTCGTTCGAAAGTTCCGATTTCATCGCCAACCTCGTGCAAAATGCAAACTTCCTGGACAGGAACATGGACGAGGTGCGTAACTATGCAACTATTATCAACGATATGACCCCGCTTCAGCTAAAAAGCGCAGCCGGCGAATACATGAACCCGAAGAAATCGTACATCGTCGTGGTCGGTTCGCCCGAAGTGCTGCCGAAACTCCAGAAATACGGCAAAGTCTATGAATACACGGAAGAGCTTAGCCCAACCTTCGGCGAAAATGCAAAAATGGAAAAAGTCAAATTCGACGCCGAAGAATTGATCGACAAGTACGGCTCGGCCTGCGGCTCGCTGAAGAAAATGAAACGCACCGAATCGCTGATCGTCAATGCAAAATTCCAAATGACACTCCAAGGAAAGACTTTCGAGGGGACAATGACGAAGAAGCACTTGGGCGATAAGTTCTTCCAAGAAATTAAGTCCCAAAGCATCAACCAGACGGTCTGGCGCGATGGCAATACTGTCCGCTACCGCGTGGTCGGCGCAATCGAGCAGCCGGACAGCATCGAAACGGAAAAACAAATCTTCAACGGAACAATTTTCCCGATGGCAAAGCTCATCGATATGGGATACAAATGCAAAGTATTGGGCAAGTTGAAAGACAGAATCGTAATGAAAGCCATTTCGCCGAAAGGAACAGAATACCTCTTCTACTTCAATGCAGAGACTTTCCTGCTCGAGAAATCCGAACAATACGACCAAGCCCAGGGAGCCAAAGCCGTCCTCGAGGAAACATATTCAAACTATAAAGAATTCGACGGGATCAAGCTGCCCACCCGAGTAACTCTCGAGAATCCTTTCTTCACACAGACGATCGACTACACATATCAAATCAATCCATCGATCGACGCAGCGACCTTCGCAATCCCCAAAGAATAGCATTCCCCAGCGAAATTCAGCTCATCAAAATAACACAATCCCTTGCTTGGCTTTTCACCGGCAGGGGATTTTTTTTTTGATGAGTTGATGTGTTTGTGTAAATGATGTTTTGTAGGGGCACGGCACGCCGTGCCCAATTATTCTATATCCACCTGAATACTTTATACCGTACTTTATGTATTATACCTGGGACGGATTCCGAACCCGCCTCTACATTGCTAAAGCATTTTTACTCTTATCTAACTAACCTTTTTATTCCAAGGTCAACCCGGTTATTTCTGCTAAGCAATACACTCAATTAAAAAAAGAAAAAGATTACGGGGCTCCGCCCTTGAAAAATAAAGAGATCAATAATTTGCTACGAAGATTATAGGGCTCCGCCCCTGAATACAAGAAAGCAAGAACAATAACTGGCGTTAACCCTAAAATCTCTCTCTTATCGAACTAACCCTTTATTCGAAGATTGATCCCGCATTTCCTGCTAAGCAATACTTTAAATTTAATAAAGTTAGATTAAATTTGCTCGCAATATTTTGCTTGGGGACTCATCAGCACATCAGCTTATCACCACATCATCACATCAGCTCATCTGCTCATCTGCTCATCAGCTCATCGCTATCCTAAGCTCCGACGTTCCAAACAATTCTCCGTTTCGTTTCGCCTTTATTTCGTATTTTTGAAGTTTTAGAAATGGAATAATTCTCTGCAATGAAAGAAAACTACCCCGACTATATAGAAAAAGTATTTACGTTCAAGATACCCGCCGGCCAAGCTCCCGAACGCTTGGACTCCTTCCTGACGCGCTCGATTATCAACGCCACGCGGACCCGCGTCCAGAAGGCAATCGACGAGGGCGCCGTTACCGTCAACGGCAAACCCGGCAAGGCCAGCAAGAAAATCCAGCCGAAAGACGAAATCGAATGCCGCATCATGAAGCCGCCGCCAATCGAATTGGTGCCGGAGGACATCCCGCTCGAAATCGTTTTCGAGGACGAACACCTGATCATCGTCAACAAACCCGCCGGAATGTGCACGCATCCCGGATTCGGCAACCGATACGGCACGCTTGTCAATGCTGTGCTGTACCATCTTGGGTTCCGCGAATCGATTGCCGTGGAGGTGGGCGAAGACGACGACGAAGAGCGCAGCGAGGGCGAAATTTACGGTAGCGATTCGGTCCGGCCGGGCGTCGTCCACCGCTTGGACAAAGACACATCCGGCCTCTTGGTGGTCTCGAAGAATCCCGTGGTGCACGCCAAGCTGGCCAAGCTGTTCTTCGACCGGACAATCGACCGCGAATACTACTCGCTCGTTTGGGGCACTTTCGAGGACGAAGGCGGCATGTACGAGGGCGACATCGGGCGCTCCAGCCGCGACCGCAAACTCTTCGCCGTCGTGAAGAAAGACGGCAAGCCGGCCAAAACCGAATTCCACGTGGTCGAGCGCTTGGAATACCTGACGCTGGTGCGAATCAAACTGCACACGGGGCGCACCCACCAGATCCGCGTCCATTTCTCGACGAATGGGCATCCGGTCTTTGGCGACCCTGCATACCTGGGCGACCGCGTGGTCTATGGCGGCCACAAAACACGTTTCCGCCAGGTGGCCGAGAAGCTGGCCAAAAGCGTTGGCCGGCAAATGCTCCACGCCCGCACTCTCGGATTCGTCCACCCGGAAACCGGAGAGAAGCTACTCTTTTCGGCCCCCATCCCCAAAGACATGCAAATGGTCATCGACCGCCTGAAGCGAGATGAGGAATAGGAGGAGAGGGATTATTTCAAAAAGATGAGATGATAAGGAATTGTTTTCACCGCGTGAGCGGTTGTTTTATTATACTCTGTATGAATCAACCGATTATATAGAACATTCGCTAAGCGAAATCTTTCCCAAAAAATTCAAAACGTACCTACAATATAACAACCGCTACGCGGAAAATATCATTTTGTTTTTTTATAACTCGTACAAAATGGTTTTTGGTACAGTACTCACACAAATCGTTAAACATCAAAAACAACATTCTTCGCGCCGTTCGTGGCCGCTAAAAATTCTGTCATCCGATTCAATTGCAATTCCACCTTAATTCCTTATTTTTGTTTTTATTGAATTTGATAAATTAGGGATATAAAATGATAGTACAAGAATTAATCAATCCGAAGAGTATCGTCGTGATCGGCGGCTCGAACGACATAACCAAGCCCGGCGGGCGCGTAATGAAAAACCTCATGGACGGCGGCTTCCGCGGCAGCGTCTGCGTCGTCAATCCCAAAGAAGATATGGTGCAGGGCCTGAAATGCTACCGCAACGTGGGCGAAATCCCCGCGAGCGACCTGGCCATCATCGCCATCGCGGCCAAATACGTGCCGGACACGCTCCGCACACTGGCCGGCGAGAAGTCCACAAAAGGCTTCATTATCCTTTCGGCCGGATTCAGCGAATTGGGCGACGAAGGCAAGGCATTGGAGCGCGAAGTGGTCGAAATCGTCGAGTCAGTAGGTGGCAGCCTTATCGGCCCGAACTGCGTCGGCGTGATGAATTCATTCTACCGCGGTGCATTTGCTTGCGCCGTGCCGCAATTGGTGCCCATGGGCTGCGATTTCGTTTCCGGCTCCGGCGCCACAGCTTCGTTCATCTTGGAATACGCCATTCCGCTCGGATTGCAATTCTCTTCTATCTTTTCCGTGGGGAACAGCGCGCAGATCGGCGTCGAGGAAGTGCTACAGTATTTGGACGAAACCTTCGACGAGAAGTCTTCATCGAAAGTCAAACTGATTTACATCGAAAAGATGGACAAGCCCGACCTCTTCCTCAAATATGCCTCATCGCTGATCGGCAAAGGCTGCAAAATCGCTGCCATCAAGGCCGGAACCACTTCGGCCGGTTCGCGCGCCGTTTCGTCGCACACGGGCGCACTCGCCGGTTCGGACGCCGCAGTGGACGCGCTTTTCCGCAAGGCGGGCATCGTCCGTTGCTCCAGCCGCGAAGAGATGGTGAACGTTGCGAACGTGTTCCTACACAAAGAGCTCAAGGGCGACCGCATTGCCGTCATCACCCACGCCGGCGGCCCTGGAGTGCTGCTAACGGATGCTTTGGCAAAGAACAACATGAAAGTGCCGCACATCTCCGGCCCGAAGGCCGACGAATTGCTCTCGAAGCTCTTCCACGGCTCATCGGTTGCCAATCCGATCGACTTCCTCGCGACCGGCACCGCCGAACAATTGGGCACAATCTTAGACTACGTCGATAATGAATTCGAGGATATCGACGCAGCAGCAGTGATTTTCGGCACTTCCGGCCTCTTCGACATCAAGGACGTTTACGCCGTGCTGAACGAAAAGATGAAAACCAGCCGCAAGCCGATCTATCCAATTCTGCCATCGCTCGTGCAGGCCGCCGACGCGATCGAAATGTTCAAAGCGTTCGGCCGCGGCTTTTTCCCCGAGGAGGTGGCTTTTGGCAATGCTTTGGCAAAGGTGTACCACACGCCCCGCCCCTCAATGACCCGGAGCGATGCGAAAATTGACACAAAAACGATTAGAAGCGTCATCGAATCGAGCGAAAATGGATACCTCGCCCCCGAACAGGTGGGCCAATTGCTCGACGCGGTCGGCATACCCCGCGCCAAAGAGGGCACCGCATCGGCAAAGGGCGAGGCTGTCCGCCTGGCAAACGAAATCGGCTTCCCGGTGGTTATGAAAGTCGTCGGCCCGGTGCACAAATCGGACGTGGGCGGAGTTTGCCTGGGCATCAAATCGGACGCCGAGGCCGAGGCCGCTTTCGAGAAGATGATGGCGATCAAAGACGCGACAGGAGTGCTCGTCCAGCGCATGGCCAGCGGCATGGAGTTCTTCGCCGGGGCCACGAAGGAAGACAAATTCGGGCATTTGGTGCTCTGCGGTTTGGGCGGAATATTTATCGAAGTGCTGAAGGATACGGCCGCCGCTCTCGTCCCAATATCCAAAGAGACGGCCCACTCGATGATTCAATCGCTCCGCAGCTATCCACTGTTCAAAGGCGTTCGCGGCAAGGAACCGATAGATGAAACGCTTTTTGCCGAAATCATTACGAAGCTGTCTGCACTACTTGAGTCAGCGCCGGAGATTGCCGAGCTTGATTTGAATCCGCTGCTCTGCGCCGGCAAATCCATTACGGCAGTGGATGCAAGAATCAGAGTAGAGAAATAATAACATTCTAATGTTGATATATCATATTCTTGATAAATGCAGTACAAATTCTTTCTTGCTCCCCTCGCCCGCCCGGGAGAGGGGCTGGGGGTGAGGGTTACCAAGGATATCAAGATTTCTTATGAGTTTTGGGTCAATATATTTTCGAGGAATTGATAGCATGAAGATGAGATTCTCGTCTGCGCGGGAATGACAAAAACGTTGTTTCAACCCGAAGAAGAAATAATTGCGCAAAAACCGAAGGGCGGGCTTACAAACCCGCCCTTCGATTTTCTAATTTGGCGATGTGATTGTTATGTCCGATGTAATGCCACGCTGCCTATTCTACGACCGAGAACATGACGCTGGCCGTCTCGCTGCCCGACGTCAGGCGCAGCACGTAGGCGCCGGCCGTCAGACCGTCTGTCGAGAAATTGCGACGGTAGTTCCCGGCGTCGAGATGTTCATTCAAGAGCGTTGTCATCAAATTGCCCATCATGTCATAGATCTGTAGTTTTGTGATCGCAGACTTCGCGATTCCGAATTGGACGTAGTAGCTGCCGGAAGCGGGGTTGGGGAATACGTCGGCAAGCGAAAAGGCCGGTTTGCCGCCCTGCGCCTGAAGCGATATTGAATTGCCGCAATTATCTTCGCTCACCAGGTCGGAACCGACGGACAATGCCATGAATCTCAATTTCCGTTGCAAGCAATTCCCAGAAACAAAAAGCGAATCGATGTCAGCAAATCCTGTATTATTCGATGCAAAGTAGCAATACAAGACGGGCTGCGAAGCTCCGGGTTGGATCACAGTCGGCAATTGGGCCTGAGGAATCGAGAAGTTGACATTGTTAGCAAAAAGGAACCTATCCACGAACAGCGGTTTCAGTCCATAGTTGCGGAGAAATATTGTGTCGCACTTCTGTGCTCCGAGAGCAATTTGCCCCAAGTCGTAGTAGTCCTTTTCCGCGCCGGCAATGCTAACGGCCAGCGTGAATCCCTGAATCGTGTCGATAACTGTGCGCATATTCCCGGCGGAATCCGCGAGGAGAAGCTCATATATGGCGTCATAATTTGCATCGATCACGTTCACTTGGGCTTGCCAGTTTTTCTGATTGATCGGACGAATATCGACGTTGCAATTCGTGCTCGAAACGAGCGTAACCGACCGAATGCCGACATTGATAACACCTGTATCGAATATTCTCAGCGATTTTGCTGTATGGCAAGCGTCGAGGCTCGCCGTGGTGTCGGGAGCCATTTTGTCGGTGAAGAAAGTGGCATCGAGCGACATAATGCGAACGTCCGAGCATCCGTTGCCCAGTATCAGCGTATCGACTATCGACGTATCAGCAGCGCCATCCACTGCGATCCTGATCGATACAGTCTCGCCGGGCTGAATCGAAATCGGCAGCTGCGAGGCCACGTGCATTTCGGGCGCATCGGCGAATCGTGCCGAAGAAATTGTCTGAGTGCCTCTGCCGTAATTGTGGACAGGGTAGTCGAAAGCGAAAGGCGTGCCGGAGAGCATTTCTTGCTTGACAAGCTGCAATTCGTTGGGCGAAGTGTTCTCGCCGGCCACTGTGAACCCATAGACTTCAATAGTATCTCTCGATTCGTTTTTGGCCGAATCCATCGCCATCAGCTCGAAGGAACCGTCTTGGCGCCAGTCCACCAGTTCGGCATCGAAGCCTATGCGCTTGGAGTTGAAGATGTTGGACAATGTAACATTTGTGTTCCGTGCGGAGCCTGGAACCAATGAATACGAACGGAGGCCGCCATCGTTCATCTTGATCTCTGTGATATTGCCGGAGACCCTATAGCAGTCCTGAGTGATTTCATAAGCGGGCGGGAAAATGTCTTGCGGACGGAAGCTCATGCCGCCGGTATAGCCGTATGAATTGGCTTTGCCATAGCCGACGATGGAAATACCAAAGGGCACGGATGCGGTTATTGTTTTCACTCCGTCCCTTGTCCAAATGTTTGCATACGAATAATCTGTGTTTGGAATTGGAGTAAACGCTTGGTTAATGGCCACTCCGTCGATTTTCAATGTGGATTTTGCGCTATCAGGAATTGTAACGCATAGATATTGTTCTTCGTAAACCTCGAACATTTTTCCATTTGAACCGAGTTCCATCGATTGAATGTTGACAACCAAGTACGAATTCATAAACTGTTCTTTCGGGGGGAGCACCATCATGAATGGATCGCCGTTCCTTTGTGAATCGTTATCACCTTGGGAAGTTTTTTTATAAACTACAGCCATGATAGGTTTGTCTGAAGAGACAAACATTGGTTCCAAGATTCGGTTCAAAATGAAGCCACCAGCATTGGCAATAGTTCTCTTGGTGCCATTAATATCAACAATAGTATTGTCGTAAGCAGCGATGATTCGGTAGTAATCCTTCTGCGAATTATATTCGTCGGAAGGGGTGGGCAAGGGAGTAACAAAGGCATTGTTGCCCCAATATAGCACTGGCAGCATTTCTTCGGCAAGCATATCCCGAGAAATGTAATCAATCCCTAATGGAATTGTGGCTCTTTGGTGCCCGGCGAAGACCGCAATCGGTTTTGTCGAGCTAACCTTTGTGCCCGTAAGGTCGTAGTGAGAATTTATATCAGAATCGATAAGGGCCTGCACTAAATATGTCTCTCCTCGGTTCAATACGATGTGTTGAGTCATTGCGCCATTGATTTCTGTGGGGCACGACGGCGTGATGGCAACTTCGGTGTTGTCCTCGGAGGCCACCACAGCGAACTGCGAGGGAGTGTTCAAATGGTTAAATTGCAAATCATTCGCATCATTAATCTCTGAGTAGTACGACGCAATAAAATAGTCTTTGTCGAGGACGTCCGTCGGCAGCACGAGGAAAGCATCGCTGGTCGTTACCGCTTGCGAGTGCGCATAGACTGCGACGTCGTTGTCCGTAACGATGTGAAAACTCATTTTGCTCACGGTTTCCTGTTGGTACTGGTTCGGATACCTATTGGGGTATGTGTTAATGCCCCACAATTCGTAATCGAAGAAGCTCACTTTGAACACGAACATCTTCGATGGGTCGGGAATGTTGACATTTTCCGTATGCTGTCCTCCGAAGCGGTCATAATAGACGATCGACCCCGTGGTCGGGACGCTGGCCGCTATGAAAATATAAAGCGAATCGGCAAGCCGTTTCCGGTCGGACGCATCGCTGATGTTGTTGTGTTGGTTCGGCAGGAAAGCAATCCAGAAGTCCTTGCCTTGGCTGTCCGGCATATCGGCAGAGGCAGCAACCGACAAGAATGTAACAAATAAAACTAAGTACAAGACGATTCGGTTCATAACAATTCTCGAGTTGTTATTCTAACATATAGTTATATACACAATATAAGAAAAAAAGTAACAAATAATGTTAGCATAAATGAAATTTTATTTTCTTTTTGCAAACCCATAGCCGGACCAAGCTAAGCCATTGATATATCGAAATTCCTACGCCAATACTGGCCAAATGCGAATAAGGATGAGTTGATGTGATGATGTGATGATGTGGTGAAAAAAGTTGCAAGAAAAAAAAGGTACAAGTAGCAAGTCAACTCTTTTTAGGGCAGTACAAGCTTCTACTTGCAACTTGTTACTTTCAACTTTCTACTTGAGATGGAGTGTAGGGGCGGGTTCGGAACCCGCCCTTTTGATTGCTGTTTTGTTGATGTGGTGATTAACTGAAAATAGTAGCAAGTCAACTCTATATAGGACAGTACCCTTTTCCGGCTAATATTGAAATGCTTATTTGAATAGCACCGCGCAGAAGCCAAATATTCTAACAAAATATTTTTTTTAATATCAATGAAACAAATATTTCGTTAAAATAAAAATTAGATTTATCAGTTATTACACATATTGGAAAACGAATTTTTTCAAAGGTTCAATGATTATGGAGAAGTGTTCAAGCAAAAAAACAATTAGTCCGGCAATTCAGGATTATTTGAAAACGATTTACAAATTGCAAGAGAATGGCGCCGTCGCCACGACGGACATCGCTAAAGAATTAAATGTGTCGAGCGCATCGGTTACCGGTATGCTGAAACGATTGGAAACCATGAGCCTCGAATCGATTATATCCGAAACGATCAGCCTCGAGGCCATGAACGCCGAGATGAGCAACATGGCGAACGTCAGCCTTGTCGATTACAATTCGTACAAAGGAGTCAAACTTACCGAAGTTGGCGAAAAAATTGCACTGGAAATCCTTCGCCGCCACCGGCTGCTCGAGCTGTACCTGAAAGAGGTTATGGGATTCTCTTTGGACAAGGTGCACGAAGAGGCCTGCCGATTGGAGCATCATATTTCCAAGGAGTTTGCCGACAAACTGTGCGACCTGCTCGGCGACCCGAAATTCGACCCCCACGGCCACCCGATCCCCACAAAGGAAGGAAAGATACCGACCCAGTCCGAATGCAAACTTTCCGAAGTGGACACCGGCAAAAAGGTAAAAATTCACAGACTTGCAGACAGAGACGACAAATTGTTGGGCTATCTGGAAGAGCTTGGTATTCTGCCCGGCGTCCAAACACAAGTCATCGAGAAAGCTCCCTTCAACGGACCTGTTACGATCGAGCTTTCGGGCGAAAGGAAAATGATCGGCAACGAGGTGGCGCAAAGCATTTTTGTGCTGTCCGAATAATTTATATTGCATTATTATACAAAATATGTTAATTTTGTAGTCTGTTTCGGACGAATATTCGTCCTGTTTGAAAAGCCAACATAGCTCAGCTGGTAGAGCAGCTCATTCGTAATGAGCAGGTCATCAGTTCAAGTCTGATTGTTGGCTCTCGACAGAAAAGCCCGTAAATCAAGTGTTTACGGGCTTTTGCTTTATAATAAGGCTTATGTGAGATATTACAATCTACCACGATGTACACCAACCAAATACTATCAAATTGGTAACATAATGGTAACGGTCGTTAACGCGCCCTTGCGTTCACCATTCAGCCATTCAATCCCTCATCCTCGAGGACAGCAAAAACCGACGGGACATCCCTTGCCTTAAAGCTCATTAGGCACTCGCGAAGCCCTTGGCCGGCAATTCGATATTCGTAAATCCTGACAAATCAAAGTAATCTTTGCATTTTCTTGACAAAATGTCATGTTACTTTTTGTTAATATGCGTGTAGCTTAATGCAAGAAGAGTTATTTATTACATATTAGGATTGAAAAATGAAAGCGCTGACGAAAAGATCAAAGCAACTGCCCACCCTTGTAATATCATTGCTGTGCCTGGCTGCATCGATTGCAGGAGCGCAGCAGTGGAACGGCTACACACTGATTTGCACCGAGGGCAGCACGAGCGCCACGCTTGTGGACACCAATGGAACGACCTATCACTCATGGATCCTCGGCTCGGTAAAAACTGGGTACTCCGCGTACATGGAAAAGGGCGGGACTTTGATTCGCTCCATTCAAACGACCAATCAGTTGAACGGTGCGGCTATGTGCGGCGCCGTCCAGAGAGTGGATTGGAACGGAAACCAAACTTGGCTCTTCAAATATTCATCTTCGACGTATTGCACGCACCACGATTTCTGCCCGATGCCCAACGGCAACGTGCTTCTGATTTCTTACGACGTCAAGACGGCGGCCCAAGCCACTCAGGCCGGATGCTCGAGGAGCACTTCCATCTGGCCTGATAAAATCGTAGAAATTCGCCAGACGGGAGCCACCACCGGCGAAGTAGTCTGGGAATGGTGCGCATGGGATCACCTCTGCCAGAGCGTCAATTCCGCAAAGGATAACTACGTGAGCAATGTGGCAGACCATCCGGAACTTCTTAATATTAACTACAACACCCAGCAGGACTGGATGCACATGAACGGTATTGATTACAACGAGGAGCTTGATCAAATTGCGTTCTCGTGCCACAACCTGAACGAAATTTTTGTTATTGACCACAGCACGACCACCGATCTGGCAAAAACTCACCAAGGCGGTAACTCCGGCAAGGGAGGCGATATTCTCTATCGTTGGGGCAATCCTGCCGCCTATGGTAAAACGGGCACCAAAGTGCTAAACGTCGTCCATGACGTGCATTGGGTGCCCCAAGGCCATCCTTATGCCGGATGCTTGGCAGCGTTCAATAATGGCGGTACGTCGGGGAAATCGACTATCGACATAGTGAACGCGCCCCGAAACGGCTATACATACACGCGAGCCGATGGCGCCGCTTTCGAACCGGCCAGCTACACATACCGCAGAATCTGCTCAGGCAAATCGAACAACATGGGCAGTAGCGAACAGTTCCCGAATGGGAACATGATGATATGCGTGGCCCAATCCGGTTTGGTTTACGAAATCGATTCGCTCGGCACCACTCTTTGGTCCAAAAGCTATAGCGGAGTGGTTCCCCAGGCGCACCGCTACACGCCCGAATTCTTGGCCGGATCCTCAATCACTGCAACCGCCAGCATATCCGACAAACTGATTTGCCCGGGCGAACAAGTCCAATTGAGCGTCTCGGTTAGCGGCGCAACCGATGCAACCTTCAGTTGGACATCAACTCCTGCGGGATTAGTATCGACGGAGCAGAACCCAACGCATTCGCCCACCGAGACCACGACGTATCGCGTCGTTGCCAGAAGCGGTGCGGATTCGGCAGTTTCCACAACCACAGTAACCGTCAGTTCGATACCGGACAAGCCCACAATAACTCGATTCGGCAATACAATCGAATGCTCGCAGGCCACTTCGTACGAATGGTATTTGAACGGGAACAAAATTGAATCGGCCACGGCGCAAGCATTAATTCCCACGGAAAATGGCGTCTATACGGCGATTGTCATCAATGCCGCCGGTTGCAAATCCGACGTTTCGGAAGGATTCGCAGTGGATTTTGTATCTGTGGACGAATCGATCGGCGCTGCTTTCTCGATTTATCCCAATCCAACAAATGGCATTGTCTCCATTCGTTCTGCCCTGCCGGTGAAGATTTCAGTTACAGACGCGCTCGGGCGCACGATGCTCGAATCCGCCCCATCGGATCAGATAGACCTATCGGGATTCGAGAATGGTGTTTATTTCGTAAGGGCCAACGATGGCCAATCGCGATATACCGCGAAAGTTGTTTTGGTTAAATAATATACTGTTTTTTGAAAATAGAAGACTCTAAAACGCTTTTGTGTGGGTAGATTCCAATATGCCTATGAAACAGTAGCAGTTGAATCTGTATAACATTCATCTGGCGCATGAGTTTCTAACCACCCCAAAAACCCATTGCTCCGCAAAGGTTTTCTTGGGGCTGTCTCAAAAGTCCGAAAAACTGTTTTTGGTCATGTTGAACGAAGTGAAACATCCATTATTAGCAAGGACTTATGAATGGCATGGATTCTTCACTTCGCTTGAGAATGACACTTATGAGACAGCCCCTTAAACGGGAGGTCTATTATTCAAATAACGTGCCCACATAAAGCGATATTGAATCAAATATAATAAACCTCGCTTTCGGCTCTGTGGCTTGAATAATATTATTGGAATAAATCATTCACGCGCCCTCTGGCAACCAAAAAATATGATATGTAATTACATTAAAAGGATACAACAATGAAAAAGCAAATATTTAAATCAACTCTTTCGCGAGTGGCGTTCGTGGCCGCACTTCTTGGCCTCGCATTGGCACCGACGCTTAGCGCGAAATCGGTCATGTTCCGCGTGGACTTGGGGGACAAGGCTTGCAATTCGACTGGCGTGCACATTTCGGGCAGCTGGGCTGCGGGCGATTGGAGCGCAACGCTGACGCCGATGCAAAACGAACCCGGTACGACGATTTATAGCGTCGTCATCGAAATGCCGGCGGGCAAGCAATATGAATATAAATTTTTGAACGGAGACCAATGGTACGATTCCGAATTCGTACCGACCGAGTCCCGAGTGCTCTACGACTACAACGACAACCGCTGGATCTATGTCGATTCGCTCGACAATGAGGTCCTTCGGCTCGCGCCGGTACTCTTCGCCGGAAATGCACCGCAAGGGATGTACTTGGTCCGCTTCCGCGTGGACATGACCTACGTCCCCGATGCACAGAACAAACGAGTTACATTCTTCACTCCGCGCGACGGTTGGGACATCTACACATCGCGCATGTACTCATTCTCGGATAATATTTACGAAGGGCTTTGCTACCTGCCATCGGGCGATATCGGCTATTATTTCGTGCTCGACGAAACAATGGAAACCGTACCCTCAGGCTGCAAAGCCGGAGAAGGAGACAACTACAGATACTTCCACGTGGACAAAGACACCATGCTGCCGGCTTACGTATTCTCTTCGTGCTCGGATATTTCGCAACTTCCGGCAGAGGACGCAACACTGAGCGAAGAAGTCCTGGTGGCGCCAATCCCTTCGGGCGAAAGCGACGTCAGCATTTCTGCCAGCGGGGGAGCGAGGATCGTCGGCCTTCAGGTCATCGATTGCCAAGGGAATACCGTGCTTAAAGACAAATTGGCCCCTTCGGTTTCGATAACCCTTCTTCGTAGCAATTTCCCCACAGGTGTTTTCTTTGCTCGGATCACAACAAGCGACGGGAAAATATCAACTAAAAAAATCATTTTCAACTAATACAAAAGGAAACACAATGAAAATTTTAAAATATCTATATCTCGCGGCAACGGCTTTGGCCGCGTTCGGCACAGCTCAAAGCGGGACCACTCTCTACGACGCCGGCACAATTCAAAAAATCGAAATCAAATTTGCCTACGACAATTGGGACTACATGCTGGACACAGCCAAAATGGGCGAAGACGGCTACACAATGGCCGAGTGGGTCAAAATCAACGGCATCCAATACGACAGCGTCGGCGTCAAATACAAAGGCAATAGCTCGTTCGATGCGTCGTACAAGAAAAACCCATGGAATATTTCGCTGGACGAGTACAAAAGCCAGAACCACGAGGGAATTAAATCGATCAAAATGGCAAATTGCTTCGACGATCCTTCGATGATTCGCGAAATCCTTTCGTACAACACATTGAAGAATTATACAGATTGCCCGCGAGCTAACTTCGCGCAGGTTTACGTGAACGGCAGCTTAATCGGACTGTATTCAAATACGGAAGCGATCAACAAACAAATGCTCGCCGACAGATTTTCGCATAGCGGCAACGTTTTCTTCAGCTGTTCGCCCGTAGGGATTCCTGTCTTTTCGAATAAAAGCACACTGAAATACATCAGCGCGGACAGCACTGCCTATAGCGATTACTACGAAGTCAAATCAAAATTCGGATGGAACGAACTCGTTGCCCTTTGCGATTCGGCATCGAACCACCCGGAGAATATTGAATCGATCGTGGACATGGACCGTCTGTGCTGGATGCTTGCTTTCGACAATCTTTTCGTCAATTTGGACAGCTATATCGGCGTTTTCGGACAGAACTACTACCTGTACAAGGACAATAGCGGCCGTTTCATGCCCATCGTTTGGGATTTGAACATGTCGCTCGGCGGCTTCCCGTTCGTCGGCTCGTCCAATACCGGCATGGGCGCGCTCTCGATCGACGAGATGAAAGTGCTTTCGCCGGAAGTGCATTCCAAGGATGCCAACTGGCCATTGATAAAAGCGGTTATGAGCAATTCAACTTATAAAAATATGTACTATGCGCACTTGCGCACGATGCTAAACGAACAATTCGTTTCCGGTAAGTACGCCGAGTTTGCCTCCACGCTGCAAGCGCTTATCGATACGGCCGTGGTTTCCGATACGAATAAATTCTTCACCTACGAAGACTTCAAAGCCGGAATGACACAGGACAAAAACGTGGGCAGCTACTCGGTGCCCGGCATCAATAATTTGATGACGCCTCGAATTGCATTCCTCCAGTCCCACGCCTCGATCGCTGCGGCTGCGCCCGTAATCGCGATGCGGCCGGCGTCCTATTCGGTTTCGGACAGCATCGCCACGATCACGGCAACCATCACCGGGACGAACGAATCGGCACCGTTCGTCGGCTATCGCAACAGCAAGAAATTGAAATTCGAGAAAGCCCGTATGTACGACGACGGCCAGCACGGCGACGCCGAGGCGGGCGACGGCATTTTCGGAGTGCAAATAAAAATGATTCTCGACCAAACCCAATACTATGCCTATGCCGAGAACGCTTCGGCCGGGGCATTTTCGCCGGAACGCGCCGAACACGAGTACTACACTATTAGCTCATCGGTCAGCGCAGAGGAGCCGACACCTGCCGGGTTCGAGCAAATCACAATCGCGCCGATGCCTGTTTCGAACGAGTTCGTCCTTTCGGCGCCATCTCGCGGCCAATGGGACTACTCGATTGTAAATGAATTCGGCTGCGAAGTGCTGTCTGGGCATTTCTCCGATTCGGCGCTCGTCAATATCGAAGCCCTTCCTTCGGGCGTATATTTCGCAATCGCAAGGAATGAATCGACTACTATCAAAAAGAAGTTCGTCAAAGAATAAATATACCACGATAATATAGGGGCGGGTTTGGAATCCGCCCTTTGATTTGTTGATGAGATAATGTTGTGATTGCACTCTCGCACGGTTAATATATTGTTTTGTAGGGGCACGGCCGCGCCCCCTGTAACGATTGGCGTGATGCTTGATGCAAAGCCCTGCCACACCTCCGGGGTGCGGCACATCTTGCTGAAAGTTCGGAACCCGCCCCTACAAAGAATTTGAATTCATTACCATCATAAAAATCACACGAATCACAGTTCAGACAACCTCCGAGGTGTGGCAAGTCTGGCTTATACGTAAGTGATAATTACTTCTCGTAGTGCGACTTACAGTCGTCCTACGAGTAATCACCACATTACCACATCAGCTAATTAACTAATCGATGGACGGGTACGAACCCGCCCCTACACATATTACGTAAAAGATTGATTTTGACCGCACCAAATAGCAAAAACGGGGCAGAAGCCCCGTTTTTAGCAATTCAACAGAAAGGTCGGAATTATTTGTTGGCTTTGCGGTATTCTTCGACGATGTCTTCCTGTACGCTTTTCGGTACGGGAGCATAGCGGAGGAATTCCATTGTGAACTCGCCTTTGCCCTGTGTGGCGCCGCGAAGGTCAGACGAATAGCCGAACATTTCCTTCAGAGGCACTTCGGCTTCGACGACTGCGTAGCCCATTTCGACGCTGGTATTTGCAATGATACCGCGGCGCTGGTTGATCTGGCCGATAACCACACCTTGGAACTCTTCGGGGGCCGAAGTTTCGAGTTTCATAATCGGCTCGAGGATGATCACGCCGGCTTTCAGTATTGATTCTTTGACGGCCTGTTTAGCGGCAATCTTGAATGCCATTTCGGACGAATCGACAGGGTGCGTGGCGCCGTCGTTGATGCAAGCGCGAACGCCCACCACCGGCTGGCCAATGAGCACACCCTCTTCGAGCTGCTCGCGGAAGCCTTTGTCGCAAGCGGGAATGTATTCGCGAGGAATAACACCACCGACGATTTTGTCAACAAATTCGTATTCGGAATTGTTTTCGGCAGCCATGCTCTCGATGAATCCACCGATTCGAGCGAACTGGCCGCTACCACCGGTTTGTTTCTTGTGAGTATAGTTGAAATCGATATGCTTCGTAATTGTTTCGCGATAGGCCACTTTGGGCTGGCCGACGATAACTTCGGTTGCATATTCGCGCAAAATACGCTCGATGTAGATTTCCAAGTGCAACTCGCCCATACCGCGAATGATGGTTTCGCCGGAGTCTTCGTCGCGTTTCACTTGGAATGTGGGATCTTCCTTCATGAAGCGGTTCAAAGCCTTCGAGAAATTCACTTGCTTCGTTCTTTCCTTAACGGAGATCGAAAGTTCCATAACGGGTTCGGGGACAAACATGGAGTTCATCGAGTAATTCACTTTGCCATCTGTAAACGTATCGCCAGAGGCGCATTCGAGGCCGAAGATGGCCACGATGTCGCCCGATCCGGCGCATTCGATGTCGTGCATTTGGTTTGCGTGCATCTTCACGAGGCGGGGCACTTTGATTTTCTTGCCATTTTTAATATTGATAATATTATCGCCTTTGGCAAGTTTGCCCTGATATATACGGATATATGTCAGCTGGCCGAATTTTCCGTCTTCGAGTTTGAATGCGAGAGCGACAAGAGGTTTGTCGTCGTCTGATTTCAGGACGACAGGTTGCTCGTTGTTGTCGATGTCCAAAGCTTCGTTATGGATGTCTGACGGCGAGGGAAGGTATGCGCAAACTGCGTCGAGCAGCGTCTGGATACCTTTGTTTTTCTTTGCCGTGCCGACGATCACGGGGGTGATGTGCAGCGCGATTGTTGATTTGCGAATGACCGGAATCATTTCTTCTGTCGAAACTTCCTTGCCTTCGAGGAATTTCTCGGCGATAGCATCGTCGAAATCGGCCAATGCCTCCACCAGATGGTAGCGGCGTTCTTTTGCTTCTTCCAAATAGGCTTCGGGGATGGGTTTTTCGACCACGTCTTCGCCGCTTTCGCCTTCGTAGTAGATTGCTTTCATTTTCAGCAGATCCACGACGCCCTCGAATCTGTCTTCGAGGCCGATCGGCATCGTCAGCATAACCGGGTTGAGCGAGAGTTTTTCGCGAAGTTGCGACATAACTCTGTCAGGGTTCGCGCCCGAACGGTCCACTTTGTTGATAAATGCAATTCTGGGCACCGAATAGCGTTTCATCTGGCGCTCAACGGTGAAAGTCTGGCTCTGCACGCCTGCGACGCCGCAAAGCACGAGCACTGCTCCGTCCAGCACGCGAAGGGCGCGCTCCACCTCGACAGTGAAGTCGATGTGTCCCGGAGTATCTATAAGATTAATTCGATAGTCTTTCCATTCGCACGATGTGGCGGCAGATTGGATAGTAATACCTTTTTCGCGTTCCAAATCCATCGAGTCCATTGTTGGGCCAGCTCCGCTTTTCTCGCGCACTTCGTGTATGGCGTGGATCTTACCTGTGTAGAAGAGGATTCTCTCGCTGAGTGTTGTCTTGCCGGAATCGATGTGTGCGGCAATACCAATGTTTCTCAGTTTTGTTAAGTCGTTCATTATTAAACCATTTTATTAAACAATGTAAATATATTATTTTTAGCTTTCAATTCCAATTCTGTTTCTGTTCTGATTAAGTCGGACGATTGTGTGTCGCGAATATTTCCTAAACTCAATATAACTCTATAATTATCAACAAGAAACAGGTATATTATTAATTTATAATTATGTTTATTAATAATTAATTAAGTCAATGTCTTTTTTTCCGACAAAAAGCCGCCTTCGCTGGGAAAGCGGCTTCGAGTCGAATATGTAAGTCATTGAAACTACATGTTTTCCTGCGCTGCCTTGTCGTTCTGTTCGGCTTCGGTTTCGTGGCCGAAGATGTTTCCGACTTCGCTGATCACAGTCATGTCTTGGTACGAACGCAATCCTGTTCCGGCGGGAATGATCTGGCCGAGGATAACGTTTTCTTTCAGTCCGAGCAAGTAGTCAACTTTGGCCGCCACTGATGCGTCCGCCAGCACGCGGGTCGTCTCTTGGAACGATGCAGCGCTGAGCCAGCTTTCCGTCGTGAGCGATGCCTGAGTGATACCGAGCAGCAACGGTTCTGCGATTGCAGGTTCTGCGGGGCGCACTTCGACTGTGGTTTTGCCCTTTTTCGTCAATTCGTTGTTGATTTCTCTCAAACGCTTTTTGGAAAGAATTTGATTTACTTTCAGTTTCGATTCGCCCGCATCGAGCACGACCACTTGGTTCTTCATGCGTTCGTTTTCGTCGAGGAAGCGAATTCTGTCCACGTTGTCGTTTTCGATGAACT
>CAZSWR010000010.1:0-56652 GCA_964610885.1 uncultured Hyphomicrobiales bacterium | reverse complement strand
GGGGCTGTCTCAAAAGGGTCATTCTGAACGAAGTGAAGAATCCATTGGCATTCATAAGTCATTGCAAATTATGGATGTTTCACTTCGTTCAACATGACAAATAACAGTTTTTAAGCTTTTGAGATAGTCCCCTAGCACAGAATTACAATTTCTGGCAGCCTCTTAGACAGCACGCCCTTTTGACGATTCGAGCATATCGAGCGAATCGATATGCTGTTGGGCGAGGAACTCGTTGATGTCTCCAAGGTATTCTTTGATCTTGCCTTTCTTGAACTCTACTGTTTTGGAGGTCAGCCCTTGCAGGAAGTCTCGGTCGTGCGATACGATGATCACAGTGCCTTTGAAGTCCATGAGTGCGTTCTTGAGCACGTCTTTGGATACCATATCGAAGTGGTTTGTCGGCTCGTCGAGAATCAATACGTTCAGGGGCTGAAACAGCAAGCGGCAAATGCAGAGGCGAGACTTTTCGCCGCCGGAAAGCACCTTTACCTTTTTGTCCACAGCGTTCCCGCTGAAGAGGAAAGCACCGAGTATGTTGCGGATTTTCTTGCGCATTTCGCCCGTTGCGACGCGGTCGATTGTGTCGAAGACGGTCGCATCCTCATCGAGCAGCTCGGCTTGGTGCTGCGCATAGTACCCGAGATTGATATTCGTGCCGCTCGCGAAGTGGCCCTGGCAATCCTCGATGCCGGCCATAATCTTTGAAAATGTTGACTTGCCCTCGCCGTTTTTGCCGACGAAGCAAACCTTTTCGCCACGTTCGATTGCGAAATCAATATTATTGAGTACAAGTTTCTCACCATAGCGTTTCACGAGGTTTTTGGCTTCAAATATTAATCTGGATGAGCGCGGTGGCTCGCCAAAATTGAAACGCATTTTGGAAAGGTCTTCTTCCTCGACTTCAATGATCTCGATTTTTTCTAATTGTTTCACTTTGGACTGAGTGCGCGAAGAAAACGAGGCTTTGGATTTGAACCTTTCGATGAACCGCTCCTGCTGGGCAATTTGCTTCTGCTGATTGTTGAAAGCCGAGAGTTGCAATTCCTTTTGTGTCGCCCGTTCGGTTACGAATCTGGTGTACGGGTACGGCATATCGTAAATCTTCCCGAGCGAGAATTCGATGGTCCTGTTGCTGATATTGTCCAGGAACCGCCTGTCGTGGGACACTACCATGATTGCGCCCTGGTATGACTTCAGGAACACTTCCAACCAGCGGATAGATTCGATATCCAAATGGTTGGTTGGTTCGTCGAGCAGGATTAAATCGTTGCGAGTCAGAAGAATTTTGGCAAGGAAGACGCGCATTTGCCACCCGCCACTGAATTCGTTCATGCCCCTCGTGAAGTCGCTGCGGTCGAAACCCAAGCCTATGAGCACCTTTTCCACTTCGGCTTCGATGGATTGGCCGCCTTTGTGGTGGAAAATCTCGGACGCTTCGGTGAGCTTTTCAATTATTTGCATGTATTCGTCGGATTCGTAATCGGTCCGAACTTCGAGCTCTTTTGTGTATCTATTTATATCATTTTCCAATGTTTTCAGGTCTTCCATGGCCGATTCAGCTTCCTCAAAGATGGGTTTCGTCGAATCTGTCTTGATTTCCTGAGGCAAATAGCCGATCTGGTAGCCGTTGGGAATGCTTATCTTCCCGCTTTCGGGCGACTCGAGACCATAAATGAGTTTGAGCATTGTGGACTTGCCGGCGCCGTTGCGTCCGATCAGCCCAATTTTGTCGTCGGTCCCGACTGCGAGCGAGACATTATCGAACAAATAGCGCCCACCGAAGTGGATGGAAAGGTTTTGTATATTCAGCATAATTAATCAAATGAGTATATTCAAAAGGTACAAAAATCGCGATTTTCTTTGAATCTATAAAACGAAAAATTCAGGCATGGGAATAAGCCTAGTGCTGAAATGGGCTTAACTCGTAGTTTGATAAGCACTAAGCAGGATTAACAATATCGCACTCGCACTTGTAATGTAGGGGTGGGTTCGGAACCCGTCATTCAAGGAAGTAGTACTACCATTCCAAATGGTAGTACTACTCTATCTCTATACATATCAGTTACTTATATTCTCCATCCTTGGCAAGGAGGGGTGCCCGAAGGGCGGGGTGGTGTCCACGCCTCTGAGGTGCGGCACATCTTTCAGAAGAGTCGGGCGGGTTTGGAACCCGCCCCTACACTTTTTTTAAGTAGAAAGTTGAAAGTAACAAGTTGCGAGTAGAAGATTGAACTGTCCTAAATATAGTTGACTTGCTACTTGTACCTTTCCACTTGCAACTTTTTTCACCACATCAACCATTCTTCACATCAACTCCGCAGTAGTTGAACTTGAATAACTACCTGAAAAAATTCTCTTGCTTTCTATTGCGAAATTTACTATTTTACTATCGGAATATTTAGTCTGAAATAACTTGTTGATTGACTTGCGAGGTTTTCATGGAAACAAAGACCGATAGCGCCTTTGCATGGAGTTCCTTAGTGGAAAGGTATATGCCGGATCCGCCCTGGCGATGGCCATTCATCATTGCTCTGGGGGCGTTTTGCGGCTTGGGATTGTTCACGATCGTCATCTCGAATGCCGTTTCGTACATATCGGAAGACCCCAAGGCCTGCGTGAACTGCCACAATATGACCACCCAATACTCCACTTGGATGCACAGTTCGCACCGCGAGGTGGCGCTTTGCAACGATTGCCACGTGCCGCATAATAACATCGTGAACGAATATTTCTTCCACGCGAAGGACGGATTGCGCCATACAGCTGTATTCACGCTTGGGATCGAGCCACAGGTTTACGAACTGACTTCCGAGGCGGCCGAGGTGGTGCAATACAATTGCAAACGCTGCCACGAACACACAGTCTCCCAGGTGGCCGCGATGAACGTGGACGGGAGGAACTTCGAGGCCGAAGGCCAACTCTGCTGGCAATGCCACCGCCAGACGCCCCACGGGCAAGTGGCCTCGCAGGCATCGACGCCGTTTTCGATGGTGCCTGATACGAAACATGCAGTGGCCGATTTCATCAAAAAAGAACTTAACGAAAAGTCAAACAAAAACAAATAAAGGAGAATCATCATGAGCAAAAATGCTACTCCAAAGAAGTTTTTCAATCCGAAAATGATCATTTTCGCCGTTGTCGTTATTCTGGTATTCATCCTTGGGCTTTTCGCTGCCTCCATCGTGGAGCGGCGCAGCGAGACAATAACCCGCCTGCAAAAGATGAAGGACATCGCCGATTGGGAGCCGAGAAATGAAGTCTGGGGAGAGAGCTTCCCGAAAGAATACGAAACCTACCGCCAGACCTTGGACACATCGTTCCGCAGCAAATACTGCGGCTCGGCAATGATAGACCAATTGGAAACTAATCCTGACATGGTGATTCTCTGGGCCGGATACGCCTTCGCGAAGGAATACAATCAGGGCCGCGGCCATGCCTATGCAATCACTGATATTCGCAACATACTCCGCACCGGTGGCGAAAACGACAGCCCCCAACCGGCCACCTGCTGGACTTGCAAATCCCCAGACGTGCCGCGGATGATGGCCAAAATGGGAACCGAGCAGTTCTACAAAGAGAAATGGAAAGAAATGGGTTCGGAAATCGTTAACCCAATCGGCTGCCAAGACTGCCACGACCCGAAAACAATGAACCTGCGAATCACGAGACCCGCGCTCGTCGAGGCATTGGCCCGCCGCGGCAAGAAAATGGAAGACGTTACACACCAGGAAATGCGCTCTCTCGTTTGCGCCCAGTGCCACGTGGAATACTACTTCAAGGGCGATGGGAAATATCTGACTTTCCCATGGGACAAAGGATTTAGCGCCGATTCGATGGAATCGTACTACGCCGACGAAGGATTCACCGATTGGACGCACAAACTGAGCAAAACGAAAATGCTCAAGGCCCAACACCCCGACTACGAGCTATACATGACCGGTGTCCACGCCGCGAGGAATATCGCCTGCGCCGATTGCCACATGCCGTACAAGGTGGAGGGCGGAATCAAGTTCACGGACCACCACATCACAAGTCCGCTTAGGCACATTGACCGTTCGTGCCAGGTGTGCCACCGCCAGAGCGAGGAGCAACTCCGCGCAGACGTTTACTCTCGCCAGGACCGCGTGATGGAAATCCGCCGATTGGTCGAACGCTCGCTTGCGAAGGCCCACATCGAGGCTCAGAAAGCGTGGGAAAGCGGCGCGAGCGAACAGGACATGGCGCCTGTGCTGGACCTTATCCGCTCTGCCCAATGGCGTTGGGATTGGGTGGGCGCGGCCAATGGAGTCGGGTTCCACTCGCCGGTCGAAGCGTTGCGCGTTCTCGGGACTTCGATCGAACGCTCCGAAAAGGCTCGCGGTATGCTGGCAGTGATCCTACAGCGGCATAGCGTGATATTGCCGGTCGATATCGCGGACATTTGGACGAAAACCAAGGCCCAAGAATACATAGGCCTGATGATGGACGATTTGAGAAAAGACAAAGAGGGCTTGCTGAAAAACGTAATTCCCGAATGGGACAGGCTGGCCAAGGAGCGCCAAGGTACTTTGATTAAGTATTAAACGGCTGCCGGAATTAGTTTAAAAGTGGGTCTGTCTCAAAAGTCAAAAAAACTGGTTATTGGTCATGTTGAACGAAGTGAAACATCCATATTCAGCAATGACTTATGAATGGCATGGATTCTTCACTACGTTCAGAATGACAGTTTTGAGACAGCCCCACTTTATTCTTATGTATATCAGATATATACTATAGAAGTGCCACACCTCGGGAGGTGTGGCACTTCTTGCTGAAAAGTCGGACGGGTTCCGAACCCGCCCCTACGCATTTTCTCAAGTTGAAAGGAACAAGGAACAAGTAGAAAGTAGAAGAATGTACTGTCCTATATAGAGTTGACTTGCTACTTGTACCTTTCCACTTGCAACTATTTTCAACTCAATAAATAACGATGAGCGGCAGTCGCCATTTTATTTAAATAGGGACATGATAAATAGAATTGCTCCGGCAAATAGAAGCAGGTTCGCAAGCCAATGGCGCCATACGGGCAATTCGATGCGGTCTTCGCCATGGGCGGGGGCCACTTCCGCGCTCATAGGACCGACCGGATTCACTGACCCGGCCACTCCGCCCAACCCGAGGCAGACAAGCGCTCCGGCAACGTATATCATTGATTCTTGCAATTCTGTATAGAAATAATTAATCGCGAACATGACCGCTCCGGCTGCAATTGCTACATAATACCATCTTTTCATTTTTAATTTCCTTTGAATTGTATGAATTATTCGGAAACGCTAAGGCGCGTTGTGGGAGTCATTTTCCAGAAGCTGCCCTGTTATGAGCCTGCCAGAAAAAGTAAAGTTGTGACAACCCACGGGTTAACCCGTGGGTTCGATCCAAGTCATATCTCCAATATTATCAATGTATTAGCACAAACCTTTCTTTAGCCACCTTTGAAAAATGGGCTGGAGGATTTCTCGATATTTCAATGATTTACCGCGACGTATGCAATGGGCTGAAACCCATTGTTGCTTGATCTTTACTATTTCAACAAGCTCATAGGGGCTTCAAGAAATCGACACGGGACCCGAAGGCCCCGCGTTTCTAATCAACTAAACTATTCCAAAAGACTCCTTGGGCCGTCATCCGGCAGCAAAGAATTATTTTTTGAACTTGGAAAGAATATCCTCCACGGCCGAGCGATGGATGGTGAAGTTCATCATTTTCAGCTTTACGTAGTCTTCGTGCCAGAAGTAAAAGCCTTTGTTGGCGCCGTTGCGCGAGCCGCTGCCCGAATCCTTGATCAGGAACCAGAACTTGCCATCGATTTCCTTGTAGCCCACGAGGTGCACGCCGTGGTCGTCTGTGGTCGTCCGGTTGGTGAAGCGCAACTGACGGGCATTGTCGTCGATGTATTCCGATGGTATGTCGAATGTCGGCACGATGGCGCATTGGCTACGCGAGTCGTAGCCCGGTTCGGAGACGTCGCCGCCAATCGAAACGGAATAGCCCTTTTTGACTGCGGATTTGAGCGCGTCCATGAATGTATCGAGAGGTATGTTGTAATACTCGTCGCTCATCCACCAGTTGTCCTCCACCGGATAGACGCACTGGGTCCAGTATGGCTCTTCCATTAACGAAAGAATTTCGACGTAGTCGTCCATGTTGAGTTTCGTTTCCGATTTCTGGAACTCCACGGGAGTATATTTTTCGCCATTGTAGGTGAATTCAGTGGGCGGCACGCCAAAGTATGTATTCAGAATTGATTTTATTGTGGAGAGGACGGCCTCTTCGTTCCAATTGCAGTTTGCCTTGACCGAGCGAAGGTACCCGCTCATTTCGTCGAACATTTTCGAATGGTCGGGGAATGGCTGGCCGGGTTTCATACCGGGGAAAACCTCTTCGGGCACGCAGCCGTATTTCTTCCAGATGCGGGTTACCGCGTTCGCTTCCGAACCCTCGGCGAAATACGATGCGCCACGCTCCGCGACGAAGCGGCGAGCCTTCTCGACGTATTCCCAATAAACAGTGTACGCCTCGGAGATTTTCATTTTCTTGCCGCCAAGCCTTTGGATTTCCGACTCGAAATACGACGTGGTAGAGAAATCCCAGCACGTGCTCGTAACGCCTTGGGAAATCGGCGGATTGAACCACACTTTGGTGAACTCATCAGTAGATTTTGGGATATTCATCCCGCGGAAATCCAATTTGTAAGTCAGCTTTTTCTTGTCTTTCTTTGATTTCGCGTTGAATTCGCCCAGCTCGCGGACGATGCGATCCATAAATTCATTCTTGTAATCGACAAATTCGCCTTTGTCGTGTTTTTGCTTCTGGGCCTGCACTCCAACCACGGACGAGCCGAGGATGGCAACTGCGAGGCATATACGTACTAACTTTTTCATAAAAGCCTTTATTTATTAAGATAAAAAGAACTCTTTATTGGTTGAGTTTCATATCTGCGATTAAAGTTTCGGCGCCGCGCACTTTGTCGCCCACTTTGACGAACACCTCAGCCCTTGGGTCGAGCAGAATATCCATTCGCGAACCGAATTTCATCATGCCGAACCGGTCGCCCGCACTGACGGAATCGCCCTCCTTGAGCTCGCAAACCAAGCGCCGCGCCACGACTCCCACAATCTGTCGGAATAGCATCCGGCCATAACTGTTTTCCACGCCGATATTTGTTTGCTCGTTCAGTTCCGACGATTTCGGATGGTTGGCGATAAGGTACTTGCCCGGAGTGTATTCGTAGTATTTCACGACGCCCGAAACGGGGATCCGGTTCACGTGAACGTCCAGAGGAGACAGGAAAATGCTTATCCTACGGATTTCTTGCTTCAAGTAGCGCTCTTCGCGTTCGGTTACAATATCGACCACTTGGCCGTCCGCCGGCGATACCACAATCGAAGGCTCAGATAGCGCTTCGGCCGGCACGTTGCGGTCCGGATCGCGAAAGAACCAAAGAGTGAAGAGCAGAAGCAAGAAACCGGCCGTTCCCATAATCGACGAAAGCCAAATACGATCCACCACGAACGCGAATACGATTAGAACAATCGCAACTCCTAACATCACGATGATATTGTCGGTTCCGTATCTTGATAGCATATATTTCCAATTAAATGTAAAACAAAACATACAATTTAAGAAAATCTATGCTAATTATTTTTGATTTTTTATGCACAAGGCCCATGAGCATTTTGCTCCGATATTCGGCAACCTTCCGGCGCTCTGGAGCAATTCCTGTGGATTTGTATGTTCCGTTTGATGGCAGATGTTTTATGGTGCTATGATGACTTGCAAAGATAGAAATCCGACATACCGTTAGAATGGATATTGATTTCCTATAATACTAATGTAAGGGCGAGGTTGCCTTGTCCCTACCTTGAGGAACACTATCGAAGATCTCTCCACTCCTTGGCAAGCATATGGGCTGGGGGAGAGGTGCTTCGCAGTATTATGTATGAAGCTGTGCCTTGCCCCGCCATAAAACAGAAATCCCTTCGCTTGGGCGCATTTGAGCACACAAACGAAGGGATTCATGGTTTCCAAATAAATTTGCTTATCTCACCTTGAACGTGGTCATTGTGATAATGGCAAGCAGGACAGCTATGATGTAGAAACGAGTTACAATTTTCGATTCGTGCCAGCCGCTTTTCTCGAAATGGTGGTGAATTGGGGCTATTTTGAATATGCGGCGACCCTCGCCATACTTCTTCTTGGTGTATTTATAATACGATACTTGAATGACAACCGAGATGGTCTCCATGAAGAATACACCGCCCAGGATAGGCAAAAGGAATTCTTTTTTGATCAGAATGCAGAGGCAGCCAATTGCGCCGCCAAGCGCGAGCGAACCTGTATCGCCCATGAATATCTGCGCCGGATACGCATTGAACCAAAGGAAACCCAGCGAGGCCCCCACCAGCGCAGCACAAAAGATTGTCAGTTCACCGGAGCCGGGCAGGTACATAATATTCAAGTATTTTGCAAAAAAGACGTTGCCCGAGAAATAAGTGATCAAAGCAAGAGCCAAGCCGGCAATCCCGACTGTCCCGATCGACAGCCCGTCCAACCCGTCCGTCAGGTTCACTGCGTTCGAGGTGTAAGTGAGCAGGAAAACCGCTATCGGTATGTAGAAATATCCGAAATCGAAATTGATATTCTTAGCAAATGGGATCGTCGTGAGCGTGTTCAGGTATTCGAAGCCTCTCGGAAACCATTCCGGAAAGAAGTATATCGAACAGCTTACAATAAGCCCTATACTGATCTGGCCGACAATTTTATAGCGGCCGATGAGGCCTTTGGGCAGTTTCTTAATCACCTTCAGGTAGTCGTCGAGGAAGCCGACAGCGCCCAGCCAAGCAGTGGTCAGCACGATCAGTATCACGAAGGCATTGGCCATATCGGCCCAAAGGAGAGTGGGCAGCAGCAGCGACAGCAGCACAATAAGTCCGCCCATTGTCGGGGTGCCCGCTTTGTTTGCGTGAAGCCCCACGCCCTCGAGTTCCAACTTGGCCTGCTCGCCAATCTGGTGTTTCCGCATTTTCCTAATGATTTTCGGGCCAAATACGAAACTGATGAGAAGCGCCGTTATCGCAGCGGCTCCGGCCCTGAACGTAATATATTGGAACACGCCGAAACCCGGGGGATTCCATAGTCCTTTCATCCATTCTGCAAGGTAGTAAAGCATATTTGAAATCTATATTGTTGAACATATAATTTGCAAACGAAAAATAGCTCCCGAATCTGTGTCGCTCGAGTTATTCCAAATGAAATCACAGGCCTTTGTGGCTGCGGATTGCCGAAATTAGTTCTTCCATTTTCATTCCGCGGCTGCCCTTCACCAGCAGCACGTCCCCTTGGCCGAGCACGCTTGCGATGTGAGCGGCCATTTCCTCTTTCGAGCCGAAATGCCTGACGTTTTTGGCGGATTTAATCATTTCTGATGCGCGGAGCATTTCGTCGCCCGTCAAGAAAACTTCGTCCGAGGTGGCCATTGCTTTCGTGATCACATCGACGTGTTCGTCCAGAGAGGATGCGCCAAGCTCGCGCATGTCCCCGAGGGCGGCGTAGCGCTTGCCAGTTGAGTAAATCTCTTTCAAAGTGAAAAATGCTGCATTCATCGAATTGGGGTTCGCGTTGTAGCAATCGTTGATCAGCGTGCTGTCGCCAAGTGGCAAAACGACCATTCGCCCGTAGCCATGGCTGGCGTCTTGGTGGAAACTCTCGAGTCCGGCCTTGATTTCGGTCGCGTTCAAACCGAGCGAATGCGCTGCTGCTGCTGCGGCAATCGCGTTTAGAGCCGTGGTATAGCCCTGAGTGAGCATTTCTGCTTGGAATTCCTCGCCGGCGATTCGGAAAGTAACTCGAGGATGGATTTCGGAATCGAACTCGATTGCGGCGCGGACGTTCGCGCCCTCGCCAACCCCGAAGCTGACATAGCTGCCACCGAGTTGTGTGTATTTCGCGAGGCGTTCGTCGTCCAGGTTGACGAGCCGAGTGCCGCCGTGTTTGATCAGGTGGGCGAAAAGGGAGGTTTCCTCGGCCTCGACGCCGTCCAAATCGATCAGTTTCTCCAAGTGCTCTTTGCCGATATTGGTCAGTATCCCGTGCGTGGGGTTCAGCGTTTGCGCAAGGATGGCGATTTCGCCGGGTTCGTTTGTTCCGATTTCGATGATTGCCAGCTCGGTGGTCTCGTCGATCAGGAACAACATGAGCGGCAGCCCGAGCTGGTTATTGAAATTCTCGTGAGTTTTCACAATTTTGTACTTTTGCTCGGCCAGGTGCGCGATCATTTCTTTCGTGGTTGTTTTCCCGTTGGATCCGCCCACGGCGAGGACGGGGATGGAGAACCGGTCGCGATGGAAGCGGCCGAACTTGGCCAGTGCGGTTTGAGTATCCTTGACGACGAGCAGCGGCAGCGCCAGCGCGTCATCGTTTTCCTCGAGCCATTCGGCGGATACCACTGCCATGGCCGCGCCGTTTTCGATTGCTGAAAAAACCTTCGTGTGGCCGTCCATGCGTTCGCCGCGCAGGGCCACGAAAATATTCCCCGGAGCGATTTCGCGGGAATCAATCGAAATACCGGTGAACTGCGTCCCGGACTGAATATTGCGGCATTGGCCAACTCCGAAAATCGCGAATATCTCTTCGGACGAAAACTTAACAGTGTTTGGTATCATAGTCAGTTCATGTATTGTTTATTCACAAGAATTAATATATGGAACAATCAGGCTCGCAAGTCAAATTCCCACGGCAAGCACGTGGCTTAGTGGCGCGGAGGCAACAAACAGGAGCCTCGCCGAGCCATTCGCTTCAAGCAATTGAAATCAAAGATAATTAAGTAATTTTGTGTAAATATTTGCCCCAAGCCCCCCTATTGCAAATCCATCAATTGCAATTTACACAAAAATTGTATATCACGAAGCACCGGCAGAAAAAAATATGACAGTAGTACAAAATTTACTTTTTTGCCAAAGTAATTGCAAATCAATCAGTATTTTTGTACGTGGCCGGCTCGTGGGGCTTGGCTTTCAACTATGATGAACAGTCAAAAGACATGTGAAATAATCTCAATTACGACATGAAACAAATTAAATATAACTCTAAAGATTTTACCGAGAAATTCGTGCGCTCGCAGGGGAAAGGCGGCCAGAACGTCAACAAAGTATCAACCTGCGTCTGGATCAAACATTTGCCGACTGGCATCGAAGTGAAGGTCTCGACCGAACGCTCGCAGTCTGCCAACCGCGAGATCGCCCGCCAGCTGATCATCGAGAAAATCGAGAGATACTACCGCCGCATCGAACAGGCCCACATCAACGAATTGGAAACGATACGCCGCCGAAACAAGCCCCGGCCGAAATCGCTCAAGGAATCAATCCTAAAGAACAAAAAACAAAACTCCGAGAAAAAACAACTGCGGCGCCGGCCATCTTGGGATTAGCTGAAAATAGTTGCAAGTAAAAAGGTAAAAGTAGCAAGTCAACTCCATTTAACAGTCTGTTGAAAAAGTAGCTCTAAGCCAACCCACGGGTTAACCCGTGGGTTTGTTTTTTTCTATCTCTAATTATGCCAGTGTTTTACTCGAACATTTTCTTTAGCCCCCTTAGAAAAATGGGGTTGGGGGATTTCCTGAGATATCAATGACTTATCGCGATGTATGCAATGGGGCAAGCCCCATTGTTGCTAATCTTTTACTATTTCAACAGGCTCTTAAGACAGTACAAGCTTCTACTTTCAACTTGTTCCTTTCAACTTTCTACTTGAGAAAATATGTAGGGGCGGGTTCGGAACCTGTACGAAATATCAGCAAGGTGTGCCACACTTTGGAAGTGTGGCACATCTGCGTAATTGCCTGAAATAGATGAAGAAAGAGTGATGCTGCCATTCCAAACGGTTGTATCACTCTCTTGAGAATGAAGCCAGAACCAACGTCACTCCGAACAAAAAACTAAATTTGAGGTTGAATAAACTATGAATTTATTTAATAATCTCTTATTTTTTTCGCAATTTTTATTATATTTGTTTTATTATATGTATAAGTAACGATTGCATTTATGGTTACAGCAGACGTAGTAGTAAGAAACAGAGCAGGACTTCACACACGGCCGGCGGCAAACATAGTGAAACTTGCCGCTAAGTTCAAATCGGATATATACTTAGCACGGGATGGATTTTCGATCAATGCAAAAAGTATCATTGGAGTTATGACGCTCGCCGCCGAGCAGGGTTGCACTTTGCAATTGCAGGTGGACGGGCCGGACGCAGACGATGCGGTGGCACAGATGCAAGCACTATTCGAGGATGGATTCGGCGAATTGTAGGTGGCGGCGCAATGGCGAAGGGAAAGACGAAAAAGATATAATTTTTCCTTTGTTTTGGATGGACTGTCGTTCCGGTTTCTTGTTTGGAAATATGAATCAGCTTTTTCAATTAAAACAAATATGTAATGGTTGATAAACACGAAATGATGATTCGCGGTATTCCGGCTTCGCCCGGAATCGCAATCGGTTGGGCGGCCGTTATCATGCCCGAAAGCATTATCGTGCCCGAAGAGCGCATTTCGCAATCTGCAATTGAAGACGAAATCTCACGTTTCGAAAGTGCTTTGAACAATGTGGTTTACGAGTTTAATTCCATCCTTGGGCGCGTCAGGAAAGAACCTCAGAACGTTTATGCCGTGCTCGAAACCAATCTAGTACTGATTTCGGATCCATTTATCATCGATTCAATCAAGAGCAAAATCCGCGAAGGTTTCTCGGCCGAAAGCGCAATCATTCGCGAATTCGACCAGCAGAAGCAGTTCCTCGCCATGTCTCGCGACGCGATTATTCGCGAAAGAGTAATTGAATTGGATCAAATCAAAGAGCGCTTGCTTGGCGCTTTGCGCAATTTTACGAATTTCTTCTCTGTCGAGCCTGGTTCGATAGTTTGCGCGCAATCGCTCTCGACGACCGATATGATCAATTGCAACGACCAGAAAATCAAAGCCATCGTTACCGAAGTGGGCGGCATCTCGTCGCACTCGTCGATACTGGCTCGCTCGTTCGAAATTCCTGCAGTGATAGGCCTGAAAAACTTGCTGATGTTCGTCGATCAGGAAACCGACCTGATTGTGGATGGTTTCAGTGGCGTCGTGATTATCAACCCATCTGCCGATACAGTCTTCACATACCGCGAGAAATTGGAACGCCAAGCCGAACACAGAGCTTTGCTGGGGGACTTGGTCCGTCTGGAATCCGTAACCACCGACGGCAAAGCAGTCAAACTGATGGCTAACGTGGATTTCCCGGAAGACATGGAGCACGCAATCATTGCCGGAGCCGATGGCGTCGGTTTGGTGCGTTCGGAACACCTGATTATTGCCCTCGGGCATTTCCCCCACGAAGAAGAACAGTTCAAATGGTATTCGGACATTGCCGACCGGGCATATCCGAAGATTGTTACTCTCCGCGCGTTCGACCTCGGCAGCGATAAATATGCCGAAGGTATCCCGAAACACGAAAGCAACCCTGCGCTCGGTTTCCGTGGGATTCGCTTCCTGTTGCAGCGCCGCGATATTTTCGAGACACAAATCCGAGCTGTGCTGCGCGCTTCCAAGCACAAAAATGTCCGGTTCATGCTCCCGATGATTTCCACGATTGACGAAGTCAAAACCGCCCGCCAAATCATCGAAATCTGCAAGATAACGCTACGCAGCGAAGGATACATGTACGACGAGCAGCTGCCCGTGGGGGTGATGATCGAAACGCCCGCCGCAGTGATGATTGCCGATGGATTGGCCGAAAATGCCGAGTTCTTCTCCATTGGAACCAACGACTTAACGCAATACACCATCGCAGCCGACAGGACAAACGAAATGGTAAACGAACTTTTCGATTCGTTCCATCCGGCCGTTCTGCGAATGATTAAACAGACTATCGACGCTGCAAAACTCCGAAATATCACCTGTAGCATTTGCGGCGAATTCGCCGGCCACGTGGCCGCCACCGAACTTCTGATCGGGCTTGGAATCGATGAACTTAGCGTAACTCCGGCCCAATTGCTCGAGCTGAAGAACCGAGTGCGCAATACGGAAAATGCTGCGGCCATTGTCTTGGCAGAAAAAGCACTTCATTGCTATGCGCAGGGCGAAGTGCACCAATTAATAGCAACAAACTGATTGATAATAAATCGCAAATGATTGTATGAAACGCCTAATTTTTTGTTCTTTATTCTTGCTTGTGGCGGCCGCAGCTTTGGCGTCAGCCCAACCAACCAATGCCGAATTGCAGAAGTTCAATGCCCTATGCAACGATGGCGCCTACGAAGAGGCCGTCGATAGCGGAAAAGTGAATTTCGAGAAAATCATGCTCTTTTTCAAAGGAAAAGACGACGAAACCTTTCATCTTTTTATGTGGAAAATGTTTGAGAAAACCGCTCGCCAACAGGAAGGAATGGTCTTTTTCTTAAACAAATTCGAGGAATTCCTGCAAAACAGAAGATTTCCAATTCATGCCTATTTTTGGTTAGATGTCAATTTCAAAATGAAGAATTATGTGGAGGCTCGCCGAGTTATCGATTCGATGGCCGCCAAAAAGATACGCGGACTCAATTTGGAATATGCGCGGTACTTCGCCGCCACCGGCCAAATCGATTCATCCGTAGCAAGGTTGCACAAATTCCTCCAGAAACCAAACGGGCTTACGAGAAGCGCAATTGCTTTCATCCCTGAGTTCCGCGAACTGCTAACGACCGATGGCAAACAAAAGCATCCCGAACTCTTCAGCCTTTTCGAGGAGCCTAACAACGTCAGCCTGCCAAATGAATTCCCCAAGGCCAAGATTTCCGACAAAGAATTCGCCCCGTTTCGCTCGCTATTGGCCCAGATGTCGTCAATCAAAAGCGAGGACGAAGTGGATTCTTTGCAATCTACGATCATGGAACAGATTTACGCAGACGAACAAATAACACAAAAGGCGCTGCAAAACGTGCTCGAAATGATGGAAACGGCCACTCCCGGCTCGTTCATGAAATTCCAACTTGCCGCGCTCGTGCTCAGCCGGAATCGGGATTCGGCAATCGCTGCCCGCATTGCGAAAGCTATTATAAATGACGACATAAGGAAAAACCCAAAACTGCTGGCCACACTGGCATTCCTGATCTCCGAAACAAATTGCGAATCCGGTTGCCGTCTATTGGAACGTATCTATGCAGACATGAAGCCGGAAACCGTTACGCAAAAGCTGTGTTCGCCGCAGTTCTCGGCTTTCTCGAAGAGGATATTTACGATGCTGCAAGCGCAGTCCCAACCGTCGATACAGAAAATTCTCGAGAATGCTCCGGCGCAATCAGTGGATTCGTTACTTTCGGTTCTCCAAGAGGTCTATGAGCCGTCAATTTTGCCTTTCCTGAAAAAAAAGGCCGAAGGCGCCCGCAGTTTCGTCGATGAGCTTCGTTATCTGCGATTGATAAGCGAAATCCCGAGCTATGCAGCGTTGAAAATAATAAACAGTATGCAATCATTAGCCGAGACCAAACCGGAAAAAGATTCTATCGAGGCAATCAAGCAACACTTCATTGTGATGACGAAGAAACTGCTTTCGATGGAGGAAACAGTGCACCGCGAATCCAAAGTGAATATGCTCTGGGAAAATCCCGAAAAGGCCAAAGACGATGCTTTCCGTGCTTTGATAATCGAGAACGCAAATAAAAACATCGCAACTGCCAATTGCATTCCTTCGCTCGACATTCGCGAATCGGACTATCCGGCCATTAGAAAAGTGTGCGCAAAGCTAATCTATGACTATTCCGAGGATTCGTTTACAATCCTGATGAAGCTGAAGATACAGATGCTAATTCATTCGCTGAAATCGGAATAGGCAACAAGTTTACGCACGAGATTAGTTGATGTGATAATGAGCTGATGTGATAATATGGTGATTGTCTGAACTCTGATTAACCTGATTCGTATGATTGTTGTGATTGATTCATCTGAAAATCATTGTAAAAACAACCCCGAAGGGGTTGAACATGAATAACCCCGTCTCGCGAGGCGGGGCAAGGGAAACGGAGAATGTATATATACACAGAAGTGCAACACCTCCGAGGTGTGGCACTTCTTAAGTAAGTATCTGATAATTTAGTTGTTTAAGCAAACACAAGGTGTATGCCTTAACCTTCCGAAGGTTTTATATCTAAGGCATATAAAAAAATGCACTGAGGTATTAACCTTCGGAAGGTTCTTGATCTCTACACTTTGCGAAATGTGGGATATTTGATTAAATAATAAGAAGGCGGGTTCGGAACCCGCCCCTACACAATTTCATATGTATAAAGTTGAAAGGAACAAGTTGCAAGCAGAAGATTGTACTCTTCTAAGTTGATTTGACTTGCTACTTTTACCTTTTTCCTTGCAACTATTTTCATCTCATCATCACATCAAAAGAATTACTCCTGGCTGCCGGCCGGCAGTTTCGGCTCGACGAGGATCACATCCTCGCGCGTTACCGTTACGGCACCGACTGCGGCGCCTTTCGGTTTGCGAACGTTCTTTTTGAATGTGTAGCAGACGGGTGTGTACTTGGCGTTTTTCGCGCCGGAGTAGTATGCCGCGACGCTGGCCGCGCGCTGGATGATGTATTTCGGAGGTTTGTCGCCGGATTCTAAACGCAGCACTGCGTGGGATCCGCTCGAACCGCGCGCGTGGAACCATAAATCGTTTGGGCGAGCGAATTTCATTGTCAGTTCGTCGTTGTTTGCGGCGTTTTTACCCACGTAGAGCGTGTAGCCGTCGCCAAGGTCGAATACTCTATACTTTGATTCTTCGGAATTATTATCTTGCATCTTTGAGTCCGGAATTTTGTAAATCTGTTGCTTGATTTTTTCAATATCTTTCAATTTCTCGGCTGCGCCCAACTCCGCGAGAGCCGCGCGAACCTTCGCCAGCCTTTCCTCCGTGCGGGGGATCAGCATTTTCCTGCGTTGTGCGTTCTCCCGAGCGTCTTTTGCCTTCGCGAAGTAACGCCCCGCGTTTTCGTTTATTGTTTTCAGCTTCTCGAGTTTCACTTTTTTCTTCGAGCCGTCGGGGAAATCCAATTCGATTTCCTCTCCGGGCTTGCCCTTTTGGTTCGGCAGCGAGAGCAATAGCTGCGCGGTCGTTTGGTAATCCTCGGCGCGGCGGGCGTGGCTGGCAGAGTCGCGGTGGTGCTCCAACTGCATTTCGTATTTCTTCACTAACCGATTCAAAATCGAGGCGAGGCCTTTCTTGGCGCCGTCGATTGACTGATGCTTCAAGGTGTTAATCGTTCGGAAGAAAACCGCTTGCGAAACTGCTTCCTCGATGCGCTCGGGCGTGCCATAGCGGCCCAACTCGGCAAGCGATACGAGCGGATTGCCGTCCGGAAGGCGGTAGATATAGGCCTGTGTGCCGCTTCGCAAACATTCGGCGAATAGTTTGGCCGTCGAGAGCAGGCGTTCGCGGGCTTCGGACTCGAGTTCGGCGAAAATTGCCTTCGGGTCTGTTCCGAGGCGGCGGCATATCTCTTCGGTGTAGTACTTGCCCAAAAGGAAAGGCGCGTACGAGAGGACGGTCGCGACGCTATCGCTAAGGTTTTCTTTCGGGGCTGAGTTCGTTTCTTCGGACGAGAGTTTCGTACCGGCCAAGGCCTTTTTGTGCCGCGAGGAGTCAAGGATTGTTCCGCCCTTGTCCGTTAGGATTATGTTCGAGCGCGAGCCGCCGAAAAGGTAGATGTGAAGAGTGTGCTTGATGAAATCAAGTTTGAGAATCCTGTCCGACGGCGATAGCTCGATGCTTTGCAACACGTCGCCTTTGGCCTGCGGGAAAATGTCGGCTGTGTTCCGGCGCTTCCGCTCGAAATTCTTCCGCAGGCAGATGCCCGAAAGAAGCGTATCGGTGCTGATTTGCAAGTATTCAAGTTCGTCGCCACTGAGGAAGGCAAACATTGCCACGTCCTTTTCTTGGCTGAAGCAATCCGCCAAAGGGCACCCCACGAGGCACTCCAATTCTCCGGCGATCCTGTATAATGTATAATAATTCCTAAGCATAAAGAACACTTCGCGCACTTTTTTACGTGCGATTCCATTCGTAAAACAATAATCAATTCACTTTGCAAAAAACGTATATGTTCGTGTCGCAATCATAAGCCAACCTTTCAGAGTCGCGCAAGTAGTTCTTTTATTTCAATACCACAAAAAATCCCTTCCGAAGCCGATGTTGCTCCCGAAGGGATTAATGAATTCATTGACGAACTATTTTGCTTTCACGAATTTCACCGATTTTATCAGTTTCGCGCCGTCCGATACCAAGGCAATATATGCGCCGGATGGTATCGATTTCGTATCGATTGTGATAGCGCCGGCAGAAGTCGGTGCAATTATTTGCTTCGAAACTGTTTCGCCAATCGTATTGACGATTGTAACGAATACGCTTGGGGCATTGGCGCCCACACCGGAGATGTTCACAAACCCTTCGCATGGCTGCGGATAGGCCGAAATGGCATCGCCAGTGGCATCGTCCTCGGCGGAAACGAAGTCAGTAAGCGGTGCGCGGAAGATTCCATATCCTTCGGTGCCGAGCAGCACGTAGTCGCCGCTTTGCTTAGCGATGCGCGTGGTGAGCGTGTGAAGGCCGTCGTTGGACGGGTGCCAAGAAACGCCGTTATCGTTGCTGACGAATACGCCGCCCTTCGCCGAGCAGGCGAACTGAGTGGAGCCAATCGTGGTAACGTAGTTCACCGCACCACCAAAAAAGCTGTCATAGATCTTTGTCCAAGTGGCTCCATCGTCGTGGCTGACGGCCATTCCTTGGTCGGTGGCAACGAAGAAATGCGAGCCGACAATATTGATCGAATTCGTACCGATTTCGAATACATCTGGCGAAAGGATTGACCATTGGACACCTGTGGCAATTGAAAATTCGATTTTATAAACTCCAAAAGTCGTGGCCATATAGTATTTGCCATCCTTTTCGTAGAATTGGCGGATACTTTTGTCTTGGAGGTCGCCATTGACGTCTTCCCACGTGATGCCATTGTCTCGAGACATGAACACTCCCTCTTGGCTGGTGCCGGCGAAGATTGCATTTAATATGTCGTTGTGAAGTATTGCATACGTGTTTTGAAGGAGCAAGGTGTCCGAACGCATTTCCCAGCTTTGGCCTTGATTGCCAGAGTAATAAAGCCCGTAGCTATAGACCGAAGCAACTAATTCATCGTTATTTTTTCCAAGGGCAATAACGGGATAATTCGGTAGCCCTGCGCGTGTATTCGTCCAAGTGGCGCCATTGTCCGTAGTGCTGCTAATTCCCATAATGCTCATACCGGCGTAAGTCTTTCCATTGGACTCGACGAACGAATTCACATTCAGGTTGTGCAGGCCGTCGTTCCATTTTGCCCAAGACGTGCCGCCATTTGTGGAGAACAATAGTCCTTCGAATTGGCTGCCGGCGATGATGTATCCGTCCATGGCCTGGACGAACCAGTTGTTTTTCTGTAGTTCGGGTTCCGAAAACTTGACCCATGTCTTGCAGGTGTCGTCCGAATAGTACAGGCCCTCGCGCGACGAAGCGAAAAACCGGCTGCCCGAAATAGCAATATTGTTCAGCGACGAGGTTTCCAGTCCGACGGTATTCTGAATCCATGTGGCGCCGCTGTCTGCGCTGACGTAAACTCCGCCGTGGCCCGAAGCAGCGTAAATCTTGCCGTCCAAGGTGATCATGCCCGGTATTGCTGCGCCGTCGCCAATTTGTGCGTTTTGCGCCCAAGTGGCCCCTCCGTCGTCGCTCGTATAGATGCCACGGCTATTAGTGCCGATGACGAACCTGGAACCGAAATGCAGGAATGAATATATCTCCAGTCCGCGAGTGGCTTCGGAGCAAATCGTCCAATCGTCGCCATTGTTTGTGGTGAAATACATTCCGTTCGATGTGATTGCATAGACCCTATCGGCAGCTTTGAAGCAACCCCAAGCAGTGTGGCTGGTCAGTCCGTTTTTTTTCGTCGTCCAGCTGTAGCCATTGTCTGTGCTGATGGATACGCCATCGAGCAGCGAAGACAGCCACAGAGTGCCATCGATCTCGTCAAGGCCTTTGGGAGTGGCAGTGGTCGCTGGGTCATCGACGTATTCCCAAGCGGTTCCGACGCCTGTGCTGCGGTACAGTCCGCCTCCGAATGTGCCGAAATACCAAAGATGATTGTTAACGCGGAGCAAGCAACTGGAGCTTGCGCTCGTCGGGCCGGTGGTGTTATCCCATTTGGCCGTTGCCGCCGATAGTGAAATAATAAACGCAAGTGCAAAAACTATGAAACGATTGCTCATTTTTATCCCCTTTATTTTGAAAATAGTGTGTCTTCTATGGAAGTTAAATTTTCAACAAAGCAATAAATAACAATTCAATAAATAACAAATATAATAGTTAAAAGTTACATGCTGCAAGGAAAAAGGTGCAAGGAAAAAGGAGCAAGGAACAAGTAAGAAGGAACAAGGTACAAGGTACAAGTAAGAAGGAGCAAGGAAAAAGGAGCAAGTAACAAGTTGGAAGGTACAAGGTAAGAGTTATATGGTATTAATGTTGATATATCATGTTTAATTTTAGAAACTCGTCCGATGGCTGGTGATGCTACAATGTCAATTACGAATGTATGGGCTAAATCTCGGATGAGTAACAGGAATAGAGACTGAGTTTAATTCACGCAATCAGTTTTTCCATTCCACCATGGACAGCTCGAAGCTGGTGCCTCTCTCGGCCGAGGAGTTGTAGTTCACTTTCACGTCCAACATCAGCGAAAGCGCCTTCACGATGGCCAAGCCCAAGCCTGTGGAATTCGTAGAGTCGTCCGGCGAAAAGGGGAATCTCTTGAATTTCTCGAAAATTTTCGACCTGTACTCGTCCGGGATGACTGGCCCGAAATTCTTGACCGAAATGCGAACAGAATCCTTTTCGAAGTACTCGTCGTAGTATTTTTCGATTCTGATCTCGACGTCTTTGTTGAACGAAGAGAAATTTATCGCATTCGATACCAAATTGTCGAGCATTTGTTTCAATTTTCTGAAATCCGAATAGACCAAGACGTCTTCGGTGGGCGAAACGCAGTTCACTCTGATATTTTTCTTTTCGGCCGCATGTTCATAAGTTTCGATCGATCGGGCGGCCAGTTCGTGCAGGTCGATTAATTCGTTGAAGACTTCGCAGCTTTGGGATTCGTATACGTAGATGTCGATGATGTCCGAGATGATGTGTTGGATCACCTGCGAGGCCTCGCGAATATCCTTCGAGAAGTCTGCAATATCCTCGACGGAAAGAGTCGCGTGCTTTTCCTCGATGATTTTCGAGAATCCATGTATGATTTTCAGCGAGTTCTTGATTTCGTGCGAACCCAACGTGAAGAGTATATTTTTGTGGTTGTTTATGTCTTTGAGGAAGTTGTTTTGTTTGCTCACGGCAAAGACAGATTTCTTGAGCGCCATGCAGTTCATTATCCGCTGTTGGGCTTCGGCCGAATCGACCGGCAGGGGGACGTAGTCCGTGAAACCGAAATTGAGCCTTTTCTCGATCAGTTCCGTATCGTTACGGTCTGCACAAAACAGCACAGGTATATTTTTATTTACAATGAGCGCGACGATGTCGATGTTTATGGCGACAAGGTCGTTGCTGCAATTGAAGAGTACGAGGTCTGGCTTGAGTTTGTTGACCAAATCAACAATATTCGAGTGGGGGAAACACGGCATAATCCTAACGGTGGGCATCATCGCCTCTAATGTTTGCTTAGTAAGGCCGTCCTCCGGCGGGGAGACGAGCAACATGGAGCCGCGCGTATTTAGAAAGCTATGAAGCATTAACCAATACCTTTTGTGAATAAACCAGTATATCGACAGAATTTGGGAACAATTCTTTTGCTGGTGTCAACCTAAACGGTTTGGCCATCGGCAAATTCCGAGAAATTTGTCTCGAGGGCGAGCCTAATCAGTTTCATGGAATTCTTTACGCCCATTTTCTGCAATATATTTTTCCTGTGCGTTTCCACAGTCCTCGTGCTGATGAACAGAGATTCGGAAATCTCTTTGCTGGTTTTTTCGTCCACGATCAGACGCAGGATTTCTTTTTCCCTATCGGTCAGGGCCTGGTAATTCACTTTGAAACGTTCGCCTTCGTTGCCCTCGCCGGCGAAATGCACTTGGGTGGCGGCTTTCAGCGGATATTTTTTCCTTGGGGCGGGTTCGTCGTGGGCGACCGAGGATATGAAATTCTGGAAACTATGTTTGCAGAAATAGGTCTCGCCGTGCATCACTGTCAGTATTGCCTTCTTGACTTCGTCGTAGTTGGCGTCCTTCGAAACGTATCCGTTCGCGCCGTTGGCAATAGCGTTTTTAATCATCCAGCCTTCATACATGCTCGAAAGCATGATCACCTTGAGTTCCGAGTGGGTTTGGCGAATTGTTTTCAATACCTGAATGCCGTCGATGGCGGGCATGTTTATGTCGAGGAGCAGCACATCGGTTTCAAACTTCTCCAATAATTCCAGGGTTTCCTTCCCGTCGCGAGCGATTGCCACAATATTGAAACCGTGTTCGTCGGATAGATTGACCATCATCAACTTGGCCAAAAGGTTCTGATCCTCGGCTATCATTATATTAATGTCTTTTTGTTCGTTTGCTGTCATTGCTGTCTATATCCTAAATATCTGAGTTCTGGAAAATACCGAGATATTTAAATAATACGATATTCCCGATTGTCGTGCTGATACATCGATATACCTATCGATTCAGATTCTTCGGCGAATATTTCAATGCGATTCTTAACAATAAATCAAAAATAACTTTTTTTTTCACAACAGCAATGAGTTTTTTTTTATTCGATTCTAATACCAACCGATACGGATACGCATACCAAACACTACGTAGATTGCGTAAGTATTAATAACTATAGAGAATGGCGATTCGCTATTTTGGATTTTACTGTATTGGTTGGTATTTCATTCGCCGCGAAAGAATGATATTTTTGCAATGGTATTGTTTGCAATTATATAATTTTCTTAAGTACAGCATGAAAGAGAATAAGACTATTAGAGTATTGGTTACCGAAAAGGAAGAGTTCCGATTCAAGGTGCTGGCCAAGATGCTTCAGCCCTATCCGGACATTTCGCTTGTCGGGTACGCCTCCGAGAGGGAGGAAATGTTTCGCCTTTTGCAAAATGCACCTGTTGACGTTCTGTTGTTCGACATAACACTATTCCGAAACGAGAGCAGCAATCTGATTTCGCTTCTGAATTCGGGCTTCCCGCGCCTGAAGGTGATCGTCTGTACGGACAACCATTTGGGATACTACTTCCGCGAAACCATGAGCAATTGCTTGGTCTCGGCCCACGCGCCGAAGGCCATCGATGCGCCCGATTTGGTGGGATTGGTCAGCGAAGTCTTCCACACGCCCGACGAGCAACAGGCAGATACTGCATGAGCCGGGTCGCACCGCCCGAGGCATCGGCCTCGAGAGTTGATTTGAAAACCTGAAAAAACTACGTAATCGCCCCGAGGGGCGCGCCCAGACGAACTACGTAAGAATACGTAGGGAAATCGGCGGGATTCGGTATTCACTCATTTTACGCAGTTCTTGGTATTGATTGGCCCTTTTTTTTGCCGTAGTTTTGTAACCGTCAAGCAACCACGAAGAATTGAAAACCGAAAAAGGAAATGCGCCGATAGAAGTCAAACAAGTTTAAGTTTTGATTGGCGCGAAAAAAAACGAGGCTCCTTTCGGAACGGACCGGGTGCCGATAGGAGCTTCTCTGGAGTTCAACTCTGAAGTTGATTTCGTTCTTTAATATAATAAGATTTCACTAAAAATGCAAATTATTTTTTAGCACTTTTTAATAATTCGCTTTGCAATTGCTCCCCAGGCCCGAACGGCCGGAGCGGTTCGCCAGAAAGCCGCGATGAGCGCGAAACCCCTAAGCGCACTTAGCGGCACGAAACAGATGCCAATGGGGAAAGGCACTGCCCTCTGGGGACCAAACCGCCACGAAAGGCCAAAGCAGCAAATGCAATGCCAAAAGGGATTGAATGTGAGAATTTAAACCATGTATCGAATAACTTTATAGTTTCGATAAAAAAGCTCTCAATCTGTCCACTTTGCAAAAAAGTCTGATTGAAACATAAAGCCCCGCCGCAATAAACAAACAAAGCGGGCAACGGCCGAAATGGCGCACAGCGCACGGCAACAATCCGTTGGTGGCAATCAAATGGACCGACCGCCACCGCCGGCGCCGAAGCGCAGCCACAGGAAGCCAAAAAATTAACATTATTCATTTTATTATTGGAGTTCACAATGAAAAAATTAGTAGCCATTCTCGCCATCGTCCTCTTCGCAGGATCCACAGCATTCGCAACTGTAAATGTTCATGCATCACTTGATAAAAAAGAAGGAACAGGTACATTTATTTGTAATGTAATTGCTCCGTTAACCATTACCGGTCCCTCAGAGGATATAAACTTGGGCGAATTCGTTGTTGATGCCACTAATCCTTACACAATCAGTGATGTAACAATGACTTTCAATATCGGAGGTCAGGCAAGCCATTCTTTCTACTATAATATCACAGAAAGCAAGTCAAATGACAACGCTTCTATCGTAATTGCCTGGAAAGCAAATGGTACAGCTACAACAGCTGGAACAACAAATACAGCTACTCTAACTTCAGCTGGCACAGCAACCATTACAGGCACAGTTTCACAATTAACAGCAAAATCAGCAAGCAATGATAATGTTGAATTTGAACAAAAAGTTACTGTATCTTATAATACCTTCTAATATCCAATAATTAATGGGGCTGAGCAGGAATAATTAATATCATCAGCCCCATTTTACGGAAAAAAAGGAGATGTTATGAAAAAGACAATAAGAATTCTTTCTTTACTAATTGTTGTTCTTTGCATATCCATATCATCCTTGTTTGCAGGAGATGCGTCTTCAAGTAATCCCGTGAATGGAGATACAAAAAAAGATGCATCAGGAACCTTCATCGCCAATATTCTGAGGCCGCTTTCTGTATTCTGGGTAGCTCCTCAAGAAATGATAGCTGGCGACGAAAATAATGAATTTGTACGTGGTGCTGCATATGATTTAACAATTCCTGAAACAGGTAAGTATCCAATATGCCAGTATATGATTCATGGACAATTAGGTAAGGATATTTATATAACTGCAACAACAGCTACTGTCAGCTCTACACTGCAATACAATGAATCTGGTGAGTACAATTGCATGAAAACTGATGATGGTGTCGATCTGTACATGTTCTGGGTCATAAGGAATGGTAAAGATACACCTTGGGATGGGAGTGGAAATACTGCTCATACACCCAAAAAAATAAAAAAAGATGGTGTAGATATCGGCGAACTAATCATCGCAATCTATTATAAAAGATTAGACATCAAGTCTAATGCAGGGTTAGGAGATCATGAATTTGTACAAACGATTCAAGTAAGCTACAACCACTTCTAAGAGTAAATCTTTCAATCGGAGCCCTAAAAAAGCTCCGATTGCGTTAAAGCAGATTGAAAAATATACCAATGAAAATCAAACTCTACATATTGTTAATCGCATTCCTTGCCGCCTCGGCGCATGCAGTGGCCTGCGACCACAACCACCACAACGTGGTGCGCCACTGCGGCGAGTCCTGTTGCGATCCGGACGACGACGACGACAATTGCACCAAGAAATCTAAATTGAATGTCGCGCTAACGAGCGGGAATATCTATCTCGGAAGCTTTGTCCGCGGGTGCACGTACGAATTCGAGCAGCCGGAAAACGAATTGGAATTTGAAATAACTGGCAATAAAGCCAAAAATTTCTGGATTTCGATCAATACGGCCGGGTCGGAAGTCGGCACTTTGAGCGACGTCTTGATCGACACCGAATGGCGCTACAGCACCGACAGCGGCTGCTTTAACAATCCTTTGGAGTGCTTGGGCATGTTCTTTTTCAAAAAAAAAATGATAGCCTCGTGCTTCGTGAACGAAGTCCGAGTCTCTAACTCAGCCCAACCCGGTGAACGGAATTTCACTCAGGTGCTGACGGTCAGCTTCATGTTCTGATCGCCGTAGGCATCTGTTTTATCAATTATTGAGAAGAATTATGTTGACCATGGAAACAACATATCGCGGGCATGGAAGCCTCGCACCAGCGTGCCCAATGGCCGAAACCCAATGGAATCGGGCCATAAGCCACACCGAAATTATCGGTAGAATTGAAAAAGAATTAGAATTAACGATCTGGACGGAAATCGGCCGAAAAGTGTTGGCCGAAATCGATCGCGTCCCCAAAAATATTAAACAATGAAAAATCTCATCATATCCATAGCAATCTGTTCGTTGGCTGCCATGCAACTTTTCGGGCAGGGCGCCTCGAGGACCGTAAGGGACAATACAGGCGGTGCAAACGCCATTGCCACCTTCCGCGCCACAATGAACCGGCCGCTGACGATTGAATCGGCCTCCAATATGCAGTTCGAAATCGATCTCGGCTTGGTGAATGCCGGCGAGACAAAGGTCTTAGGCGAGCCATACAGCTTCTCTTTCCACCTGATGGGGATGCCGAATTTTGGCATTTCGGTCGAATTGCTCAGCGAACCTGAGTTGGCGAATGGTGCAGTGATCAACGGATTCGTCTGGCAGGCGTCGCTGACGTCGCCCACGGCGGATTGGAACATAGTAACCACAGTCCCGTTTGCCTCGCGGCTGAATTCTGACGGCCATTGCTGGGTGAAGATCTATCCCACCACGATGACAGCCCCGTCGGTGAATCCGCCATCGGGGAACATAGTGTTCCAGTATCGGTTCAATTGCACCTACAGAGAGATTTAACAAGCTAATAGTTTTTTGTTTAATATTAAATGATATTTTCAATGAAAAGGTTCTTCTCGTTACTTGCATTGCTCTCATGGGTTTTCTTCGGTTTGGAGGCCTCGGCCCAAATAGCCGTCGCGCCACTTGCGATATTTGCTGACAATCAGTCCCGCACTGGCGAAATGACTATATACAACCAAGGGGACAAACCGAAGGAAATCGATATTAAGTTGGTGTATGGCTATTTGGACTACGACAGCGTGGGCAACGGCTATATGCGAATGAGCGACACGATTACCGAAAAGCAAAACTCCATCGCCCCGTATGTGTCTGTCTATCCAAAGAAATTAGTCATTCAGGCGGGGCAGAGCCAGACAATTAAGATCATGGTGAAGAACACGTCATCTCTTCCCGACGGGACTTATTGGACGCGAATCGTAACGACGAGCCAAGACGTCAAGAAGCAGATCGATTCCAGCAATCGAGGGGACAAAGTCAGCGTCGGGATAAATATAAAGTTCGCGATGGTTTCCGCATTTGTTTTCCAAAAGGGGAAACTGAACACGAAGCTGAACGTGGAGAGATTTTCGACGCTATCGGACAGCGCGAAGCTGAACCTGCTTTTGAACTTCAACCGCGAGGGCAATTCGCCATTTTTCGGAGTTTGCCGCTGGGCGGTCTATGACAAATCCGGCGAAGAAGTCTTGAAATCCGAGGATAATTTCTCGGCCTATTTCCGGGGCGTAAAGGCTTTCTCTATCGACAAATCGAGGCTCAAACCCGGGCAATACAAAGCATCGTTTGCAATAAGCAACGAGCTGCAGGACGTCCCCGAGGAGAAGCGTGTTCCGTTCGATGAAATGAAACGCGAATTTGATTTCACAGTTCAATAGTTACGGAGTGGTAGCTTAATAGAATTATTTGGGACTATATCGTTTTTGAGTTGTTTGAATATTAAACCTCCCCTTTTGGGGATTGTCTTAAAAGTGTCATTCTGAACGAAGTGAAGAATCTATTGTCATTCATAAGTCTTTGCAATAAATGGATGTTTCACTTCGCTCAACATGACAAAAAAACAGTTTAGTGCTTTTTTGAGACAACCCCGGAGAAAACCTTTGCGTAGCGAAGGGTTTCCCGGGTGGTTGGAAATTCAAACACGAGATGATGATATTTCAGATTCATTCATAGTAGTATTGGAATCTGCCCGCACAAAGCGTAATAGAGCCAATTTAATTGACAGTTCAAAAGTGCGAGCCATTGGGGTTTTCCATAAGAATTGCCTGCAACTAATTCTCTATCAAATATTCCCCATGCGGCTCGTATTTTGGAAAAGGTGGGTGCGCCAGAGGGGCACTCACCGGTTTGATGGTGTGTGCCGTTTAATTATTTCCATATTCTCAAACAAGTATTATCCAGAATGAAAATTGAAGAAATTGAAAAGATTTGTTTTATATATTGCATTCGTGATTTGCTCGGGCGCAGCATTTGCCCAAGGGTCTTTGCCGCCGGGCGCCGAAGAGGGGATCTTCACAATTCGATACGCTGACTTTTCGATGGATGTGAACACCGTCGTGGCGAATGATTCAGTCTATATGCCCTTTGTGGATTTCCTGAGCATGATGAAGGTATATTTCGATATTTCCGACATTAACCGGATCAGCGGCTACCTTATCAATCGCGATTCATCATTCAATTTGAACACTGTAGATAATACATACCTGGACATTAGCGGCGCAACGCACAGCATCGGGCCAAAGGACGTTATTCGATATGGAAGCGATGTTTACGTGCTTCCGTCGCTCATTGAGGGCATGTTTAAAATCGAAATTGCCGTTCGCAAGAAAAACCTCCGTATTATTATCCGTAGCAGATACAAATTCCCACTGGTTTTGGAGTCCGAGCGCGAGCAAAGGTACTTCGCTGCCAATTTCGGCAAAACCAAGAGCGAAGACGATCTGCCACTTCTCTACGACCGCGAATGGAAATGGATCGATGGCGGGATGCTGAACTATGCCGTGGCTTCGTCGCAAACGAAGGACTACCAATCGATCAATGGCGCTGCTAATCTTGGCTTCCAAGTGCTCGGCGGCGAGCTGACGTATTCGTTCAATTCAAATTATTCAGTGCAGACGAAACAAATGTCGAAGTCCGAGAATTACCGCTGGCGCTATTCGTTCAACGAGAATGACTACATCAGCCAATTCATATACGGTAGCGTGTCCAACACGCCCCAGCGCGGTATTTCCGTGCCGGGCATGATCAACAAATCGAGGAACCTGCGCGGCGTGCAAGTCTCGAACGAGGCCACTCGTATGCCAACAGCGTTCAGCTCGATTGTTATCCAGGACAAGATCGATCCGGATTGGCAGGTCGAGCTATACGTCAACGACAGGCTCTATTCGCAGATGCGTTCGGACAATTTGGGGTACTATCGGTTCGATTTGCCCATTAATTACGGCAATACTAACGTGGACGTGAAAATATACGGGCCGCACGGCGAACTGTTCACCAAACGTGAAATGATTTCCGTGCCGAGCGAATTTCTGGCTCCTGGAGACGTCCGCTACATGCTGACCGGCGGCGAAGACCTGATGACCGGCGGCTACTTGGGCAGCGCAATGGTGTCGCTCGGCGTAACGTCTTGGTTCACCAATTCGATCAGCTTCGATAAGGAATACCACGCCCGGGGCTATTCATTGGTTGATAATTCATCGTTCCGTCTGTTCAATAGTTTGATCCTAAATACTTCGGTCGAACCTGAATACTTCTATAGGGCCGGCTTCCGAATCCTGACCAATGAGGCCGGCACGTACGACATCGTCTATGGGCTGGACGAGGGCCGTAGCGGCGGTTACGGCGAAAAGGCGCATAGTCTGAACCTGACGGCCGGACTACCGAGGATGTTTGGCCTGCCATTCAATATGACACTGCGCGCTAATCGAGTGCAAACCTCGTCGCTGGCCACGACCGACGGCACCACAGGGCTAATCATCAATTGGGGGCAATTCAATATTGCAACCAACTACCAATTGCAATACTACGAAAACAAAAAAACGAATTGGAATACGCTTCGCCAACTCGTCAGCGAACAAATCGGATACAGTTGGATGTCGAAACCCAAATGGCTCTCGTGGTTGGGATATACTCGATTCTCGGCGGGCACTTCGTACGATTTTTATTTGAAGGAATTGGGCGCCGTCAGCCTTTCGGCCAGCCAAGAAATCGCCAAAATGATCAATCTGAACGGAACATATCAATATATGCCCCGCGAGAAGACATATTCCTTCCATATCGGAGCTTCGTGGAATACGTCCGCCTTCAGGATGAACAGCAATATGTCCGGAGCACAGCAATCGGATAATTCATACACGCAAGATCTGGCCGGCACAGTCAAATATGACAGCAATCGCGGCAAGATGTTCTTTACAAATTCTGGTTCATACAATTCGTCGAGTTCGGGCGGTGCCAGCGTGCGCTTCTTCTTGGATAAAAATGCCAATGGATACTTCGACGATGGGGACACGGAAATCAACGACGGCAGCGTGTACGTGTCCGGCGCGACAATCGAGCGAGACAAATCAGGCCCGATCCGCATCCTGAACCTGCTGCCCGGCGGCAGATACAACCTGTACGTCAAGCAGAACGGCTTCAAGAATCCGATTATTGCCGCGAAAATCACGAAATTTGCCTTCGTAGCCGACCCTAATTCGATGAAACAAATTGATATTCCTTGCTATATAACGGGAATTATCGAAGGAAACGTGCTCAAATTGGATACAAATAATACATTGTCCGGCCAGAGCGGCGTCAAGATCCATTTTGTTAATAAAAAAGATTCGACAGTCAGCTACACAGTCCCGGTATTTTCCGACGGCAGCTACTTCAAAACAGGTGTTGTCCCGGGCGAATACGTCGCATACGTCGATACCTTGCAGCTTGCGATCCTGAACTCTGTCTCGAACACCGGATATGTCGATTTGGTTATCAAAGAAACCGAAGAGGGAGACGTGGTGAGCAACCTCAATTTCGAGATTGCAGGCAAGACAGCCCGCATGGGCCAATATGCTTCGGCCGCCAAAGGTGCCGGAATCCCCAAAGATGAAGAGAAGCAGAAAGTCCAAGATAATCCCGACGCCACCCGCTACACTGTGCCTGATTCCGCATTGGTGCCCCAGCCGACTCCTGAACCAGTTGCAACAGAGGAAGTCGCCGAAGTTCCACAGAAGAAGGCTAAAGCCACCTATCCCGGGAATCGTACAATCCAATTCACAGGTACCAAGGCCGCAAGCCTAAGCAAAGACGCGATTAAATACCTCGACCAGCTGGCCGAATACCTGAAATCCAATCCAAACGCGAGGATGAAGATTACCGGCTTCACGGACAACTTCGGTACCAAAGAATCCAATCTGGAAGTCTCAATCAAAAGGGCAGAAAACGTTGCGAAGTACTTGGCCAAAAAAGGCATTGAGAAAACAAGGTTGCTTTACGCAGGCAGCGGCGCTCTGTTCCCGGTGGCGGACAACGCCAAGCCCGAAGGCCGCGAGAAAAACCGCCGCGTGGAAATCGAGTTGATTAAATAATTCGAATGCACAGTCTTGCGTAACGTCCGCTCGGAGACGTGAATGAAAAACATACAGAACCAAATGAAGCGTACACAGAGAAGTGCCACAGCTCCCACCGGCTGTGGCACTTCTTGCGTAATGATGAAATGATTTTTTTGCTCAAGAAACAAGTAACTTGTTTAAAAAAAGTTCTATAACGTTTTGTGTGGGTACTGTACCCAATACCATTTTGAGGGAGTTGTTAATATCAAAATTATATTTAACCGCACGAGCGGTTGTTGTATTGTAGCATATTGTTTGATTTCTTGAATACGATTTCGCGCGAGCGAATGTTTTATATATGTTTGATTGATTCATGCAGAGAATTATACACAACCGCTATGCGGTATGACATGCAAAGGGGAAACTAATCACTACAATATAACAACCGCTATGCGCGGTATCAATTCGCAACTATTACTTTCCTTGAAGAGTGCAAATTGAATTGGATAGTGTATATATCCAATTCGTCATAGAACCATATTTTCTACATTCCATTTCTGATAATCAATAATTGATGTTTATACTCACAAATCAATATAGAATCAAAAATAGAAAAGATTTTCGCCTTCGCGGAAATGACAAGGAAGATAGACTGGCTTGCTGAGATAATGGGATTTCCACCAGTTCGCGGGATTGACAAACCCACCCGAATTCATATGTGGGATGATATTATTTAGCGAAGTGCTTGGCTGCGAACGAGCGAATGAAGCCAACGCTGTCGGGTATGGAACGGAAAATCTGAGCGGCGGAATAGTCGAAAGATTTACGAGCATCCGCTAAGCAAAGCAGGCCCAGAATAAGGTAGTAAAACACTAAAGACAGAGGCATCCAGTCCGCCAGCCCAAGATTCCCAATCGCAGCAACTGCCGCTACATAGCCGACGACCGACATAATAATTATGGAATTTGCTTTCTTCATTCGCCCAAATGCAACAATTGAAGAGAATATTGTAATAAACGGCATGAACAGCCCCGACAGCAATAGCAAATTGAAATAGTCGGCGGCCTGGGCGAACCGAACAGGTAAGAATGTCGTAATGGCCCACGAACTAAGCCCTGAGTAGGCAATCATTATGGCGAGTGAAAAGCCAAGCAACAGGAAAGATGTTGACTTGGTGGCCAAATCGTTCAGAGCTTTTTTGTCCCCCGAATACCGTAGCTTGAGGTAGGCCGAATACAGAAGTGGCGTTACGGCATTGATGGCTTCGTCGAACACGCGGAAAAGCTGGCGCGCAGCACTGTAAACGCCCACCAACTCGGTGGAAAAGAAGTATTTCAGAATCGTTACGTCCATGTTCTTCGGGATGGAATGCAGGAAATTATTGACTGTGTTCGGAAGCGAGAACAGAATCATTTCCTTCAGCGAATTGCCTCCACGCATCGAAAAAACGAAATCTCTCCGCTTCATCAGGTATCCAGCGATCGAACTGAGGGCATTGGAAAGCACATACATACGCGCCAGATCGGCAAAAGTGAACCATTGCACTCGGGCAAGCAAAACGAATGTGTAAACAGTCAGGGTGCCGAAGTAGCAGAAGTTCATCCAGAATAGTTTGCTCATTTCGTGGTCGCGGTATGCCAATTTAATGACGATTAGACGTGGTATTGAAATAATGGTCAGTATCAGCAGCATCGGCCCAATTTCGGCAAGCGCAGGCTCGCTCAGTAGCGCTGCAAATTCATCGGTGAATGCGAAAAGGGCAGTGGCTGGGACGACTGCGGAAATAATGAACAGAACCAAGCCCATCATGTTAGCCTTTGCCCGCCCTTCCGGCAGAGTTCCGAATTGGATGATAAGCGAAAGGGCCACAGAATCGCCAAACGAATAGAAAAACGAAAGAAATCCAAGCATGATCTGGAAAACGGCAAAAACCTCCGGCGTAACTGCCGTCAGCTGGACGATGGAGACAACCCCATACATGATGTAGAGCAACTTATCGGCAGCCGTCCACGTTAGCAAACCTATGTATTCTTGAACTTTCAATTGTTTCTATCTCAAATAAATAGCAAAAGCTTTTCGATTAGTTCTTAAAAAAAGGCAGTGGGCAATCCCCACTGCCTACCGGGATTCTCTTCAACAGCTTCCTATGGATGTTGAATCAATCACAAATCTTACCTATCTGACGACGGTAAACGGAGCAGTTTTTAGTTCTCCATTCATCGAGAAGCGCACGAAATACACCCCGGCCGGAAGCTCCGACGTATCGAGTATCAAACTTGAATTCCCAACAGTGTTGAATTGTTCGCGGCTGGTCGAAACACGTTGGCCGTCCGCGTTAAAGATTTCCATTGTGCCTTCGCCCGGAGCGGCAATATATGTTTTCAGTATCGTGTATCCTTCGGACTGCACCGGATTGGGATAGACCTGGATTCCCGATACGGGAGCATTGGCTTCGCTTTCTGAGGAAACAGTGCTGGAAGTGGTTTCGCAAAGGACTGCGGTGGTATCGAGATATACGTATTGAGGAGCGAAATCCAGAGAGAAGTTGAATGTTTCGCTTCTTTGCGAGTTGTAAACCGTTTCGATATGCGGCTCGGAATTGGCGGATTCATAGAATTTGAGGCGAAGCGGCATTTTGTAAACTTCGGGGATACCTGTGCCGCTCTGGTGTTGCGAAATATTGACTGAGACGTTGAATTTCGAGTCTTGGGCCACCGAGACAGTGCTGAGCTTGTACGAAGGGAAGCCCCTGCCGCCGAGCCATTCGGCCGAGAAATCATCCAGACTAAACGGCAAGTTGGGATATTTTGCCTTCAGGAAACCAAAGAAATCACTCGTTTCGGCTGCCTTGTATGCGAATTGATTTAAGTATTCTCTCAACGCCTGGGCAAACTCATCTTTGCCGAGTGCCTCGCGGAGCATATGATAGATCCAGCTTGCCTTTTGGTAAACAAGCACGGAGTATAGACCAAATGCTTCTTCGGGGTCCACCTCGAGAATCGACGGAAGAGACTTGCCACCATTCCAGAGGTATAATAATCTGTTGTACATCATACTTTCAAGGTAGGCATCGTTGCCATCATTGTATTCTGCCCAAAGTGCTTCGCTCCAAGTGGCACCGCCTTCGTTCAGCCAAATATCATTCCATGTGGCGCACGTAACCATATCGCCAAGCCACTGGTGGGACAGTTCGTGTGCAATTCCTGATTCATCGTAGCCGCGCAGCCAAGTCCTTGTGATAGTCGTCATTGTTTGGTGTTCCATCCCGCCAAATTCAAAGGGTTGGACGGCGACCATGCCATATTTTTTGAACGGGTATTCCACGAATTCTTTCGAGTAGAATTCCATCATCTCGGGCGTGCGCACGAAGGCATTTTTTGCGTTGTACTTCGAACCGTCGGTTGCGTTGGATTCGACGTCGTTCGGCCAGACGTAATAATCCACATTCAACGTCTCGTTCGGATTGCTAACTCGTGTATATTTATCGGAGTAGTGGCCAAAAATCGAAGCCGTGACGGCAATCAAATATGTGGAAATCGGTGTGTCGTCTTCCCAATAGAACGTGTGGGCATCGCCAACTGTATCGATTCTCGCGAGCAAACCGTTGCTAACGGCAGTGTAGGCAAGAGGGACGCGGACAGCCACTTTCAGCGAGGCTTTGTCGTATGGGCGATCGTTAGAGGGCAGCCAATAGCGTCCTTCCTCGGGTTCGGCCATGGTGTATGCCAGTCGCTCCTCCACTCGGACCGTATCGCCTTGGGGGCCTTTGCCCACGTACAAACCCTTCGGATAGAGATAGAATCCGAAATCTGAGTCGTTTGTGTAATAATAAAAAATCTTGACAGCAAGGACGTCTCCTGAGTTTGCCGGCTGGGCAAGCGGCACATTGAGCAGCCCGCCCGAGATATCAAAACTGCCGGCCACGCGAACGCCATTGACCAGCACAGAATCGATATCGAGCAAAAAGTCATCAAATTCCAAATTGGCCAGGCCGTCTAATTCACATTTCAAAGTGATTTCATTGATGCCCTTCCATGCGCGGTCGGCTTGCTTCACTCCGGCAGCCGAGAGCGGCGCAAACCAATCGACGAAGATATTGTATGAAAGCACGTCGTAGGGGCGCCTGTCGATGTTCGATTGTTTCAGGTAGGAATAGCGCGAAATTTCGGATTTGGCGGGCCTGTGGTACTTTCCTTTCAATTCCAACTGTTGGGCCGGCTCGCTTGTGAGGATGCTTTTGTAGTCCTGAGCTGCCAGCGAATTCAAACATGCCAATAAGCACAGAAGAATAACCTTTTTCATCAGATTCCTTATTTTTTTAATCAGCATATAATAATTAGCTATTTTTGAACGTTACAAAAAGATACAATTTACAACATTATTGTATAATTGAAAAGAAAAATGGAACCAACACCCAAATCAATGCGATTGCAACTCGCGCTGCTCGGCAGGACAAACGTGGGGAAATCGAGCTTCCTCAATATGATTGCTAACCAAGACGTGGCCGTTACGTCCCAACACCCCGGCACGACGACCGACATAGTGGAAAAAGCTATTGAATTGCTGCCCATCGGGCCGGTTACGATACTCGACACAGCCGGAATCGACGACAAAAGCGACCTCGGCGAAAAACGTATCGAACGCACCATGAGAATACTCGACCGTGCTGAATTGATAGTCTTGCTCGTGGAACCAGACATCTGGACCGAACACGAAGAAATGATCTCCACCGAAGCCGAGAAGCGTAACATTCCTCTTGTTATCGTTGTAAATAAAATTGATATTTCCAAGCCATCGAACGATTTTGTGAGTTTTATCAATTCGAAATCAAAAAATTGCTTACTCATATCGAGTACGAAAACGGTTGAGCGTGAGAAGCACCTTTTCGAGTTCAAACGAGCGATTCAGGAAATCACTCGGACCGGATTGCAGCAAAACGTGCCACTGCTCGGCGATATTGTCCCTCCGGGAGGCGTGGCCGTCCTGATCGTGCCGATCGACCTTCAGGCACCGAAAGGGCGTTTGATACTGCCGCAAGTGCAGGCCATTCGCGACCTCTTGGACAACGACGCGATTGCGCTCGTCGTCAAGGACAAAGAGTATTCGTACGCGCTCCAGCAGCTGCGGCGCAAGCCCGACCTTGTGGTGTGCGATTCGCAAGTGGTGATGAAAATGGTGGCGGACACCCCGCCGGACGTGAAATGCACCACGTTTTCGATTCTTTTCGCTCGGTTCAAAGGCGACCTGGGCGAAGAAGTCCGGGGCGCGGCCACGATCGACAGCATTCGCCCGGGCGATAGGATACTGATCGCAGAGGCATGCTCGCACCACGCGCTGGAGGACGACATAGGCCGCGTGAAAATTCCGCGCTGGTTGCGCCAATACCTCGGGGACAACGTGGAAATCGATTTCTATCAGGGCCGCGACTACCCGGAGAACCTCGGCGAATACAAGTTAGTGATTCATTGCGGCGGTTGCATGCTCACGCGCCACGAGAAGTTAGTTAGGATTCAGAAAGCCACGGCTGCCGGCGTCCCGATCACGAACTACGGGCTAACGATTTCGGCCATTCAGGGCGTGCTCGAACGTGCGCTTTCTCCATTCCCTGACGCTCTCGAGGCATGGCACGAAACAAAAAGGCAGAATCGCTGATTAAACGGATTGCGCGGAAAGAGTCTGAACCACGGATTAAGCGGATTGCGCAGATTGCACGGATTAAGAAGTTCATACATTATTCAATAATCAATACTAAAATGAAGCATAGCGATATTACCGAGAAAATAATAGGTGCAGCCTTTAAGGTGCATTCATTCCTTGGTAACGGCTTTCAAGAAGTAATCTACCAAAGAGCCTTGGCACTTGAGTTTAATGAATGTGGGCTGGAATTTGCTCGAGAATTGGAGCAGGAAATCTTTTATAAAGACTATCCAAATCCAATCGGAAAACGTAGGTGCGATTTCTTGGTTGAAGGAAAGGTGTTGGTCGAGATTAAAGCAGTTACTCAAGTCCAAGATGTTCATTACGCGCAAATAATAAACTATCTACAAGCTTACAAACTCGAGGTCGGCCTTTTGATTAACTTCGGAGAGAAAAGCTTGAACTTTAAAAGATTCGTGAAAACAGACCACGAATTAGATGGATATCGCTGATTGCGCAGAAGAAGAAAGGACCACGGATTAAACGGATTACGCGGAAGAAGGCAGAATCACGGATTAAACGGATTACGCAGATTACACAGATTAAGAAAGAGAATAATAAGTGTATATTGATTTAATCCGTGGCAATCCGCGATACTGACGAAAAGAGACATCCATTAATCCGTGGCAATCCGTGATTCTGACGGAAGGTTTTATAATTTCCATACTCAACGATAAATTCGTGCATTTTTAAATACTTTTTATTATTTTTGATTTATGCAAAACGGTGTGAAAATCGATTCACAATGTTGGCGTATGGTGTTTGTTGAATTATTGAATACTTACAATGAAAAGAATAATACTGTTAACGTGCTTCGTTCTGGCAAGTGCATTGGCTCAAAGCCAAGAAAAAGGCCTGCTGAACTTGGCTCAGGACGCGATGAACGAAAAGAATTACGTGGCAGCCGCTGAGTTCTATACAAAAGCAATCGACAAACAGAAAGACTTCGCACCGGCATACTACGGCAGGGCAGTTGCCAAATCATTCAATGGGCAATTCGCCGAATCTATCGATGATTTCAACGCGGCCACTCGGCTGGATCCGAAATACGCCGCTGCCTTCTATGGCCGGGGCGTGGCCCATTCCCGGCTGAAGGAACACGCCAAAGCCATCGAGGATTTCACCCATTCGCTCGAGCTGAAGCCAAACGACGCGGCGGCGTACTATGCACGCGGATTCTCTCGCTCGGCCCTCGGGAATAGGGAAGAGGCCATCGCTGACTTCTCGCGAGCGCTCGAACTGAAGCCGGACAACGCCGAACCTTATTACGCCCGCGGCGCCGAATACAGGCTCTTGGGGCAAAACGCGAAGGCCAAGCACGACCTGAAACGCTACGCCGAAATGGCGTCGGACAACGCAACGCTGCGTGCCGAGGCCATGCGACTGATCAATGATATTGACCAATCCGAGAATAATGAGTAATTGACCGCGATGACTTCGCGAAATTAGTGTTTTTTTTCGTATTTTGCATGATTGATGTTAGCTCTGTTTGAAAGCAAATGTTTTGAAGAGTATTAGTTTAAAAATCTGCATATTTGTTTTTATTGCGCTCACCTTTTCGGGCTGCCTTTTCGTGAAGCAAGAGGTGCGCGAAGAGGAAGAGGCACCCACGCCTTCGCTGCAAGTTGTGAAGCCGGAAATCCTGATGGCCGACCAGATAATCCGCTCGAAAAAAGGCGACATGATCGCCCAATATCCTCAGGATTGGTTCCTCGTGGACGTCGAGGATAAGGTCAATCCCGACGTGTTTGCTATGGCCGTGAACTCGGACTACACACTTGGGGCCGTGTTCTCGGTGATCCGCAAGAACGAGAAGGTGGACGAATCCGTCCGCAAGGAGGGCGTCATCGGATTGGCCAAAGCAGCTTTCGACCGCCGCGCGAAGAAGTCCGCCGGAACTGTGGCCCTCGTGGGTGGCTTTTCCGAACTCAAACTTGGCGGTTTGCAATTCGGCCGCTACCAATTCACTTCGCAAAACAAAACACTGGCTTCGCTGGCCGCTGTCTTCGTTACCGAATCGGGCCAAGCCTGCGAATTCGACCTGATTCCGATGAATATTACAGGGAAACCAATACCCGACAAATTGGAAATTGAGAGGATTTTTAACTCGATTCTTGCCACAGTCAAATACTAATATGGGGAAAAGTGAATTCATGTTTATCTTTCCTTATAATCATTGCACTGCCCTTGGTAAATGAAGTGGCAGTCGCCACCTGATATTGGAGCAAAAAATGAAAAACAGAATAATAATAGTGGCCGCATTCGCTTGCTTGGCCATGGCCGGATGCCGAACATCGCACGAATACACAGCTCAGGAGATCCGCGACAAAGTTGCCTCGCACTTCACATTCCCCATCACAGACAATAAACTCGTTACTGCGCTGAAAATCAATAACATAAACAGCGTCAGAATATCGAAGAATGACAATAAAATTTTCCTCAATTTTTCCGCCGAAATTCGCGCTTTGACCACGACCATGAACTGCTCGGAATTCATCTACTCTTGCGAGCCGACCTTGGAGAATAGCGATGCCTATCTGCGCAATTTCAAATTGGAAACCACGAATTGCAGCTCGCCTCTTCCGAAAGAAATCGAGACAATCGTGGCCGAAATCCTTTTCAAATCCTTCAGCGACATGAAATTCCGCACTTTGGACAATATTCCCGAGGTTGTCCGCCGCTTCTACATCAACGACGAGAACGTGTTGGTATTAGAATAAAAACGTCTACGTAAATATCTGATATTGATATGGATAGAGTGGTACTACCATTCCAAATGGTAGTACCACTTTCTTTGGACACCAACCCCACAGGGGTTGAACTTGAATGAGCACGTCTCGCGAGGCGTGGGTAACGGAAGTCGCGAGGCGTGGGTAACGTATTTCTCTACTCTGGCGGGCTGGACGGCGCAATCAATCGGCTGAGCATAGAAATAATTTATAATAATATAGAAAAAATTAATTATTTTTGCGCTATGAGAAGTGAAATGCCTATAGGGATTTTCGATTCCGGCATTGGCGGGATCAGTGTGTTGAAGCAGTTCGTAAGGTACCTGCCCTACGAAAGCTATGTGTACCTTGGCGATACGGCCCGCGTGCCCTACGGGAACCGTTCCGAGGAAATTGTAAAAAGCTATTCGGAGGAATGCACAGAATTCCTTCTGAAGAAAGGCGTCAAGCTAATTGTCGTGGCCTGCAATACGGTCTCGTCCATCGCTTTGGACACGATCCGTTCGCTTTCGGGCGGCATTCCTGTCATTGGCATGATCCAACCGGCCGTTGCGGCTGCATTGCGTTCTTCGGTGAACCGAAAGATCGGTATCATCGGCACTCGCGCCACGATCCGAAGCAAAGCCTACGAAAAGACTATTGCCGAGCTTGCATCCGGCGAGCGCATCGAAACTGAATCCGTGGCCTGCCCGCTTTTTGTGCCGATTATCGAGGAGGGACTTCTGGACCACGAAGCCACTCGCTTGCTGGCGAACGACTACCTGGCGCAATTCCGCACGAACGGCGTGGATTCGCTCATCATGGCCTGCACGCACTATCCATTGCTGAAGCAGCTTTTTGGGGAGTTGCTGCCCGGGATCAACCTGATCGATTCCGGCGAACATGCTGCGGTTTCCGCCATCAGGACTCTTGCGGAAATGGGAGCGCTCGCGCCCGAGGGCAAATCGTACGTGCCCGTTCCGAGTATTGAATTCTTCGTTACAGACATACCATATACTTTCCTCGAAGTGGCCCAGCGTTTCCTTGGGTTTAGCATTGGAACGCCACAAAAAATCTCTTTCGATTAATTTCTTAAGTAAGGATGACATAATGGAAGAGAGAATCAGACAATTAGAAGAAACAATCGACAGCCTGCAAAACGAGTTGGCTGAGTCTTTCTATAAAACAATTCAAGTTTTGGCACAAATTGTTCTCTCCCAAGAGAATTACTACGAGGGCAGCCACTCGCGCTACGTCTCGCAGAAGTCATCGGAAGTGGCTCGGTTGCTTGGCATGAACGAACACGACGTATTCGAGATTTCGATTGCCGGTTTGCTCCACGACATCGGCAAGGTTGGGTTCAAGGATACACTTCTCGCCAAATTCACAAGCGAGATGAAGGAAAGCGAATTCAAACAATACCAGCTGCATCCCGAACTTGGCCGCCAGATACTTTCGAAACATGATGGTTTCGACTCGATCTGCGAAATTGTGGCCCAACACCACGAAAAAATTGACGGATCCGGCTTCCCGCTGCACCTGATGGGTAAGGAAATCAATCCCGGAGCGGCAATCATCGCTGTCGTCGATTCGTACCATACGCTTTATTACAAAAGAAAAAAAGAGCGCACCACAATAAACAACTCCGCTGTCAACGTGGCGAGTACAGCCACGCTTATGGACAATACGAAGAATCGATTTGCCATGGCGATGAACTACCTGCACCAAAAGGCAGGCAAGATTTTCGATACAAAAGTCGTCGAAGTCTTCACCGACATCATCGACAAAGAGCGCCAAGCGCAAGGCGAAAAGATGATTCTTCGGCTGCCACTCGGGAAGATCGAACCGGGCATGATAATTGCAGAGGATTACTTTAGTTCGTATGGAATGTTGATAGCTGCCAGCGGAGAAATGATCACCGACGAAATGAAAAAGTCGCTCATACGTTTGGCAGAATCAGGGGAGCTTCCTCTGAAATTATTAGTATTGAAATAAGTGGTAGAGCGCCCAATGGAAGAAATCAACTTTTCTGGATATACAGCCCTCGTCGTTGACGACGAACCCCCTTTCAGGCGGTTCTTCAAGACTCTATTGGAAAAAGTCATGAAATTCAAAGTGTTCGAGGCTTCCAATCCTGTCGATGCCTTCCAAATTATGGACGCAAACAAAGTGAACCTTATCATACTCGATATGGAAATGCCCGTCATGGATGGGTTCACAGCCCTGAAGAAAATTCGCGAAAACGATGAATACTTGTCTGTCCCGATAATTGTATGTTCCGCGCTTCGTTCGCGCGATCTGTTTACCGGTTTGGCTCGATTGCGAATTGCCGACTACATTATCAAACCGTCGAACAGCCCAACAATTATGGCCAAAGTACACAATGCGATGAATAAATTCTACAACTTGGGTCTAAACGACCAAAGTGTTGCCCCCGAGGAAAAAGAAACTCCGCTCCGCACTGATGAGCAAACACAGGAACCTCCCACTACGATTATTGAACTTTCGGATCGGAAGGAGAACCAATAGACCGAGATGCCCGATCTGATAGATAAATACAACAAAAATGGCTTGCCGCGCGTACTTCTGATTTTCGGCGAGGAGGAATTCCTTGTCGATGAAGCATTAGAGAAAATTGTCGCCAGCGCAAAGGAGCAATCCGCCTTCGATTTCGAAATGATCGACGGCCGCGAAACCACGCCCGAACGCATCGTGGACAGCTGCATGACATTTCCTTTCATTTCATCGACGCGGACAGTCGTCGTCAGGCATTTCGACGAAATGTTTTCCGGCAGGGCTTCGAAAAAAAACGAAGAGAAATCCTCGCTTGGCCGCTACCTGCTCCAACCCTTGGACACCACCACGCTGATACTCGTCGGCGCTCCCGATTCGGCCAATGGCTTGCAATCGGCAAAGAAATCCGGCCAGAAAGCCAAAATTGATAAAATTTCCAAAGCTATAAAGTTTCCGTTCAATTCGATTTTCGATCGCCACGAATGGGTCGAATTCCCGAAAGTTTGGGAGTCCGATTTCGCGGCATGGGTGGAATCCAGGATGAAAACCGATGGATATAAAATTGCGCCGGACGCCGTGGAGCTGCTCGTCTCGCAAACGAATCCCGCACTGCGCGACCTGGCAAACGAATTGGACAAACTGAAGATCTACCTGAAGGACAAAAGGAATATTTCGATCGAAGACGTTTCCGCCGTGGTTGGGACTTCGAGGAATTTCAACGTTTTTGAATTGCAAAAGGCAGTGGGCCGCCGGGACTTGCCGCTCTCGCTGGTGATCGTGGAAAACATGCTTGCAACCGAACGGCAGGAAATGCTGATAATGACGATGCTCACTCGGTATTTCGTTACGCTATGGAAACTGACCGAAGCCGCAAAAACCACGAGCAACCAATACGCACTGGCCGGCCAGGTGGGCGTCAGCTCGTTTTTCCTGAACGAATACATTGCAGCAATGAAAAGATTTTCGCCCTCCGAACTGGACCGCGCGTTCATCGCCCTCTCGGAGACGGACCAATCGCTGAAGAGTTCGTCCGTGGACTCGGTCTATACGATCCAGAAAATGCTTATCGACATACTCGAAAGAAATTAAACATCGAAATCGACCTCGACGTCGGTTTCGGCCCACGATTGGCAAGTCAGAATAAAACCTTTTTCAATTTCCGCGTCCGAAAGGGCGTAATCGTCCTCCGAGCGTGCCTTCCCGCAGGCCAGCAGTGCGCGGCACGAGCCGCAAGACCCTTCGAGGCAGCTATAGGGCGGATTGGCTCCGGCCTGGATCAGGTTCCGTAGAATCGAAAGCTCTTCCTTGGCGGGATATGTTTTCTTCTCGCCCCAGATCTGCGCGGTGATTGTCGTCAAAACGTCATGCCCAAAAGAAGTTGTGCGTCTTCGCTCATGCGGTCTTTCGTCCAGGGCGGATCGAACGAAATCATCACCTTCACGTCGCCGACGTCGTGAATCTCGCGCACCCTTTGCTCGACCTTTGTCGGTAGGTTCTCGGCCTCGGGGCAGTTCGGTGCGGTCAGCGTCATCACAATCAAGACATCTGTATTGTCAGCGATTTTAATATCATAAATCAACCCTAAATCGTGAATATTGACAGGGATTTCGGGGTCGTAAACAGTTTTTATTTTGCTGATAATCTTTTCTTCGAGTTCTTTGCGTGTTTCTTCGTTCATTGTTTGATATTTATTTAGTTGCACAAAAACAAACTCCTTTCGTCTGACGAATTCAATAGCGCCAGATTGTGGTTCAGAAACCGACTGAAGGTTCGCGGCTGTATGCTTTTCCGGCTTTTCGCTGACTCGAGATGGAAGTGAGCCTGAAAAAAGCAGAAATTAAAGGTATCGAAAATTCTTAAGGACGCTGACTTCCCAGCGGCGGGAGAAAAAGATTTTTAGCCACAACCGAGTGACAGCTTAAATTGTGAATTATACCTGATTGAAACAAAAGAATATCTCCGCCTGTTAGACTGATAGGCAAAAGCATTGAATCCTATTGTGAAAAAACTAATTGCTATTAGCCCATATAAAATGATATGGTGTCATATTATTAATGGTGTGATGTAAAATAATCAAAAATAAATATCATCTGCTACGTTTAATAAAGAAGAGCTTTTATTTGAAATAATGTTCCACCAGCGGCAAATGTTAATGAAACTTGTTACCGTTTTATTTATTCTTAGTTTTGGATTTATTTCGATAGCTACTTGCGCAGACTCTACGGAACGTTATAGTGTCGGCGTATTTGTTGATTATTCCAGGAACTACCACTCAGCAGACTTCCGAAGGATCTCAGACTGCCCGAGCTGCTCGCCAGGCTACAGAGACGGATATGGCAATTCTTTTAGTTTAGGGGCAAATTTTGAACTACCAATTCGCGAAGCCCTGTCGGTAGGCGTTCGGGCATCATATTCAGACCTAAGTGCAGTGCTCAAGTCCGAAGAGCCGACAATGATTTCTGTCGGTGGCCAGGCGGTCAGTGGTGCGTTCGAGCATTCGTTCGATGCCAAACTTTCAACTGTCGGCATCGAGCCATTTGCTAAATACAACATTTTCGACAATTTTTATGCAAGCGCCGGTTTCAGCGCGGGCTTCCTCGTCCGAAGTGACTATTCGCAGAAGGAGCAAATAACCAAACCATCCGCATCGGGCACATTCTTGGACGAGTCCGGTAACGATTCGCATAGCCGCATACGAAACGTTTTCTCCGGCCAGATCAGCAATACGAACAAATTGAATATTTCCCCGTTTGCGAGCATTTCGTACAGGATGCCACTGTCGAAAGGTTCGAGCTGGCAGATTGAACCGGAGCTTTGCTACTACCTTGGCCTCAGCAACATCGTATCGGACGACTTCGTCGGCGAGTGGAAATCAAATTCGCTGAGGATTGGCGTTTCGGTGAAGTATTCGCCGGCTCCGCCGAAAATTCGCAAGAGAGAATACGAGAATATCTGGAGGATCGACACAATACGCAAAGAGTCCCGGATGATTGCGGCGAGCTATGTTTCTCGCGGGGCTGAAACGCGCGACTCGGCGGTTTCCGAGTCCGATTCGCAGATCAAGGTGAGTCAATTTATTTCGCGTACGGACACACTTTTCTATCCAAAACTTTTCAAATTGGACGCATCTCTTTCGGTTGTTGGCATTCGAAATATGGGAGGCAACGAGCCTAACGCAAAGCTTACGATTGAAGAATTCGTTACGAACAGATACTTGCCATTGCTTACTTATTTATTCTTCGGCGAGAATTCCTCAGAAATAGATAAAAGATATAAGCTACTAACTCGAGACAGGGCGGCGTCATTTGCCGAAATTTCGTTGCTGAATTCATCGGCAATGAATGTTTATTACAACATGCTCAATGTCATCGGTAGCCGACTTCGGACGAATCCTACGGCAGGCATTCGCTTGGTTGGGTGCAACGATGGATACTCAAGCGAAAAGAATCGTACAGACCTGTCGGGCGCGCGCGCCACGGCCGTGAAGCAATATCTGACAGATGTGTGGGGCATCGACGGAAAGCGTATCAAAGTGGAGAAAAGGAACGAGCCGGAAATGGCCTCTGTCCCGCTTTCTGATGCCGAAAAAATGGAAGAGAACCGCAGAGTGGAGATTTACAGTACGAATTACGACATCATCAAGCCAGTTTACCTGACCGATACAACGAGGAAACCGAGTTTGCTTGCCGTTAGGTTCATTCCCGAAATTCAAAGCGATGCTCCAATTGCAAAATGGCAAATCAACGTGATGGCCAAAGGCGAAAAGGTGCGCGAATTTCTTTACGACGAATCGAAAGTGCGGCCCGTGGACTTGGTTCTGGAGAATGATCAGGAAACATTGGAGAAAATTGCTGAGCCGTTCTCCGTTAACCTCGTTGTTGTCGATTCATTGAATCAACACTTTAAAACTCCAACGAAAGAAATTCCTCTGAAATTTATCACAATTAGCGACAAACGATTAGAAAACGGAGCAGATAGAGAGATCAACAAATTTAACCTAATTCTCTTCGACTTCGACAAATTCGATATCAAAGGCAATAATTCCAAGATAATCCAAATGATTAAAGAAGGCATCAAGCCGAATTCAATTGTGAAGATTAATGGTTATACTGACCGCACAGGAGACGAAGATTACAATTTAGAGCTTTCGAACAAACGTGTTTCGGCTGTGGCCAAGTCATTGATGATCACGCCGGCCGAGGCAAAGGGTTTGGGCGAAAGCATACTTCTGTTCGACAACGAACTGCCCGAGGGGCGATTCTATTGCCGAACTGTCGAGATAACAATCGAAACACCTAACAAATAATGGTAGTGGAATTATTCGTGATTTGATATTCTGTTTTTGCATCGGCTATTTAGCAAGGGGTATGGTATGAAGAAGGTGTCGTTTTTATTGGTAACTATCCTGTGCGCAGTGCAGGCATTTTCGCAGTCTTTCACGGTGTTTTCGCCTAATCCGTCCGGATTCCCCAGCGTGTCGGCCAGTTTCTATGCTATTGGTGCGGATGGCCAGCCAGTGGTTGGATTGTCGGTGGACAATTTCGCCGTAACAGAGGACGGTACTCAGCGGACAGTTACGGGCGTTTCGTGCCCCGCGCCCCGAGTGGCCGATTCAATTTCGTCCGTGCTCACGATCGATATTTCATCTTCGATGCAGAGCGGCGGCCCACGCATTGATTTTGCCAAGGACGCGGCCAACCAGTGGGTTAATTTCATGCCCTTGGGCCGGTCCGAATGCGCAATTACCAGCTTCAATCATTTGGCATATATCAATCAGGACTTCACCACCACAAACGTCCTACTGCAAAATGCAATCAACTCACTGACTCCCTCCGGCGGAACGAACTATAACGAAGCATTCCTGAACGAATACACAGGGGCGCTCCGAGTGGCCGCGAATGGCACGCGGAAGAGAATAGTTGTCTTCCTGACGGACGGCGTGCCAAGCGTCGCGACGAATACCGCGGAAATCATCAACTTTGCCAATTCAAATAACATTACAGTATATTGCATAACTCTCGGAATGGCCGTGCCGTCGGACCTTCGTCAGATCGCTACGTCCACAGGAGGCCATTATTACGAGAACGTAACTTCGCTTTCGGGGCTGCAATCATCATATACAAAACTCCTGATGGATGCGCAGGGCATCGACCCTTGTACCATTTCGTGGAACAGCACTGTCAGTTGCAACACCTCGCCGAAGAATGTTGTTATCGGCCTGTACTTTCCATTCATTGCACTTTCGCAGTTCAGCTATGCCCCTCCGGAAAATTCAATAGCCAAATTAAACATCACACCATCGAATACCATTAACTTTGCTTGCATCCCCCCGGGCGACAGCGCAACGCAAACGTTAACCATTACCGCGCAGAATTATCCCATCACAATTGATTCGTTTGTGAGCAATAATCCGAGGTTCGCCGTTACGGGCTATGGCGGCTCGGCTCCGCCATTCACGCTGGCGGCAAATACGAACCGAGTGCTAACAATTCGATATATATCAACAGATTCTTCATATACGAGTGGCGAGATCCGCGCCAGGGGATCAATGTGCAACGTTCCAAGAATTTATCTGAGCGCTGTTTGCAATCCAACAATACTGCCCGAACAACCAACTCTGCAATTGACTTTCCCTTATTGTGGCGAGACTCTTTTTGCCTGCACCGATACCACTATCACATGGACAGGCTTGCCACCCACAGAACGAGTTGCTTTGGACTATACAACAGACAATGGAAGCAATTGGATGCCAATTACCGATTCTGCCACGGGGCTTTCGTACAGGTGGCACGTACCGGATTTAGTAACGTCTATGTGCAAGGTAAGGGTGCGGCAGGTGGACACATCGGGGATAACGGGCAAAGACACCACTTATGAATTAACAAAAGGTATTGTAAATTGCTTTGCGATAAGCCCGGACGGAACCCAAATTGCAACCATCAATTATAAAGGTATTTTGCGCATCTTCAACCGGCAAACCAAAGTGCAATTAAAAGAATTTGACCTTCGTTTGATCTCTGTGGATGGATCCATTTCTCAAATGCTCAAATGGAGCCCTGATGGGACTAAGCTGGCGTTGATAATGTCAACTCAATGGAATTATTATAACCTCAGAATCATCAATGCGGATAATGGGAGTATTATTGGAACTGCATTTCTGGACTATAACTTGTATGTAGTTCAAATGGAGTGGAAGCCCACAAGCGATGTAATAGCAGTATCTATAACTAATTATACCACAAAGGCCATTAAACTGTATAATACTTATGGTGGTTTGCTGAACACCCTAATTGAACATACGGATTATATTAGATCTATTGCTTGGAATAACGATGGCAGCAAATTGCTCAGCGCAGGGGATGACAGTTTAGCCATTGTTTGGGACATGACAACGTATCTTCCGATAATGTTCTTGCCACATTCAGGCGCTTTAAGATCAGTATGTTGGGCTCCTGACAACAGTTCATTCGCGACCAGCACGAATTCGACTCTCTATCTGTGGAATCCTGCCAATGGGAATCTAATTCAGAGTACTCAATCCATTGGAACTCGTTTAACATACTCCAATAACAGCCAATTGATTGTTGGGAGAAATGATAGCACATTAAACTTTACTTTGAAAGTGTATTCAGTCGGATCAAACTCTGTTATTTCAAATATTAAACACTATCACTCAGAACGAAGTTCAATATGGGGCTTTCTCTCACGCGAATATCCGGTCTATTTCCTTCCAAATAATTCAGAAATAATCAGCGCATGGAGCAACACTGTACGGATTTGGAACTTAAACAGCGGAATCGTTGTTGATAGTATAGATATTTTTAATCTAAGAATCTCAAGTATTGCTTGGAGCCCTGACGGTACCAGGTTTGCTGTATGTTATGAATACAACAGAACAATACAAATATGGGATGTCCAGACTCGTTCAATTATTCACGTTATTGGCGACACATCTAATAATAATGATTATTCAATAAGTTATAACAATGTCCAATGGAGCCCTGATGGTACAAAATTGCTTGCAAAAAATAGAGCTGGCGGATTGTCCATTTGGAACGGAAACAACTTCGCATATATTAATAGCTTGGTCCAAGATAAAAATACCCAACATGGTCATTGGTTGAATAATTCTACAGAATTTATATATTCATATTTTGAATCGGGGGATTATTCTTTAGCCAAGATAAATACTGCTACCGGAGTAAACTCGGTTATTCCAGGGATGTCAGGATATCCCTGCACATTCGACCTCTCTCCCAATGAAAGATATATTGGTTTTCCGAGGTCTTCCAATTTTAAAATATTTGATTTGCTTAATAGTGTGCAAGTTAATTCTTTCCCTTATGATGATCTCTCCTTGGGCACAATACAGTGGGATACAAGCGGCCAGAGAGTTGTATCAGTAACTAGAGGTGATTATTTTAAGATTATTGATCCATTTACCGGTTCTGTCCTTAAATCACTGGCTATTGGGTCTTGGTACGCTTATCAGCTCAGCCTCAATAAAAACACAAATACATTTTGTACCGGAGACGCGAAGGGAGTGATGAGCGTTGTTAATTGTTCCAAGATGAAGGTAAACAGAATTACTCGTATTCATGATGACGATATCGAAGCGATTGCTTGGAATCCTTCGCCTTCGACTCTAATGGTGGCGAGCGGTAGTATTGATGGCACTCTCAAGCTCCACTATCTGCCCACTCTGGCAGAGCCAATGCAAGCAGACACTTCTGCCTGCAATGTTCGGATCGTCAATCCAATGCCGTGGGCAGGAAATATCACTTTTGCAAATACCGAAGTCAATACAGCTCGGGACTCAGTTGTTACCCCGTGTATTTTTAACTGGAGTGGATATCCGGTGGCGATTGATACGATTGTTTTCACGGGTGCGGACGCTTCTTGTTTCTCGGTGGTCTCGCAAATGCCACCATATACGCTACTTCCCGGCGCATCCCGCGATTTAGAAATCCGATTTGCCCCGCAGAGCGAGGGCGCGAAAACTGCTCAAATCAAGATCGTCGTCCGCTGCGACACGCTGACCTGCAACATAACGGGCACGGGCGTCGTAGCAAACGTCGTCGCGAGGTACAACGTTATCGATTTCGGCAAAATGAAGATTGGCGAATTCCGAGACACTATTGTCAATGCTATATACAACGACGGTAGCTCATCTATGGATATCACTTCGACGCCATTCCTCGGCCCGGACATGTCCCAGTTCACAATTCTTGCCGACGGCGCGCCATTCACTCTTGCTGCGGGCGGCGGCTCCCGCACTATGACGCTCCGCTACACAGCGCAAAGTGGCGGCCGGGCGAGCACTCAACTTGGGTTCGTCTATTCGGGCGCAGGGTCTCCGGCGGCCACAATGCTCATCGGCGAAGGGCTTTATTTCCCGATAATCTCCACGCTGCCCAATATGGCCTTCGGCATCGAAAGTTGCGATAATAACCCAATAACTAAATTGTATCCAATCCAAAACACGGGAACCGATACGCTGGTGATAAGCACTATCGAGCTGTTTGGGGCTGCGCCTCTGGCTTTCTCGTTTGCGGGCAACTATACCGGGCTGAAAATTCCGCCCGGGACTACCGATTCGATTGGGATCGTAATGGCTTCCGGCTTCATTGGCACCAAAACGGCAACGATGAGGATCATTTCCAATTCCGAATTGGAATTGGATACTGCGCTGGTCAGTATCAGCGGCTCGAGGGATAGCATTAGGGCGTTGATTATTCGCAACGAAGACGTGCTGATTGGCAAACAGGTATGGATGGGAAAGAATCTCGATGTGGACCATTTCCGAAACGGTGAACCAATTCCGAATGTAACCAGCAACAGCGCGTGGTCTGGCTTGACCACGAGCGCATGGGCATACAACAACAACGACCCGTCGCTTGGCGCAATCTATGGCAAACTCTACAATGGTTATGCAGCGTTTGATCCCCGCGGGCTGGCTCCATCGGGCTACCGCATTTCGACGGACGCCGATTGGAACGAATTGAAAATTTTTGTTGGTGTAGATAGTAATGATTTCAACAGTGCGTTCCAGGGTTCTGATCAGGGCGGGCATCTGAAAGAAGCGGGTTTCGCGCATTGGAACTCTCCGAATTTGGATGCTGATAACTCCACGGGATTCACTGCTTTGCCCGGTGGGTATAGGCAGGGCCCGTTTGGTGGATTGGGTACACAAGGGCGTTGGGGTACCTCGGATTTGGCCGAAGATGGTAAGATTATTACTAATGAACTATGGAACGCTACATTCTCTGGATTTACTTACTCAAGGTACTTTTTGAGATCTGGCATGTCCTTCAGATGCGTCAAGGACTTGGCATACCCGGACACGATGTACATCGGCCGGGCGTGCCCGGATGCCGAGATCGATACAAGTGTAAGAATATACAATTGGTCTTCGCGGGCCACTTCGTTCAGCGTAAATTCTTTCTCGGCGCCATTCGCCATGACCGGCGCCAATCCCTTCGCGAGCATATTCGCAATTAATGAAAAGAAAAGCCTTGGGATTAGATTCACTTCATCGGTCTTGGGGACTTTCTACCAAGATATCATCGTAACGGACACATGCGGCAATATTGTCAAATTGGTTGTAAAAGCCGAATGCGGACTTGATTCACTTGTTGTTTCGGCCAATTCAATTGATTTCGGCGAGAGGTCATGCCAACAAGATACCACGATTAATATTGTCCTAACCAACACAATGTCGAAAGATATTAACGTAGATTCTACCATATTTTCCCAAGGGGCCAGTTCTCTACTGAGCATTTCCGGCGGTGGGGCATTCACCATTCCGAAGAATTCAGCAAGTACACTTGGTATCAGTATCAGGGCCGGAGCCATTGGAAACTTAAAAGACACTCTTATTATTATGGCTTCTGCGGGTTGCGCGAATCCTATCCGCATTGCAATTTCCGGCTCAAAGGATAGCATTGGATTCTTCTTTTTGGTTCCCAACGAATACTTAATCAGCAATCAGATATGGTCTGATAGAAACCTCGACGTGGACAGATACCGAAACGGTGATATTATTCCGAACGTTACAGACAATGATGAATGGAATAATTTAACAACAGGTGCCTGGTGCTATTACAATAACGATTCGACGCTTGGAGCCACATACGGGAAGCTATACAATTGGTATGCAGTCAATGACCCAAGAGGATTAGCACCTGTTGGATACCGCATCCCTACAAGGGATGAATGGGTAGAATTTGAATTGTTTTGGGGCATGGATTTGAATGAGGTTTGGCAACAAATGTTTTGGAGAGGAACAAACGAAGGTGGCAAGCTGAAGGAAACGGGGACATCACACTGGCTCAGTCCCAACACGGACGCTACGAACGAAAGCGGATTTTCCGCTCTTCCTGGTGGAATGCGCGATATCACAGGTTTTAATTCCATTGGGTTAAATGCAATATTTGCCACATCTTCCGGTGTGGATGCTAATCAAACAGTTGCCAGAATACTATCCTCAACGACAGGTAGAATATTTGCTGGAAACCGATTTAAAAAAATGGGAATGTCGGTACGTTGTATCAAGGATACTATTGTCAACGACACCATTGTTATAAATGATGGATGCGTAGCGTATTCTTCTTATATTACTCTTCAGATATGCAATAGGTCTTCGAGGGCTACTACTATTAGTATAAATCCTTTATCAGCACCATTTTCAATAATAAATAACAATCCGTTTAATTCTGATTTTGCACCAAACGAAACAAGAGATTTGCAAATAGAAATTTCAGGATCCACGCCCGGCACGTTTTATCAAAATTTAACCATCTACGATTCGTGTGGCAGATCTAAAACAATGATTCTTAAAGTACGCATAGCAGGCCATGATACTTTGACGATACCAGAAGTTGTGGACTTTGGCGATAGGACCTGCTCAGGGGATAAAAGTATTGAAATCACGTTAACTAACCCTTTACCCTCAAGATACTTTATGTCTGGAATTGTACTTCGTGCAACCAATTCAAAATTATTTTTATCTGAAAGTGACCCTTTCTACATGGATGGCAACTCGTCGCGTACGATTACACTTAGCATAAAGCCAAATGCTACAGGCTCGCTAAAAGATACTATTGTTCTATACACTGCTAATGCTTGTGGGAAAGTGCTGAACATTCCTATCTCAGGGTACATTGATAGCATAGGCTATATGGCGGTTCTGCCGGGCGAAGTTAAGATTGGCAAACAGATTTGGTCTCGAAGGAATCTCGATGTGGGCGCATACAGGAATGGCGATTTGATTCCAACTGTAAGCAATGGTACGGCATGGGATAATTTGACTACGGGAGCGCTTTGTTACTACAACGATGACAATTCGTACGGGACGACGTATGGGAAGTTGTATAATTGGTTCGCTGTTAATGATCCGCGTGGACTTGCGCCGATTGGTTGGCGAGTCCCGACCGATGCCGATTGGACAGGATTAATCCAGGCATTAGGTGGCGAGGCAGTTGCCGGAGGGAAATTAAAAGAATCAGGATTCTCCCATTGGCAAAGCCCCAATACCGGCGCCACGAACGAAACGGGATTCGATGCCTTGCCTTCGGGCTATAGAAATTTCAACGGAGCGTTCAATGATCTTTATACAAATACAGCTTGGTGGTCTGCTACGGAGACGATGGCAAATTATGCCGGACTTGTGAAACTCTTTCACGACCGAGCAACAATTTTCAGGGGGATGGACAACACTGATAATGGTTATTCTGTTCGCCTGATTAAGGAGAATTATTCCATCGATACGCTCTATTTTGGTAGATTTTGCCCGGGAACAACTATCGATACAACAATAAAACTATATAATATATCATCACGTGCCACTACCATTTCGAGAAATGCACTCAATCCTCCATTTTCTGTGATTGGGACAGATCCGCTTGCTTCAATTTTTGCATTAAACGAGTCTAAGGATTTACGAATTAGGTTCACCGGCACTTCGTTAGGCACATTCTATCAAAACCTGATACTTACCGATAGCTGTGGTAAAACTTCTACTATTGTATTGAAAGCAGAATGTATATTGGACACCATGATCGCGTCGCCATCAAAGATTGCGCTGGGCGACAGGACTTGCCTTGGCGATACAAGCGTTGCAATCATAGTTTCCAACCCTATGGCGACAGACCTTAATATTATCCAAACTAAGTTTTCAAATGATACTAATTCCAAACTAACAGTCTCGAACGGGGGAGCATTCTCTTTGCCAAACGGTGCGTCCAGGACATTGACTGTAAGTATTAAACCAGGTTCTATCGGCGATCTAATCGATACTCTTGTCCTTTATCCAAATAATACGTGTGCCAAGGTTCTGTCAATTCCAATTTCTGGATATCGTGATAGCCTTGGGGTAATTGTGGTTCTACCTACTGAAGTGCTTATCGGTAACCAGATCTGGACAAAGAGGAATCTCGACGTGGATAAATACAGGAATGGTGATTTAATCCCAAACGTTTCGGATAACGCCCAATGGTCAAACCTTTCGAGTGGCGCATGGAGCTACTATTCAAATGATGAAAGTAATAATGAAATATATGGTAAACTTTATAACTGGTACGCTGCGAGCGACTCTCGAGGATTAGCTCCTTTAGGCTATCATATACCAAATGAAAATGAATGGAAGGAATTAGAATTGTTTTTGGGAATGAGCCAATCCGAGGCAGATGAGATAGGAGATTGCTCATGGAGAGGAACCGCGATCGGTGGAAAGCTAAAAGAAACCGAATCATCGCTTTGGAATAGCCCGAATATAGGCGCTACAAACGAAAGTGGTTTCTCGGCTCTCCCCGGTGGGCAAAGATTCCCGGAAGGCACCTTTGGGGGTATAAACGGTTATGGAATGTGGGGCTGTGCTACAGATACTCTTGTTGGTACATTTTACAGATTCTTGTTGTGGAATTATTCAGGGATCAGTAAATTTACTTATTCAAAAAACTTCGGAGCCTCATATAGATGTATAAAAGATTCAAGTATAAATGATACTTTGGATTTCGGGCGATTCTGCCTTAATACGCAAATCGATACTACCATTCGGATACGCAACAGATCAACGAAGGCAACATACTTCACCAGAAATGCTATCACCAGCCCATTCTCTGTAATTGGAATCGATCCGTTTTCATCCATATTTGCAATAAATGAAACAAAAGATCTGCATATCAGATTCTCAGGTGAAGCCGTCGGTGTTTATTATCAAGATCTAAATATTACCGATTCATGCGGTCATACAACAAAAGTTGTGTTGAAAGCCGAAATTGCGCCCACGCTCATTTATGACGCCGGCACTGACGCCTCAATTTGTTACAATTCTTCGGTTCAAATCGGGGGAAATGCCCTTGGTGGCACCCCACCTTACACATATTTGTGGGATCCTTCTCTCGGACTCGACAATCCAAACAATGCAACGCCGGAAGCAACGCCGGATGTTACTACAAAGTATATCTGTACAGTAACTGATGCCCTGGGGTGCACTACGAAAGACAGCATCATCATTACTGTGTTTCCACTACCCACGGCGGACATCGCCGGCAACGCAAATGTATGCTTAGAATCTCAAGAAACTTACACATCAAGCCAGCCCGGCACGAATGAATGGACTGTCTCAGGTGGAACGATTACCGGCTCGGCAACCTCGCCCACAGTAAATGTTACATGGACACAAGTCGGCACTCGCAGCGTTAGATTAATAAAAACGCTCAGTGGTGGTTGCAAGGACACGACGGACTTCGCGGTAACAGTGAACGCCAAGCCTACAGCAGACATCGCAGGCAACGCGAATGTATGCTTAGAATCTCAAGAAACTTACACCACGACCCAGCCCGGCACGAACGAATGGACTGTCTCAGGTGGAACGATCACGGGATCGAATACCTCGCCCACAGTAAGCGTAACTTGGACACAAGTCGGCGCGAGGAATGTCCGCTTGATTAAGTCCAACGCAAGTAATTGCAAGGACACAACAGACTTCGCGGTAACAGTGAACGCCAAGCCCACAGCGGACATCGCCGGCAACGCAAATGTTTGTTTAGAATCTCAAGAAGCCTATACATCAAGCCAGCCCGGCACGAATGAATGGACTGTCTCAGGTGGAACGATTACCGGCTCGGCAACCTCGCCCACAGTAAATGTTACATGGACCCAAGTCGGAACGCGCAGCGTTAGATTAATAAAAACGCTCAGTGGTGGTTGCAAGGACACGACGGACTTCGCGGTAACAGTGAATGCCAAGCCCACGGCAGACATCGCAGGCAACGCGAATGTATGCTTAGAATCTCAAGAAACTTACACCACGACCCAGCCCGGCACGAACGAATGGACTGTTTCAGGTG
>CAZSWR010000009.1:0-56776 GCA_964610885.1 uncultured Hyphomicrobiales bacterium | reverse complement strand
AATTTAACGCTTTTACACCTTATTTCTTATTCCTAATTTTGGGGAGTAGCTCAAGGTCAACCAATTTGTGTTGATTTGGTGTTCGAATTCTGAGGACGTATCCATCAAGGTTTTCCCGGGACTTGCCGATGCGATTAAAGGCAATGCCCAATGTTTGATGGTTTTCATGGCCGGATGCGCAAAATATGCCATCGAAAACAAATACCCCAAAGACCCGGTCAAAGTGCACGCGGCTGGCGTCAAAGCATTGACAGACGTTTACCAAAAAACCACATGGATCAAGAAAAACGACAAGCTCGATAAAATCTTGGAAACTGAAAAGCAAGGCAAACTCGAGCAATGGGTCAAAGAAAAGATTGATGAAGGCAAGAAGAAATAAAACCGAAACTACGCTTTACGTAGAATTAATATTCGCATTTCCAATATCGTGCGGGGACGGCAAGCAGTTCCCGCTTTTTTTTGAAACAAAACAAAAGCGCAATAACAAGGAAGTATGTAAATTTGTAAGCGATTGATTATTAAAGTTATTAGTCACACTACCACTTCGGAGTGGTAGTATGACTCCCCATGCAAGCAATCAGCTCATCAAAAGTTGGGCTTGGAAACCGCCCCTACAGAAGAATTGAATTCATTTTAATCATTACAATCATACCAATCAGAGTTCAGACAGTTATCACCACATCAGCTAATTCAAATATTCAGGCAATCTCGCGATCACGAACTTGGGCATAATGATTGTATGATTCAATGGTAGTGATTGATAACTTATATAAATATAGGGGGTTACAATGAATATGGCGAAGAATATGTATATAAATAAACAAACAAAAAGCTCAATAAAAACCACATGCGCGATTATCGCCTTTTTGGGAGTGGCTTTGATTGCGTCTTCGTGCGGGACGCCCGGCAGCGCCAGGTCGAAATCGAGGCAATCGGCAAAAAAATCTGAGCAGGCACAAAAGAACACTGCATCGAACGATGCAATTTCCGATTTCGAGGCAAAAATAAACAATAAAAAAGCCAAGAGCAACGACACGCAATCCGATGAGGCCGAATCGCTTTCGCAGCAATTTGATGCTTCGCGGAAAAGAATGCCCACGCTTCGCGAACAAATCAACGAACTTGGCGCCCGCCAAGAAGGCCTCGAAACAAAGGTGAATACAATCGAAAAGGACGTAGCCGAGATAAAGAATTCAGTGGACGTGATCAAAGAACAAATGAACGGCCCACGGCGCAGCGCCCCAATCGCGGGCGTCAAAAACAACAGCTCCACGATGGCAAGCGACGAAAATTCTAACGATTATGCCCCTTCGGCTATCGAGCGTGACGATTCGCCCGCACCCGCGCCCAAGGCAAAAGTGGCCACAAATTCCGGCGCGAAAAAGAAAAGCGTAACGCTAAAGAAACCGCAGAAGACAAATAAAAAATCCACAAAGAAAAAAGTAGCGGCCAACAAACCGGCTCCCGCCGAAACAAAAAAAGTCGATAAGCCAAAGAAAGATATTGCCAAACCGGCAGAAAAAAGGAAAGAAGACAATTCCGCCCCAACCGGCAACTTGACTCAGGCAATGCGCTACTTCGGCGCGAAAAACTACAACAAGGCAATTGCCGAGCTGAACACAGCAGTGCAAAACACTGCCGATCCGTCGATGATAAACTCATGCAACTATTGGCTCGGCGAATCATATTTCGGACTGGGGAATTTCGACAAATCTGTCCCATATTTCAAAAAAGTGATCAATTCGGCCTCGCAACAAAAGAAGGCTGAAGCCTACGCAATGCTTGCCGAGGCCTACATGCGCGTCGGACAGGTGGAATCGGCCAAGCGCGAATTCTCGGCCCTAATCGAAAAATATCCGAAAAGCCAGTACGTGCCCCGCGCGAAAAAGATGCTCCAGCAGCTGTAATTCAGAATTTAGAGTTTTATATGAAAGGGAGAATGAATAACGTCGTTCTTCCTTTTTTTGTTCTATTTAGATTTGTATGGAGATATTTCAACATTGCAACGCAGAGGAGATGCCTTTCTATATCGGAACAAATCGGAATGTGAGGGCGAGGTAACCTCGCCCCTACTCAGCGTATTAACATTGGAATATCACTAAAATGAACGAGGAATTCCTCGTCCCTGTGGGAGAGAATTAACCACAACAAACCTTATTAACACTCCCTAACCTTAATAGCCCAGGAGAATCCAACCTATGAAAATGACCTTATTATCTTATTTAGTGCATGTAAATAAGGTAATAATATTGGTTGTATATAAATACGAATGGGCTATTAAGGTTTGGGAATAGGATAAGGTTTAGAAGACTCTAGTAAATCGGAATTTCTATCGAATTGATACCGCGCTAGCGGTTGTTGTATTGTAGAAGTATTTTTTACTGTGCAAAGTCATACCGCATAGCGGTTGTTATATAATAACCGGGATGAATCAACCAAACATATACAACATTCGCTACGCGAAATCTTGTCTAAAAATTCAAACAATCAACTACAATACAACAACCGCTACGCGGTAAATAATATTACAACTTGCTCAATATTGTTTTTGGTACAGTACTTACACAAAACGTTATTGGACCAGGTTAGTTAGATAAGAGTTATTTGGCTTACGCCCGCAATTGTTCTTGCTTTCTTGTTTTCAGGGGCGGAGCCCAGTGACCTTCGTAGCAAATTATTGATCTCGTTATTCTCAGGGGCGGAGCCCCGTAATCTTTTTTGTATTTTATTTCACGGCTACGCTCATTGCTTGTTCGAACTGACTTTGTTGTCACGAAACATTAGATTACAATCCAATAAAAATTCACAATCATCCTTTTGATTCGATTGGGGGTTCAAGATTTTGAACCCCTACGTTTAAGATTTTGGCTATAATTTTGCCGCTCGCGAGGTATAGAATTTATCTGAATTATTCTGGCAGGCTTATTACGGTATATTAGAATGCACCCACACAAAACAGCGATGAGCCAATTGAGTGTAGTACTTAGCAGAAAAAGCCGGCTCAACCTTCGAAAAAGAGGTTAGTTAGATTAGAGTATTGGATGCTAAGAAAAACTTGATCACCTTCCCCGACCTTAATAGCCATTGTGTTTTTTTAAACTTACCTTGTTAGCTTATTTATTAGGATTTTATAAGACAATAAGGTCATTATATTGGATTGAATACTCTGGGCTATTAAGGTTTGGGAGCGTTTATAAGGTTATTCGTGTATGCAGAAATCGTAGGGACACGACACTTTGTGCCCTTCTTAGCAACAGAGTGTAAGATATAAAAACCTGAATATTTTATTATGTTTTATACAAATCATATCCTCGGGCGGGTTTGGAACCCGCCCCTACATTGTATCCGACGTCTGCCAAATTTTCGAGCTAATCACGAATGTATATCCATATAGTTATAGGATGAGTTTTATTGAATAATTCAATTTTCTTTTTGTAATTTCGTCTTAACTAATAATTGCGGATTCGTTGGCAAAACGGGATTCGATTTTGTTGAAAATGAATAAATGAATGATAAATATGATGCAACCTTTCGATATCGAACGCATTAGAAACGAATTTCCGATTCTGGCAAGGAAAGTGCGCGGCTCCGACCTGACATACTTGGACAATGCCGCAACCACACAGAAACCCAAAGCAGTCATTGATTGCATTAACGAGTACTATTCCACATACAACAGCAATATCCACCGTGGCGTGCACCTACTGAGCCAAGAGGCCACCAAAGAATACGAGTTGGCCAGGAAGAAGATTGCCAAATTCATCAATGCCGCGCGCATCGAAGAAGTGATCTATACTCGCGGTACGACCGAGGCGATCAACCTGATAGCTTCGTCGTATGGCCGCGCGAACCTGAAGGAGGGCGACGAAGTGCTGATTTCCGCCATGGAACACCATTCCAACATAGTGCCATGGCAATTGGTTTGCTCGGCGACGGGCGCTCGGCTGAAAGTGATCCCGATGAATGATAATGGTGAGTTGATACTCGAAGAGTTTGATAAACTCTTGAACAATCGCACTCGAATTGTGTCCGTGGTGCATGTTTCCAATTCGCTGGGGACAGTCAATCCGGTGAAATACATCGTGGATCGCGCACACGAATTCGGAGCGGTGGCCATCGTGGACGGCGCGCAAAGCATCCAGCACATCCCGATCGACGTCCAAGCCCTCGGCTGCGATTTCTACGCTTTCTCGGGACACAAAATTTATGGCCCGACGGGCATCGGCGCGCTCTACGGCAAATTCGACATCTTGAGCAAGATGCCACCATACCAGGGCGGCGGCGACATGATTCGCTCCGTTACGTTCGAGAAAACCACTTTCAACGACCTGCCATACAAGTTCGAGGCAGGCACGCCGGACATCTCCGGGGCCATCGGCTTGGGCGCAGCGCTCGACTTTGTCCGATCGATTGGCATAGAAACAATTGCCGAGCATGAAAAAATGCTCTTGGACTACGCCACCGAACAGCTTTCGCAAATTGAAACGCTAAGGATCATCGGCACTGCCGCCGACAAAGCGAGCGTCCTTTCGTTCGTGCTCGAGGGCATTCATCCGCACGACATCGGCACATTCCTCGACATGGACGGTGTGGCCGTCCGAACCGGACACCACTGCACGGAGCCGGTCATGCACAGATTCAATATTCCGGCCACATCTCGGGCGTCGTTCGCCATGTACAACACGAAAGCCGAAATTGACGCGCTCGCCGCATCGGTCCGAAAAGTAATAAAAATGTTTTCCTAAGGCCGCCATGACCGGCCACATTGAATAATGATAATTTTAGAAGAAGAATAAAATGAGAAACGAATTAAACGAACTCTATCAGCAAGTGATCCTTGACCACAACAAGAATCCGCAGAATTTTCGCGAAATGGAACATGCCGACCGTTTGGCGCACGGCCACAATCCTCTTTGTGGCGATAAATTTGATATTTATATTAAGCTGGAGGGCGACCGTATCGTGGACGTCAGTTTCATGGGCTCCGGCTGCGCCATCTCGAAGGCATCGGCATCGATAATGACCACAATGCTAATCGGCAAGACGATCGAAGAGGCGCGCACACTGTTCGAGGACTTCCACCACGTGGTTACGGCCGATACAGACGAGGAGCTTGATTTGGACTCGATGGGCAAATTGGCAGTCTTCTCCGGCGTGCGCGAATTCCCGGCCAGAATCAAATGCGCCGGGTTGGCGTGGCACACAATGCAAAACGCACTCGATGGCGCCGACGCCGTAGCCTCGACAGAAGAGCAAATCGTAGAGAATTAAGTACTTTTCAAACCACCCCGCCCTTCGGGCACTCCTCCATGCCAAAGATGGGAATCTGTAAGCGATAGAATATTAAAGAAATAAATGGGGCTGTCTCAAAAGTCAAAAAAACTGTTTATTGGTCATGTTGAACGAAGTGAAACATCCATATTCAGCAATGACTTATGAATGGCATGGATTCTTCACTACGTTCAGAATGACAGTTTTGAGACAGCCCCATTCGCCAGGCAAACAATCACCACATCATCACATCAGCTAATCAGCGGACGGGTTTGAAACCAGCCCCTACAAATTTTCTCAAGTAGAAAGTTGCAAGTAACAAGTTGCAAGTAGATTGTACTCTTCTAAGTTGATTTGACTTGCTACTTTTACCTTTCCACTTGCAACTAATCAGCTCATCTGCTTATCAACACATCACCACATCAGCTCATCTGCTTATCAACAATTCAAACGGCGCATCTCTCCCTCCGCTGTTGCTTTTATAAATGTATAGCTTCTTTTTGAAAAAGATACTTTTTTTGTATCGGATTTTTTGTTAATTTCTTTGTTTTTTGATTGATAATTTATAACGGGTTTAAGGGGAAGTTTGGTATGTGCGGAATAATTGGATACATCGGCCAGCAGAAAGTGTCGAACATACTCATCAACGGATTGCGGCGAATGGAATACCGCGGCTACGATTCGGCCGGGATTTCAATTCTGGAGAATGGCGAAATCCGTACAATCAAGCAGCAGGGCAAGGTCAATGACCTCGACGTCCTCGTTGACCATAAAAATTTGCATTCAAATATTGGTATCGCCCACACCCGCTGGGCCACTCACGGCGCTCCGAACAACACGAACGCCCACCCGCACCACGACGCCTCCGGCACGATCTCGATCGTCCATAATGGAATAATCGAGAACTACTCGGTCATCAAGCAGCGCCTGCTTTCCTTGGGCTATAAATTTATCTCCGATACCGATTCCGAAGTGCTCGCCGTATTGATCGGCGCTTGCTACGACAAGCTCGGCAACCTCGAGGAGGCTGTCCGCACTGCCCTTTCGGAGGTGCGTGGCACTTTTGGCATCTTGGTGCTCTCCACGCACGAACCCGACATGATTATCGCCGCGCGGCGTGGCAGCCCTATGGTGCTCGGGATCGGCGATGGCGAATTCGTGGTGGCCAGCGACGCCGCTGCAATTATACAGTTCACGCGCCAAGTGATTTATTTGACAGATAACGAAATCGCCGTCATAACACGCAATTGCTTCAAAACTATTAACTTAGACAACGAACCGACCGACACCACTGTCCACAACATAGATTTTGACCTGGAACAAATCGAGAAATCCGGCTACGAACACTTCATGCTGAAGGAAATCTTCGAACAGCCGAATACGTTCCACGACGCCTACCGTGGCCGACTGCTGCTCGAGGAGGGGAATGTCCGCTTGGGCGGATTGCGCCCCGTGGCCGATGCCCTTCGGAACGCCAAGCGCGTAACGATCATCGCTTGCGGCACCTCGTGGCACGCCGGATTGGTCGGCGAATACCTTATCGAATCGCTTTGCCAAATTCCTGTGGAGGTGGAGTACGCCTCGGAATTCCGCTACCGAAACCCCGTGATTTATCCGGGCGATATTGTGTTCGTGATCTCGCAGAGCGGCGAAACGGCAGACACACTGGCCGCAGTGCACGAAGCCAAACAAAAGGGCGCCACAGTGCTCGGCATTGTCAACGTGGTGGGCAGCACTATCGCCCGCGAAACCGATGCAGGCGTCTATATCCACGCAGGGCCGGAGATCGGTGTGGCCTCCACGAAAGCATTCACTTCGCAAATCTCTGTTCTGATACTTCTCGCCCTGTACATGGGCCGTATGCGTACCATCAACAAGACCGAAGGAATGAAAATCGCTCGGGAAATTGATTCCATTCCGAACCTTATCGAAAGAATCCTGGCTAACGCCGAGGAAATCAAGAAAATTTCCGAAAAATACAAAAACACGAGGAATTTCCTCTATCTGGGGCGTGGCGTGAACTATCCGGTGGCGCTCGAGGGCGCGCTCAAGCTCAAAGAAATCTCGTACATCCACGCCGAGGGCTATCCAGCCGCCGAAATGAAACACGGGCCGATCGCGCTAATCGACGAAAATATGCCCGTCGTGATTATCGCAACGAAAGACGAAATTTACGAAAAAGTGCTCTCGAACATCGAAGAGGTGCGCGCCCGCAAAGGGAAAGTGATCGCTATCGCAAGCGAGGGCGACGAAGAAATTAAGAAATTTGCAAGCGACGTGATTTATATCCCGAACACGCTTTCGTTCCTCACGCCTGTGCTGGCCGTGATCCCGCTCCAGCTTATGGCGTACTACATGGCCGTCGAGCTGGGTTGCAACGTGGACCAACCGCGCAACCTGGCTAAAAGCGTTACTGTCGAATAAAATCAATTAATTATTACAGAGGACAAAATGAGAAAATTCTTATCAATCGCATCAATTTGCTCGATGATCGCACTGGCCGCCATCGCTGGATGTAGCTCGAACGACGACCCGCTGAAGCCCACACCAATCGAAAGCGGAGACTATTTCCCTCGCATCGAGGGCAGCTACTGGATCTATGAATATTACACAACGGACTCGAATGGAGTTATTATCGCCGATTCGAAACGCATCGATAGCGTTACTGTTTTGCCTGAAACTTCAAAGCTTGCAAAGCTCTGCAATCCTTTCCTAACCATTACCTCTAAGGAAGGAACAACTACAGACTACTTCTACGGCGACACGAACAAACTCTATGCCCACTCTGACTATGTTTTCCTGAAGAAAGGCGTGTTCCCGGTCGATCTTCCCACTTTCGAACCCTCATGGATGAAGATTGCCGATTTCACAACCGAAACAGAGTACAAACTCTTTGAAACAACTATTGACAGTATTACGCTCAGCCAATTCACTGTCCAATTGAAAAATATCGAATATTATATAACTGCACAGAAAACAACTGATAAGATTAGCATCACGGTGAACGGCAAGACACAAAATGCATATTGCTTCGTGATTAAGCACCATATTAGTGGCTATGTTAAATATAATGTATATTCAGTGAAGTTCGATGCAACTCCGACGATCCGCTATTATTATTCGGCAAATATCGGTTTGGTGAAAACAACAATGGATCCATTGGTGATTAATGTACCTGCCGAATACAAACCTCTCATCAGCAGCCTGTTACCCAATCAGGGAGGTTTTAACTCGACGCTGGTGAATTACAATATTGTTTTGCCAACAAAATAAGATTGATAAATACTCATCCGATGGCTTTCGGGGTCGTCGGATGAGCGATAATAGATATATAACGCAAAGGATGACAAAATGATCAAAGACCCGGCAGAAGATCTGATCAGGCAGACGCTTGGCCAGATTATAGACGAAGGCACCGGAGCGACGCTCGCCGAGACAAACGCCATTAAAAGTATAAAGTTCGCAGGTACGCACTGCACAATTGAATTGGAACTGACGCCCCCGATTACTGCAATCGGCAAGGAAATCAGCGCAACGGCCGCAACAGTCCTCAAGACGTTGAAACCCGACTACAGCTTCGAGGTGAACGCCCGCGAGATCCGAATCGAACAGCCCGAGCGGCAGATGCTGCCCGGAGTGAAGAATATTGTTGCCATTTCGTCGGGCAAGGGCGGAGTGGGCAAATCTGCAATCGCCGCGAACCTGGCCGCCGCGCTGAATATGTTCGGAGCCAAAGTGGGCATACTCGATGCCGACATCTACGGGCCGAGCGTCCCGACCATGTTCGGGCTGAATGGCGAAGGAATGGAGATCGTGGACAAACCCGACGGCTCCAGCCACGCCGTCCCAATCGAAAAATACGGAATGAAAATCGGTTCGATGGGATTCGTGATGAACCGAGACGCCGCCGCAATTATTCGCGGGCCGCTGCTGGCCGGCTATTTCACTATGCTGCTGGAGCAAGTGGAGTGGGGCGAACTCGATTTCTTGATCATTGACCTGCCGCCGGGAACCGGCGACATTCAACTTACTATGACGCAGAAAGTGCCGCTAACGGGCGCTGTCGTGGTTACCACGCCCCAAGAACTTTCGGTCTCGGACGTGCGCAGGGCCATCTCGATGTTCGAGAAAGTGGGCGCAAACGTCCTTGGCATCGTCGAAAACATGAGCTATTTCACTCCGCCGGACATGCCGGACAAGAAATATTACATCTTCGGCAAGGGCGGCGGCGAGCGGATCGCCCAAGAAAAGGGCTGCGAGCTGCTCGGGCAAATCCCGATCGACATTTCGCTCCGTACGGGATCCGACGACGGATACCCGACCGTGATGGCCGAGAATTCCCCATTGAAATATGTATTGCTCGACGTCGCAAAGCGAGTGATCTACAGCATGCGCAAAGCGAATTACGAAAAATTGAAGAAACAATAATGGTTGCAGATCCAATGAATAATGAAGAAATCATCACGAGGATAAAGGCAGCGCTCGAAGAATGCCGCGACTACCTGCGCGAGGACGGCGGCGACGTGGAATTCGCTCGCTGGGAGCCGGAAACCCGAGTGGTCGAACTTCGGCTCTTGGGCAATTGCCGTGCGTGCCCGATGTCCATAATGACTCTACGCGCCGGTATCGAGCGCCTGCTATTGAACAAAATCCCCGAGATACGGCGCGTGGAGTCCGTCCGATAAAAAAATGCTTGTGGGAATCGCGGAAAAGTCGTAAATTTGTATTCTATGAATTATTGAAGTTCTTTTGTAATTCAATTGATGCAAAGTAAGGGGTGAGTAGCTCAGTTGGTCCAGAGCGCCTGCCTTACAAGCAGGAGGTCGGGAGTTCAATTCTCTCCTCACCCACGGACCCTTCGCATCGATTACGTCTTCCAAAATAGCTCTAACACGCAGGAGTGGCGGAACTGGCAGACGCGCTGGACTCAAAATCCAGTGGGCTTTAAACCCGTGTGGGTTCGACTCCCACCTTCTGTACTGACGTACAATAAACCTCGTTCATTCGGGGTTTTTTTGTATCCAAACCGCAACATTATATCATTTCCTTGGAGTGTGTTGAAATAGTAAATGATTAGCAACAATGGGGCTTGCCCTATTGCCAAAGTTGTAGTAACTCATTGATATATCGACAAATCCCCCAACCCCCTTTTTCAAAGGGGGCTAAAGATATGCACGCGCTAATACATTGATAATATTGGAGATAGAACTTGGATCGGACACACAAGCTAACCGTGGCTGCCACAGACACACTTATTCAACATGCTCATAGCTGAATAAAGAGGAGATTCCCGCGTTCGCGGGAATGACAATAACCCCCGTTTTCAAATAGCAAATGATATCATTCGGAAAACTCTGAAATCATAAGATTCTTCAGCCTCCACACGAACTCGACGGATTCGTCGCGGCGGCCCAACTGCACGCCAAGCTCCAATTTGTCCGCCGATTGTTTCAGCAGGCAGCGCTCGTCACCTTGGATGAAGTCCATGACCACGGGCAGCGCTCTGTCGTAGAACTCTTTGTTCTCTTTTGGCGGGAATTCAATCAGCAAATACGAATGCTTCAGCGTCAGCTTCACGAATCCGGTATCGAGCAGTGCAATCCGCAGCTTCACGGCAAAGATCAGATTCTTTACGTTCGGCGGATACTTGCCGTATTTGTCCGTAAGTTCGTCCACGACCGCGCTAAGCTCGTCGAAACGGGTGGTGTTGTACATTTTCTTGTAGAAATAGAATCTGTCCGTATCGCTCTGGATGTATTCGGGCGGAATGAATGCTTCGGTATCGACGAGGTCGATAAGCAGGTCTTCGTTTTTGAACATTCTGGGCTTGCGTTCCATTTTGCCCTCGAAAAGTTCGGCGAATTCCTCTTCGCGCAGCTCGGAAACGGCTTCGTCGAGGATTTTGTTGAACAGTTCGAAGCCCATTTCGATAATCATACCGCTTTGCTCGGCTCCGAGCAGGTTTCCGGCTCCGCGAATCTCCAAATCGCGCATTGCGAGCTGGAATCCGCTGCCGAGGTCGGTGAATTCTTCGATGGCCTGCAATCGGCGCAACGTGTTTGTCGAAATGGTTTTCACAGGAGGAATTAGCAAGTAGCAGTACGCCTGCCGGTTGCTGCGGCCCACCCGCCCACGCAATTGGTACAGCTCGGCAAGGCCGAAATTCTGGGCGCGGTTGATGATGATAGTGTTTGCGTTCGGTATGTCAAGCCCCGACTCGACAATCTTGGTGGCCACGAGCACGTCCAATTTCTTCGAGACGAATCTCTCCATCACTTTTTCCAATTCTTTCGGGCTCATCTGCCCGTGGGCAATTCCGAACCGTAGCGTTGGCATCAGCATTTGCAGGTCGCGTGTGATTTTATCGATGTCGCCCACCTTGTCCGTAACGAAGTAGATCTGGCCGGCGCGTTCGATTTCGCGGCTCATTGCTTTCGTGATTTCTTTATTGTTCCACTCCATGATCTCTGTATCGATAGGCAGCCTGTTTCGGGGTGGCGTTTCGATGACGGAGAGGTCTCGCGCCCCCATGAGCGAAAAGTTCAGAGTCCTCGGGATCGGGGTGGCCGTCAGCGTAAGCGTGTCGATTGTGGTCTTCAGCTGGCGTAGCTTTTCTTTCGAGCCAACTCCGAAACGGTGTTCTTCGTCGATGATTAGCAGCCCGAGGTCTTTGAATCGGACGTCTTTGCTGAGCAATCTGTGCGTCCCGATCAGAATATCGATTCGCCCGGTGGACAGTTTTTCAAGTGTTTCCTTCTGCGTCGCGGTGCCGACGAACCTCGAGAGCGGCGCCACCTTCACGGGATAGTTTTCCAAGCGGTCGTTGAACGAAAGGTAGTGCTGCTGGGCCAGTACAGTCGTCGGGACGAGCACGGCCACTTGCTTGCCGGATTGGACTGCCTTGAACGCTGCGCGAATGGCGATTTCAGTTTTGCCGAAGCCGACGTCGCCACAGACCAAGCGGTCCATTGGCGTGCGGGATTCCATGTCGCGTTTGACCTCTTCGGTTGTGGTTGCTTGGTCGGGAGTGTCTTCGTAGATGAACGAAGCCTCGAATTCCTTCTGCCACACTGTGTCGGGATGGAACGCGAAACCGGTCTGAGCCTTCCTTTGGGCGTAGAGTTTGATAAGGTCGCGGGCGATGTCTTTGAGCTTCTTTTTGGTCTTGGCTTTCTTCCTGGCCCATTCGCCGGAACCGAGTTTGGTCAGCTTCGGCACGTTTCCGTCTTGGGAGGAATACTTTTGCAGTTTGTGTATGAAGTTTATCTGCACGTAGAGCACGTCGCCGTCCGCGAAGGCAAGCCTGACGCAATCGTTTGCGGTGCCGCCCATCGTGATGGATTTGAAGCCTTCGAATCGGCCGATGCCTTTGTCGTCGTGGACCACGAAATCGCCGATATTGAGTTGCTTAAGCTCTTTGATCGTGAAGCTGCCGGATTTGGCTCGCGAGGGCCTTTCGGTGCGCGTCCTGAGCCGCGAAAACACCTGATGCTCCGTGAAAAGCGCCAGCCCGCTGTCGGCCAGTTCCCATCCGGCCGATGGTGAATTGTCCAACCATTCGATGCTGGCTGTGATTTCTTTCGCGATGGCGGGCGCGGGCGATTCGCCAGTGCGGAACTCCGATTCGATCGTGCCGGAATTCTCGACCATGTCCCGGAATCTGTTCAGGTGGATGGCGCCCTCGGCCGTGAGGAAGATTCGCCCGTGCTGGTTGAAATAATTATCGATTAACTCGCTCAGGCTCTTGATCGAAGATTTGATTTGCGGTTGCGGATTGCTCCGCACTTGGACGTCGGCATTTCCCAATTTATTGAAATATATCGTCTTGAACCGATTCGAAACGCTCGGCAATTGCTCCTTTTGCTCCAGCACGTCCGGCTCGTCGATGATGACGATGGAGTCTGGGTGCACGTAGTCGAGCAGAGCGGCGTGGTCTGTGTCGTTAATTTCGTTGAAGATATTCGATATAAACTCGACGGATTTGTGCTCGCTGATCGAGCGCTGGCTCAGAGTGTCGAAGCACCTGAGAGCCTCCACTTCGTCTCCCCAGAACTCGATTCGCAGAGGATTCTCCCAACCGACGGGGAAAATATCGACAATTCCGCCTCGGACTGCGATGTCGCCCTGCATCGAAACGTAGTCTCGGCGTTCGAATCCGTTGATGGACAGCGACATCACGAGTTCGTCCCGGTTGAGCGTTTGCCCTTTGGAAATTTCAATTCTGGATGAATTAATCGATTCGGGCCGAGGGATGATCATTGTAAAGATTTCGGGAACGGCGATGGCGATCGTGTTCGGGTGCGTCTGCATGCGCGACAGCCCGTCGGCCAGCCACACGAGCGGCTCTGTAAGGATTTCTGCCGAAGTGTGCAGAGTCTTTTCCGGCTCGGCCAGCAGGGCCAGGTGTTCTTTGTCGATCGACAATGAAAGGTCGAAATACATGTCCTCGGCGGCTTTCCGGTCCGGTACAATAACGATGGCCGGGCGGTGCTGCTCTTCCCAAAGGGCAGCGACTGTGAAGGCTTTCAACGAGCCGTGGAGATGGCGCACGTTGAGCTGGGGCGCGCCCGATTGCACAAGCGACTGCAACTCCTTGAAATATCGGAGGCTGCGTATTTCTTTAATTAAATCTTTATATGTATATTTCTTTTTCACTTCGGTGCCCGTAAGCGTTCTAATAATCACAAAATTACGAAATTTCCTATGAATTCTCTTAAATAAAACGTATAATTACTATAATAAAAAGCGCTGTCGTGCTTCATTTATTATGGGTTGGATACTGTTGAGACACGGGGCGCCGTCCCCAACGACCAGCATAAATCAATACAGTATTTTTTCGATTCTTCTTGCATTTTTGAAAAGTAATTAGTAAATTAATGAAAAATAATTCATAATAAAATGAATTAATGAGGAAAATTTGATACAGAACAGCGCAGCAAGCAACGAAGGCAGGGTTTTAGTAGTAGAGGACAGCTCGACGACTTTGAAACTTATCGAAAGGTACATCTCCGAAAAGAATTTCGAGGTGGACCTTGCAATGGACGGCTACGAAGCCATAGAAAAAATTGAATCAGGCAATGATTACGACACAGTGCTTTTGGACGTGATGATGCCGCGAATGAACGGATTCGAAGTGTGCCAAATCATCAGGAAAAAGTATTCGCTATTCGAGCTGCCCGTGCTGTTCCTGACGGCACTGCGCGAAACCGACGAGTTAGTGAAGGGCTTCGAGGCCGGTGGCAACGACTATCTGCCTAAGCCGTTCAAGCGCGATGAATTGATCGCCCGAATCAAAACGCTCGTCAAGCTGAAGAAACTTACCAAGGCGAACACGGTGCTTCAGGAGGCAATACTGATCAAGAATAATTCGCTTGGCAAGTTGCGCATGGAAATCGCAGAGCGGAACCGCATCGAGCGCGAGCTGATTCGCGCCAAAGAGGCAGCCGACGACGCAAACCATTTCAAGAGCGAGTTCATTGCGAACATGAGCCACGAGATACGTACCCCGATGAACGCCATATTGGGATTCAGCGAGTTGCTCAAGAAAAGACTCTCCGAAGAAAAGAACCTGCAATACGCCGATGCAATTATTTCGAGCGGTAAGAGCCTGCTGGCGCTGATCAACGACATTTTAGACCTATCGAAAATCGAAGCCGGCCGCATCGAATTGGAATACGACACGATGGACCTGCGGCAATTAATAACAGAGATTCAGCAGATCTTCGCGCTGAAAGTCGGCGAAAAAGGCCTCGATTTTATTGTTGATTACTCCGAAGATATGCACGATTTCATTATACTCGACGAATCGCGCATACGCCAAGTGCTGCTGAACCTGATCGGCAACGCCGTTAAGTTCACAGAAAAGGGCAGCATTACATTGCGAATCCGCAAGTCCGATTTCGACGAAGCTACCCAATCCGGCAATGTGGAGATTTCCGTTATCGATACGGGCATCGGCATCGCCGACGACCAGAAAGACGTCGTTTTCGAGGCATTCCGCCAACACAAAGGCCAGAGCGTGAAGGCATACGGCGGGACGGGCCTTGGACTGACGATATCGAAGCGTCTGATCGAAATGATGGACGGATCGATCAGGCTCGAAAGCACTGTCGGCGTGGGGTCTTCGTTCATAATCACTTTCAATAACGTGAAATTCTCCGAGCAAGTTGGCGCCATTTCGCAAAACGAAGACAATGAAAACTATGACGCCATTCGCTTCCGTGGCGGGCGTTTGCTCGTGGCGGACGACAACGAGAACAATCGCAACCTGATCAATGAATACTTGAGCGATTCGAGTTTGGATTTGATTTTTGCGAAAAACGGCACCGAAGTTGTCAACCTGGCAGATCTTTATTCGCCCGATTTGATATTGATGGATCTGAAGATGCCCGAAATGGACGGATTCGAAGCGTTCAACGTGATCAAAGCAAACGAATCAAACGAGAGCCTGCCGATTGTCGCGCTGACCGCCCTGGCAATGAAGAGCGACGTGAAGCGAATCATGGACAGCGGCTTCAATGGCTTCGTCAGCAAACCCATCAGAAAAGAAACACTGATTAAGGAACTCATGCGTTTCTTTGAGTACGACAGGATTGAAACCGAGGAGCCTCGAACGGGCGACGCCGAACGCTCTGACCAAGGCTCGATGGACGCAATTCCCGATGGAATGCTCGAATCGGCAATCCAAAAGTTGGAAAATGAATTCAGGCCAATGGTCAACGACGTGAAGGAAACGCTGATGATCGGGCAAATCAAGGAATTGGCCGTCTCGATTGCTGCTTTCGGCAAGGAAATCTCGAGCGGCTCTGTCGAAAAATTTGGGAACAAACTCGCCTCGCAATGCGACGGGCTGATGCTGAACGACATTATAGTTTCTTTGGACGAATTCGAGCAATTGATTGGAAATATAGTGAGTTTGCGCAAATAGCAACTATAAAGGAACAGTTCGCGGTGGCAATAATAGGTTCCTCTTACGAATAGCGTCCAATTGATCAACGAAAGCAGATAACTTAGCAATGGAATGCCAATAAATAACGAATAAAACACCTTGACGGGTAGAGACATGTACACAAATGAATTTCTTGGCGAAGGCAAAAAACCGCTAATCTTGATCGTCGATGATATATTGAAGAACCTTCAGGTGCTCGGAACCACGCTTATGGAGGAAGGCTACGAGATTTCAATGGCCCAAAACGGATTCCAAGCCCTCAAACTGGCCGAAAAGATCAACCCGGACCTGATACTGCTCGACGTGTTGATGCCGGACATGACCGGTTTCGAAACTTGCGCGAAACTCAAAGAAAATGCGCTACTGAAAAGCATTCCCGTGATTTTCCTCACGGCGAAAACCGAAACCGAAGACATCGTTACCGGATTCAAAACCGGGGGCGTGGACTATATCACGAAGCCGTTCAAGAAAGAAGAGCTGCTGATGCGAATCCAAACCCACTTGGATCTGCGATTCTACGCCTTGGCGATTCAGGAAAAAAACGAGAACTTGGCGCGGCTCAACAAGGAAAAAAATGAATTCCTCGGCATCGCTGCGCACGACCTGAAGAATCCGCTTAGCGCCATCAAGGGCTTGGCCGAGCTTATCGAAAAATTCAACACAGACCTCAGCCCCGAGGAAATTGTCGATTCCGCCCAGCAGATCCGCATTTCCAGCGAGTTCATGTTCCAAATAATCATTGATTTACTCGACATCAACGCCATCGAAGAGGGCCGATTTGTACTCAATATGTCGGACTTTGAACCGGATATCGTGCTGAATATGGTCGTGAACAAATTTGCTCCATCCTCCGAGAAAAAGGACATAAAACTGAACACCTCGTGCGGTTGCTCCGGCGTCAATATCAACGCGGACGCTGGGAAAGTGCAGCAAGTATTGGATAATTTAATTTCAAATGCTATCAAATTCTCACCATTCGGACTGAATATCTGGATCTCGTCCGAACTCATCGAAAGGGACGGAATGGTCAGAATCACCGTAAAGGACGAAGGCCCCGGAATCAGCGAAGAAGACAAAACGAAACTCTTCAAAAAGTTCTCGAAACTGAGCGCTCGGCCCACCAACGAGGAAAACTCGACCGGCTTGGGACTTTCGATCGTCAAACGCTTGGTCGAGGAGATGAAGGGCCGTATCTATTGCGAAAGCGAATTGGGCCACGGCGCGGCGTTCGTCGTCGAATTTCCCGTTAGCAAGCCCGAATAGCAGACGGTAGGCTACTAATCCTGGTCGGCCGCTTCGATGTCTTGGTCTGTGATGTCGGCCAGCTTGTGTTTGACCATTGTAGCATCCACAACGAAAACAACCTTTTGCGCCAAGCTGACGACGAGCGAAGCAATCGTTGCGAAACTACGGTTTATGTCGATAATGCAACTGCCGCTCTCGATATACGAATTGTCGATGGCCATCATCCCGACCGTTTTGAAATAATTTTCTTTCACTGTTTCGATCACTTGGCTGTCGTATTCGACGATCATACGGGCCATGTCGGCATCGTTCCCGACGATCGATTGGATCGTTTCATTAATCATTTTCTCGAGCATTTGCGCGAAAAAGAGGATCTTTGTTTTCTTGATCGAAAGCGGCGCGAGTGGAGTCCTTTCGAGCACGTATGCAACGCTCATTGCAGCATCGCCGATCAGCTCCAAGTTGTCGTTCATCGAAAGCGCAGACATGACGAAACGCAGATCCGAGGCGACGGGCTGGTGCAGCGCCAGTATCTTCATGCACTGTTTGTCGATCTTCATGTCGAGCAGGTCAATTTTGTCCTCCGCTGCTTTGACGTCTTTCAGCGCGGTGGTTTCGCCTGTGGAAAGCGCTGTAACGATGTTTTTCATTTGTTCGTGGACGAGTGTCCCCATTTTCACGATTCGACGGCGCAATTTGTCTAATTCATTGTCGAAGTTTTTCAAGACATGGTCTGCCATATATTATTTCCTTTTTATCATTTACAAATACAAATCAACCAAATCTGCCCGTAACGTATTCTTCGGTTTGTTGCTTTTCGGGCGTGGTGAAGAGAGTGCGTGTCTTGTTGTATTCAATCAGCTCGCCGATATAGAAGAAAGCTGTGTAATCGCTCACGCGGGCGGCCTGTTGCATGTTGTGCGTTACGATGACGATCGTATAATTATGCTTCAATTCGAGAATTAATTCCTCGATTTTCGCCGTCGAAATGGGGTCGAGCGCGCTCGCCGGCTCGTCCATTAATATTATATCCGGGTTCACGGCCAAGCACCGCGCGATGCAAAGCCTCTGCTGCTGGCCGCCGGAAAGCCCGAGAGCCGAATCCTTCAGACGGTCCTTGATTTCGTCCCAAATGGCTGCTTTCCGCAGGCTGTTTTCCACGATCTCGTCAATCTTGTGTTTGTCGTATATGCCATTGACCCGAGGCCCGTATGCCACGTTGTCGTAGATTGATTTCGGGAACGGATTCGACTTCTGGAACACCATACCGATGCGCTTCCGCAGCTGTACGACGTCGATGTTTTTGTCGTAAATGTTCAGGTCGTCGATTTCCACCCGCCCGTCGATACGCACGTTGTCGATCAGGTCGTTCATTCGGTTAATCGTCCGAAGGAATGTGGACTTCCCGCAGCCCGAAGGCCCGATGAAAGCCGTAACCTGCCTTTCGTAAATATCCAAGGAAATATCCTTCAGGGCTTGCTTCGTGCCGTAGAAGAGATTGAGGTTTTCGACTCCGATTTTTCTGTTTTTCATTTTATTCCGAAGTGATTATTGATCAAAATATACTTTTATATCGGCACTAATTATTCTTAGCTAACTTGGCGCGCACCTTGGCGCGGAGGAATATTGCCGAAAAGTTCAGTGCAAAGGTCAGTAGAAGCAACACGAGAGTGGTGGCGTATTGCAGCGGTTTGGTCAGTTCCACGTTGGGCGATTGCGTGGTCAGCACCCAGATGTGGTAGCCCAGCTCCATGAATTGCGACGAAAGCGAATTCGGAAGATCCGGCAGAAAGTACGCTGCGCCCGTAAAGAGTATTGGCGCCACCTCGCCCGCACCACGGCTGACGGCCAGTATGCCGCCGGTCAGTATGCCCGTGATCGAACCGGGAATCACCACTCGGACAATTGTCTCGAACTTCGTTGCGCCCAACGCAAGCGACGCCTCGCGAAGGTCTTTGGGGACGGTGCGAATCGCCTCCTCGACGGAAACAATCACAACCGGAAGCGTCAGCAGCGCCATCGTCAGCGCAGCCCAAATCAGCGCGGGCTGGCCCCAATTCGGGCGGCGGCGTTCCTTGATGTAGCTCAGCGTTTCCGATTTCTGCACTGTTTGCGTTTCGCCCTTGATCTCTTCGAGCGATTTAAGGATTGAAATATCTTCTTCGAAATCCTCTGCCGATTGCGATTCCAAATACGACCTTACCTGCCCGACTGTGGCGCCATCCGGCAATCGCAGCGGCGAACCTTCGGCCGAGAGAACTATTTCGATTTTGTCCATGTGCCCGTTCGTTTGCCAGACGTCTAAGGTCTTGCCGACGGTCCCGATGAAGAATCCCAAACCAAAAAGCCCGAATACGATCGCTGGCACTCCGGCGAGCGTGCTGACGGCAAACCGGATGAATCGCGCGATTTTCGAGGTCTCTTTTGCATATTCTGTCAGGTAGATGGCAGTGATCGTACCGATTGGCACGCCGACTATCGACATGATAATCACCAACAGGGCCGTGCCGACTATTGCCGGGAAGATTCCGCCTTCGGTCAGGCCTTCCTTGGGCGCCGAAAAGAGGAAATCCCACGAAAGGCTGTCCTTGCCCACCATGAAGATGTTTATGAGCATATAGAGCACGAAAATGATAATAGCAATCGCGCTTCCGGCCGTCAGTATGAAGAATAGGTTTTCGCTGATGCCGCGTTTCAGTTGGTGCGAAAGCTTTTCCCAAAGGAAAATGCCACCGAAGGCGTACAGCATGACTGCAACCGAAGCCATCCCGATCCCGTTCGTCAAGAATATAGCGAACGAAGAGGCCAGCGCAACGATTAGATATAGAATCGTTAGTATTATTTCTTTAGTTGTATTAGTTGCAATCATTTCCTATTTGCCTTGGAATTTTTTCATAAGTTTTTTGCGAATGTAGAATTCGGCCGTGGCGTTCAGCGCGAACGTTACGACGAAAAGCGAAGAGCCGATCAGGAACAGTACGCCATAGTGCACGCTCTGGTGGGGCACTTCGGCCATTTCCGCGCCGATTGTAGCGGCCATCGTTCGGACGGAATCGAAAATATTCACCGTCGTGAGCGCTGCGTTACCGGTGGCCATCAGCGCGATCATCGTTTCGCCGAAAGCACGGCCGAACCCGAGAATGATCGCTGCGAATACGCCAGGCGTTGCCGCGGGCAGTATCACCCGGTAGGCTGTCTGCCAGCGGGACGCACCAAGGGCCAGCGATGCCTCTTTCATGTACTTCGGCACGGCCGAGAGCGCGTCTTCGGTAACGGTGAAAATGATTGGGATGACGGCCAAGGACATACCCAAGCCGCCGACGAACGAGTTTAGTCGGAAATCGTTGCCAAATATGCCCTGCACGACGCTTGCGAGCGTTATCAAACAGAAGAAACCGATAACGATCGACGGGAATCCGGCCAGAATTTCAATTGCCGGCTTCATTATCTCGCGCATCCAACGCGGGGCGAATGCCGTCGTGAAAATCGCAGCCAGAATGGCAATTGGCGCAGCGATTACGATTCCGATCATCGTAACCTTCAGCGCGCCGAGGAACAAAGGAATAAATGAGAATTTCGGGCGTTCGCCGATGGGCTGCCAGACGTATTCTGCCTTGCCCTCAATAGTATCGTTCGGGGCGAGCAGGTCCCGAATAGTAACAGTTTTTTCGCCATTGCTTTCGGAATTGACGGCTTCCTGCGGAACCTCTGGCGCGGATCCTTGAATAGCCGTATCTTCAGTGGCCGAACCGGCTACCTCGGCTTCCGTGGCTTGTTCGGCCGCAAGTGCCGGAATCGGTTCGATGTCTTCGTCTCCGTAGGTTTCGGGAGTCAGGTCGTCGCCATAGCTTTCGGGCGTGAGGTCGTCATCGGCGGGTTTGGCCTTTTTCGTTGGTTTTATTTCGGATTTTTTATTCTTCGTGGCCACTTTCGGGCTGGCAGCTTTTGCGGGCGGCTCCTCGCCATAGGTTTCGGGGGTCAGGTCGTCGCCGTAGCTTTCCGGTTCCAATTCGCCGGAATTGGGCGTGGCCTCTATCGAGGTGCCTGATGAACTGCTATCCGTTGCCGATACTTCCTGCTGCATTTCGGGCGTTGATTGCGCACGTTCCGGTTGGGAGAAAGCGAAAATTGCCTCGTGGAACACGAAGTAGAAAATGGCAAGGATTGCGGCGATGGACAAAAATGCAATTGACTGAATCGTCCTTTCAGCCAAAAACTCTGTGATATACAGCTTTTTCCCGTATTTCAGCGGGGGATGTGTTATGTATTTATTGATCTGGGGGGATTGCTGCGGAACCGATGCCGAATCGTCCTCGGATACGAATATATCGTCGTTCGTTTTAATCTTGAGTTCCTGAGCTTCGTTTCCGATATTTTCATTATTAGTTGGCATTTGTCCCTCACGGATTCGAGAAAATTTGTTTAAAGTTTAATTTGCGGAAGTACTTGCCTTCGCGATATTTTATCGGCCAGCAAAGGACTTCCGCATTGGTTTCGTATCGCAATTTATTTCACGCGGAAGTATCCGACGCTTTCCACGACTGCTTGGCCTTCGGGGCCGAGTATCCAGTCGATGTATTTTTTCATTTCGCCTGTGGGTTTCGTGCGGACGTACATATAGAGGTAGCGCGAGAGTGGGTATTTTCCGCTGGCGATTGTCGATTTGCTCGGGGCGATGCCGTTCACTTCGCAGGCCTTGACGCCCTTCAGGTATGCTTCGCCGCCGTAACCGATTCCGTTGGGGTCTTTCGAGACTGCATTGACGACGGCTGCGGTGCCGGGCAGGTTCTGGCACGATGCGGAGTAATCGGCTCCTTTCAGCACGTGGTCCTTGAAGAATACGTATGTACCCGAATTGTTTTCGCGGCTGTAGAGGATGATTTTGGCATCTTTGCCGCCCACCTGCTGCCAATTAGTTACTTTGCCGGTGTAGATGTCTTTGAGCTGCTGCATCGTCAGGTTGTCCACGCTGTTCGAGGGATTCAGATAGACCGTGAGGCCGTCTTTGGCGCATTTGATTTCCACGCCTTTGGAGCCGTATCTGTCTTTAAGTTTCTGAATTTCGCCCTTCTTCATCGGGCGGGAGGCGTTGCAGATGTCCGTCGTGCCGTTGATCAGCGCGGAGATGCCCGTGCCGGATCCGCCGCCGGTAACTTGGATGCTCGTTCCCGAATGGCTCGACATGTAATTCTCGGCCCATTTCTGGGCAAGAATGATCATGGTGTCGGAGCCTTTGGCGGTAATCTTTTCTTTGGCGCCGGCCGTGGCGGCAAACGAAAGGGCCAGCATGAGCGCGATTGCAAGTATTCTTTTCATATTTTATATCCTTTATATTCTTGGTGATTGGTTAATTTAGAATTTGTATTGGAGGCGAAGAGTGAGCTGGTTGTCGATCGGTGCGGTTTTGAGTATTTTGTCCTGTTCTTTAACTTTTTTCATATCGTACCAAAGCGAGAGGCGTATGTTTTGGAAGGAGTAGTTGTGCAGTCCAAAGCCGATCCAAGTGGATTCAAGCTCGCTTGTTGAAGTTTTCATTTCGTGGTCAATCTTTGTATTCGGATTGTAAAAATCATATTTGAATGCAAGTTGGAAATCTTCCAATTCGGGGATGAAGCCGAGATTTTTGACGAGCATCGCGTAGTAGCCCAAGAAAGAGCGTTTGTACACCGGTTTGGACGAAGGAGCCGATTTCCCGGCAACGCCAAGGTAGTCTGCATCGTTGCCTGCGATGATTTCGCCCATCAGTTTCGTGCCGCCGAGGAAATCCCAATAGAGCTGCATTTCGCCGCCGAACCATGTGCGGGAGATAGCGTCGCCAAGCGAAGCACTCGTTGTGTCATATCGGCTGGTGGCGCCTTCGACCACTTTAAGCGAGTTGGCAGGAATGGAGCCGAAGCGGGCGTGTGCGCCCAGGTCGATCACCAAATCGTCAGTCAATTCGAATCCACGTGTGAATCGTGCCATGTAGTACAGCGGGAAATCGCGATAGTTGTTCAGGTTCTGGCCGGCGGTGAATGTGCCACCAATTGTATTGTTGAACGCGGCCAGCTGTAGTTTTCCAATTTCCTCTTTCTCGAAAGTGATCATTGCGCCGAAGTCGCGTTCGCCCGGGTAGAGTTTTTGTATCATCTGGGAGCGTTCCATGGATTCGCGTTGGCTGGAGGAATACTCCACCTCGAAGTTGGGGCGGTTGAAGATACCGGCGGTCAGCGTGAAGAATTTTGTCCACGGGTCTGTGATTTGCAGGTAAGCATCCTTGAGCGCAAAGCCAGTATTCGAGAAATCGCCCTGTACGACCACTTGCGTCAGCCCGGCGTCGTAGTTGAATTTCATGCGGCTGCGGCGCAGGTTGAAGCGGGATAGAGAAACATCGGTCGAATCAGAACCGGTGATTGGCTGTTTAGAAAAGCCCTTCATGTTCTCGGTCTTTTCGAATTGCACCTGCACGTAGCCCGAGATTTTCAATTTCTTCAATCCGGCCACGTCCGTGAGCAGCGTTGAAACGTTTTCATCGATACCATCGACTCTGTCCTTTATCTCTTGGATGGTGGGCGACTCCTCTGCTTTGGCCGTTGCGCCCAGGGCGACGCCTGCGAAAGTAAGGATGGAAAGTAGTTTCTTAAATTTCATTTTTGCTCCGTTTATTTGGAAAACAATTAATTTTCAAATCCACGAATGCAAAAATCGCCAATCAGTATGAACACAGAATAAAGCAACTGTTAATTATGGGTTAATTTGAGATGTGATGATCGATAGGAGCAAGGAAAAAGTTGAAAGGAACAAGTGAAGGGAAAGAGAACCTTCCTAAGGTTAATACCACAGTACTTTTTGAATATGCATTAGTTTTAAAACCTTCGGAAGGTTTATGTCTCAAATAGTCTGAACTCTGATTCGTGTGATTGGAATGATTAAAATGAATTCAATTCTTCTTGATTGTTTGCATGGCGAATCATACTACCATTCCAAATGGTAGTATGACTTATATCTTTAATATTCAATCGTTTACAAATTTCACTCCTTGCCAAGGAGGGGTGCCCAAAGGGAGGGGTGGTATTTCACATTTCGATTTGTTAGTGTATATACGCCGAAGCCCCGGCGTTAGTGTCGGGGCTTCGGGCCTACAGAGTTTCTTTGGGTGTTGTTGTTTCCGCTTGAAATGCGCTTGGAGGATTGATCTTGGCTAGAGCGCATTCTTTGTATTACGGAGGCTTTGTCTCGTGGGGCTGGCATCCTGTTCGTTTCGATGCTCAGTCTCCCGGTTTGCGCCTATCCAGTAGCTTAGCGATTGGCATTCTCGTCGCTAGCGTGGATAAACTTGTCGTCGTATGGCGAATAGACTGCAATGAAATAGATTTCATCATCATTGTTTGTATTTTCCTTCGTTATGCTGCTGAAGGGGACCATCAGATAGAGGTCTTTTTTGAATGACGAGAGCAATTCCTTGTATTGCTCAATTGCTTGGCCGAACGAGTATGCCGTATCGACGAACTGAAGCGTTGATTGTGGCAAGCAAACCAACGGGCGGTCGAATGAATAGCCGACAAAGAAGTTTTGTGCCTGTTGGATCCGGAGTGCGTCGGGCGAGCTTGCAAGCATGGTCTCCACTTTGACCATGTCGCTCGAAAAGGCATCAATTTCCTTGACAGCAGTGCTCGAAAGGTCGATGATTCTCTTCCTGACGAACGGGCCGCGGTCGTTGACTCTTACCAATACTGATTGATTGTTCTCGAGGTTCGTAACCCGGACAATCGTGCCAAATGGCAGTGTGCGGTGCGCGGCTGTGTATGCGTACATGTCGTAACGCTCGCCGCTGGACGTCTTTCTGTGGTGGAAACGTTTGCCGTACCAAGACGAACGGCCTGTCTCCTCGTAATAGAAATCCGTACCGATATCGTAGTTCTCTTCGCCGAAGTAAACGCTCATTGGCGTTGCTTCCGCATTTATGGCTAATGATTCGCTTTTCCTTGTCTGTAGCTTCGTCTCCTCTGCGTTTGCGAAGATGGAAACTAATGAGATAACAACAACAAATACCCAAAATGAAACAACTCGTGTAGTGGTCAATCCTCCGATAAGCCTTCCGTATCTTCCCAGATTAATCAATATGTCACCTAATTTTTTGAACATAACACAATAAAACTTGAAACGTTTAAGTTATAAAAATATTAATTATTTTTTTAGTCTCGACTAAACGCAATCGAAACATTAAACAAGTTAAACCATTTTTTGATGAAAAACAATTAACTGCAAATTAAAATATGTTCATGCAAGACATTAATTATTAATATCTTATATGAAAAACCACCTTTTGTAGGTGGTTTAGAGATTCTGAACACTGTTAATATTTCGGTAGATTTTTATCGAATTTTTTAGAAAAAAACACCAAATCGCAAGCATCCATTGCCGCCGGAAATTGTATTTTTTCCGTAGAACGTGGTGGTGTACGAAAGCGAAGCATAATAATTCTTACCGATAATCAGCGAGAATTCCGCACCGGCGTTCCCATGATTTTCGTCCTCGGGAAGGAATCGCGGATTGATATCCGTTGTCCCAACGTCGCCCTTCGTATTAATTGTCGATTCGAAAAATACAAGCATCCTTGTGTCTTTGATGCTTTTCAGTCCGGCTTCGGCCCGCAGCAGTATTTGGCCTCGCGGCTCAATATCGCGTCCCGAATACATAACGCTTCCCGAAAGGAAGTATTTCTGCGATAGGTAATCATACCGCACTCCGCCCCAAAACTGGCTCTTGTCCCGCAGGTGCACGATGTACGGGTTGTATGCCGAATCTTTCTTCAGAAGGTCAATTCGGCCACCGACCTGCATATACAAATCGCCATAGTCCGATCGAAAAAACCTGTACTGGCAGCCTAAGTCAACCGATAGTGGTTTCGTAAAACTTTTTTGATACCTGTCCGTCCCGGCTTTTGCAATATTTGTATTTTCCGAATAGCTTTCCGTGTAATCGTGATAGATAAAGGTTAGCCCACCGGAAAATGAAAGCTCGGGCATAAGGTAGTATTCGGCATCCAATCCAAAATAGTAATTCCTCTGGTCGAATCCGTATTCATAGACAGTGTCGCTCGACGCATAGTGCACTGTGTCATACATTTTTGAAACTTCTGTACCGGAACGGTCCACGAGGGTGCTGGCCGATCCCATCCCAAAGAATGGACCTATGAACAGAGTATTTGCTTTGATACTGTCCTTCGGGTTCCGCGCGGATTGTGCCGAGCAAACCGCAAGCAAGGTGATTATCGCAATAAAGGCAAGTTTTCGTAACATATTATCCTTTCATAAACTTCATTCCGAAGAACTGTGTGTTAATGGTATTCGCGTTCAATACAAATGATTGAATCCGGCTGTCGATTCAGCAAGCCAAACTTATACAATTTACAAAAGAATCTCTTTTCCTCGATATAAAAAGTATGTAAATAAAAAAGGTACTATATCGTTTTGTATGGCTACAAATCATAAATACCATTTTAATTGTGCCGGAAAGTCAGAGTTGCTTTTCCGGCAAGCTCTTGAGGCAGTAACTAAATCATATTATATTAATGTTGATATATCATATTCTCAGTAAATGCAGTACAAATTCATTTTTGCTCCACTCGCCCGCCCGGGAGACAAGTCGGCAGGCTCAGCGCCCGGAAATGTATTCATTTTCAATCACAAGTATCACATTATCCCATTTCAGATAAATCTTTTTCAACCATCGGAAGGTAGTAAATAGCCACCCCGCCCTTCGGGCACCCCTCATTGGCGAGGATTGGATCGTGTAAGTGAATGAAAATAAAAGAAAAAAAGTCATACTACCATTTGGAATGGTAGTATGACTCCGCCAGATAAGAGATTATCACATCAACGAATGTTTGGACGGGTTTGGAACCCGCCCCTACAGAAGAATCGAAATCATTTTAATCATTTTTATCAGCTTCATCAGCTTAATCAATGGTGCTGATTAAAAACTTGCTTTGGCTCCGCTAAGCCCGAAGTCCAAAAGTTCGGTTGTGTAGCTGTTGTCCTCGGCCACGCATTTGACTGTGCCGTTGATCGGTACGTCCTTGTGGTAGTAACCGATGGATCTGTATGTTTTTCCAAACATCTCCACTTCGGCTGTGGATTTGTACACTCCGCCGAAAGAGCCGGCTGGGACGGTTACGCTACCGGCCGAGGCCATGCCATCGACTTTGATGGCAAGGTTCGCCAAGTTTTTTTTGTAGAAACTCTTCGCGAACGAAAGAGCCATGCCATCGATTGTCTGAACCTTGCCGTCCTTCTTCATCTTCACCCATTCGAGTTCGATATCGTCCAAGTTGCCGGATTTCATCATTTTGTCCATGCCGGAGATGCAGATTTGCATAATTCCTTCTTCTGTGTCCGTCAGCGAGTAGGTTTCGATAATCCATGCGTCGCCCTCTCTGCCCACGATCGAAGTCTTCGAGATGGACTTCTTTTCGCCACTGGTGTTCGACATCAGCACCCATTGGCCCACCTGATAGGGCATCACGGTAACAAATTTTCCGGCATCGGCAATGTTTTTGTTGCCTTTCTGAAGGTACATATCGTTGATCTTTTTCTGTAACACCGGATTGACCGACGGCCCGCACGACGCGGCAATCAAACCAACTAAGAGAATGAGGAAAAGCTTCTTCATGTTTCGCTCCTGGAATGAATTAAACAGACTTATCAATTAAATATTTGTGCTCACAGTATTAATTAAACGTACTAAATATATATTCATTTTAACTTTGGGCGGCTGCCTGGTCAATTTTCTTGAATTGGATAATAAGAAAGATCATTACAAGGAAAGCAAATCCCGCGCCCGCGAAGAAAACCCCATCGAGCGAGAATCCTGCGTATGCAAGTCCCATCAGCAGTGGGCCGGCGGTTTGGCCGATTTGTGTTATCATCCGGTTGACCGACATGATGCCCGCGCGGTTGGCCGATGCGGTTTCGGCTACCAAAAGCGATTGCGAGACCGGCAGGAAGAAAGCCTGCGCCACGCCGTAGATCACGGTAGGCACGAAAATCAGCAGCTTCGAGTCGAGCACCGGCATGAACAGAAGTCCGCAAGCATAGAGGGCAAACGATGCCTTGAGTAGTGTTTCCAATCTGAGATGGCGGGAAATCCGCATCAGGAAGGGCGCGCAGACGGCAGTTACCGCACTCATGCTGGAAAGCACAATACCGATAAATTTCGGGTCGCTCGTCCCCGTAATCCGTTCGACGAGGAAGGGTATATAATTCAAAAAAGCCCCGAACAATACGATGTACGAAGCCAAAGTGGCCACGAAAATTGTTGCAACTCGCCTGTTCTTCATTCCGTTCCACGCCATTCGGAAGTAATCATTAATCGATGATTCCGGCGAGAATGTCTCCTTTTTGAGTAAAAACAGAACTGCCACTCCCACAGGAATTGCCGCCAGCGGCAGATAGAAGGCATAGTACCATTCCACTCCGGCCAAGGCTCCTCCAATCAGCGGGAAGCCGGCCGTGCCTATGCTCAAGACGGCTGCATTGTATCCCATAACGGCAATTCGATCCTTGCCCTCGAAAAGGTCTCCGATCAGCGTAACGTTCAACGCGCCGAGCGAGGCAGCGCCCACGCCCTCCAAAAATCGAAACAGAAGCAACAACTGAAAATCCCGAACGAACGAACAGGCGAAGCCCATCGCCCCGAAGAGCAGCAGCGAAGGCACCAAAACTCGCTTGCGGCCGTATCGGTCTGCCAATACCCCGGCAAGTGGCGTCAGCACAATGCCCGGAAGAGTGAAGACTGCCATCAGGTAGCCCACCTGTTCCTTGCCGATGCCGAACACCTCGGCGATGCGAGGAAAGGCCGGAGTGATCGTCGTCAGGCCAAGCACGGCAATAATCGAAATTGAGAATATCAATTGTAGGCTGAGGAATCTGGATTTATTTTTCATATTGCTTTCATTAAAATAAAACTAATGGAAGACAGCAGCCCGTGAGCGAAAACGAGCTGCCCGGCTTCGGCCAGAACTGGATTCAGCTCGGCGCCGGATTTTGAGCGCAGGTTCCGCCACAGGCATATCCCGAGCGGAAGGCTCAGCAAGGGCAGAAGCGGCATGAACGAAGATAAATCGATGCACAGAGCGATCGGTGCGGCATAGGCCCCGGCCAAGAGCACTGCAAAAAGTGCCAATGCCCGCCTCCGGCCCAAAACCACAGTCAGTGTGCGTTTCCCGGCGCGGGTATCCGTTTCTATGTCGCGGTAATTGTTCACGCCGAGTATATTCGTGATCAGGAAGCCGGGCGCGAGCGAAGCCAGTATCGACGTCGTGGTAAGCGTTCCTGTATGCACATAGAACGAACCGCCCACGGCTACCAAGCCAAAGAAAACGAACACAAACAAATCTCCTAAGCCGTTATAAGCCAGCGGATACGGCCCGCCGGTGTAGAGCCAGCCAAAGAACAGCGAAGCCAGTCCGATCCAAAGCACGTTTAGGTCTGTCCTCCAGACCACGGCCAATCCAATCGCCAGAGTGGCCGCCGCCAGCGCAGCCGATGCGATTTTCATTTCGCGCGGGCTGATGTGGCCGAGCGCCACCATCCGGCGCGGCCCGACGCGGTCGGCAGTATCGGCGCCTTTTTTGCTGTCGTATATCTCGTTGACGAAATTGGTAATAATCTGAATGAAAACGGCGCATATCAGTATTAGGAAGAAATTCAACCAATCGAACGATCCGGCCAAATACGCAAGCGACGAACCGACCAGAACCGGTGTGGCGCTCGCCGGAAGCGTCTTGGGGCGGGTCGCCTCGAGGAAATATTTTATCTTGGGCATCGCGAGTATCCTTTTTTTATTTCGGCACAAATGCACTTCTCAAACATGTATCTGACGAATTTACGCCCGAACTGTTGAAGAAATTCGTAGCGGCCGCCAGTTTATTTTTTTTTGAAAGTAAGACAAAAAACAGGGTTGGATAAGGATTGAACAAAATGAATAATATCATTTCCTCGATGAAAGCTAACCTTCAAAAACTTGATAAAACAAGTAACTACTTGATACTGTAAGAGAATCCCGCTCGAGTGGGAATGGCAGAATCATTTAATTGCCCGAGAAATTGTCTATAAAAAGATTAAAGAATATTGCGTATCCAAAATACTCAAAATATCGATGAGCAAAGGCTTCTCAGCAGGATTCCTGCCATTTCCAACCTTCCGATGGACGGCCTCGACGAGAAAACAGATTTGCCGGATGAATAAACCTTCTTCAGGATAGCCTGGCCGCCCATAATCGTTGCGGCGATTTCCATTCGCAGGCGGAAGTCGTTCAGGTGCCCGACGAGTGCTTTCCCACGGTCGAAGAAGTCCCGAGAGAACTCGCAGATTTCATTAACGATTAGTTCTTGAATTGGTGCGTTCGCATCGATCATAAGCGTTTCGTTCGTAACGCCATGCTTGCGAAGTATTTCGAGTGGTATGTAGAAGCGATTGTTCGGTAGGTCCCTCGAGAAGTCTTGCCAAAAGTTTACGAGTTGCAAGCCGGTGCAAATGGCATCGGACAGGGGGGCTGTGGTCTCGGAATATGCCCCGAACAACCGAAGCACGATTTCCCCGACCGGATTCGCGCTGTGGCGGCAATAGTCAATTGTGCCATCCCAAGTCTCGGCTTGGCGGAAATCGACATCGCGGCGAAACGCTTCGACGAGCCTCGAGAATGGTTCTCGAGGAATTGCGAACCGATTCATTGTGTCCCGAAGGGCGAGGAATATGGGGTTACGAACAGATGACGGCGAGGAGAGCAATGCCTCGAAACGGTTTAATGCTTTGGTGCGTTCATCGGGCGAAATGGCCGCAGATGTTTCATCGGCCAAATCATCGGCTACGCGCGAAAATGAATATACAGCGAAGAAATGTTTGCGCAGGCTGCTTTTAATCAGGATCGAACCGACCGGGAAGTTTTCGTAGTGCCCGAGCGCAATGCTTTTGCAGAATTCATATGCTTCGGCAAGGTCGTCGGTATCGAATCCGGTACCTGTGGCGTGGCTCAGCTTGATTTCTTCTTCTAAGTTAAGTTTCATGGTTGTTCAATCCGGATGAATCATTCATTATTGTTTATCAAAAAAAAACCTTCCACGCGAAACGGGGAAGGTTCTCAAGTCTTGGTCGGGGCAGTTAGCTTATGCTAACCCTTCTCCAGACGGCAACACCGCCAATAATAGCGATGAGGCTGCCAAAGGCAATCAATCCCCATTCGCCGAGAGTGGGAATGGTCGTGAAAGTAACCTCATCTGAATAGAATGTGCCATCGGCATTGGTAATATACGCCTTCACGTGGTACGTGGTGTTGGCAACGAGAGTAGGGGAGTAGGTGAAAGTTTCAACGATAGGCCCGGCGGACGAACCAGTCCCACAAGGAGTAATCGTGCCTTGTTGCGGCGAGACAGTAGGATTGGGCAACGTGGACCAAACAAATCCTCGTGCGGTTACGATTGGGTCGTCGGCAATCAAACTGCTAACTGCAGTGAATGTAGCTCCGGTAGAAGTGATGTTGGGCGCGCCCATTGTAACAATTCCGTCAAATACTCCAATTTCGGCTTTGGCCGAGAATGGGATGATCAGTGCGAGTGCAAGTAGGAAAAGTAGTTTTTTCATCTAAACACCTTTAGTTTATTAATCAATAGTAGTAGCAATTTCAGATCCGACCCCATTGATAGTAACGCTGATGACGTTAGCGCTGTTTTCAATACTTATTTGGGATTGAGGGATAATCTTGTAACGATTATCGACGCGGTCGAAATACTTTAATTGATTGGAATTTGCCCACGTTCCAGATTTCAGGGCAGTTTTTGGAATATTCATCGATATTGTGGCATTGGAAAACTCTTCGTAGCATGCAATATCCCAGAAATTCACAATACTTGCGTGGCTTTCAGCCGAGTGGTCTTTGAGCCGAACGTTTAGGTAGTTGTTCAGCTGCGAAGTGGTGGTTATGGAGAATGAAAGGTCGTTTGTGCCGTCGGTCAGCGGGTATTTGAGCGAAACGTTATTTGTCGGCTTCATCGACAAGTATCCATTGCCGGTTGCTTGAACCAATCCGGTGCCGCTGAGCGAGCCGCTGATTCTGAAATCGCTGGTGATGGAAAGATTGGTTCCCGTCCCGTTCAGCGCCACATTCTGTGCAAGTGAGTTCCGAGAAACAACTGGCACCGAAGAGGCTGCCACGGAAACGTTCTCGAATCTGTATGTGCCGGTACCGTTGACCAATTGATTTCCCGTTCCGTTGAAATAAAGCGTTCCGGCAGTGCCGTCGATTGCGAACATATAGCCAGTGGAATTATTCGATACGTTGCCCGACACATAGATCGAACCGTCATTAATAATTGTACCGGCCGAGAGGGCATCTTCGTTGCGTATGTCTCCCTGCACCACTACCGACGTACCAGTTGTTACGACAATATTTGCACCATTGTTGTATATGCCTGCGCTCGAAGCGAGTGCTGCCGTTAGGAAAGCAAGGAGTGTTGCGAGTTTAGTTTTCATATTCAGTCCTTAAACATAGAGGCGATTACGCCTTCTTTTCATTCATATTGGACGATTTACTAAAAAACATTTGATTGTCAAGTTCTTATAACACAATATAACTAAATAAATCAATGAAACAAAATTGTTTTAAAAAAAAGGAGGCTTTCGGGCCTCCTCTTTTTGCATGTTAGTATTGTTTTGCTTGTTTTGATTGCTTAGTTCTTCTGGGGCATCAACGTGAAGCATTTCATTGTGTCCTCTTTGAGGTATTTCTTTGCGCTGCGCTGGACGTCGTTTGCCGAAAGCCCATTGACGTATTCCATGAAGTTCAGAATGTATTCTGGAGATTCGCCGTAAAAATTGTAGTTATACAGCGATGAGAGCCAGTATTCATTTCTTTCGAAGTTCTGTTTGTACTGCACTTCGTGGTTTTTCTTTACTTTGGCTGTCGCAACATCGTCGGAGTTTTTCTGCATTTCTTTGAACAACTCTTTGGTGGCTGCAATCAATTCATCGACACGTTCCGGTTGGCAAATGAAATCGATCTCGACGGTATAAGTCGGCACAGGATATTTCGAGACATATCCGCTAATTGCCGGCGAATAGACACCCGATAGCTTCTCGCGGATCACTTCGAGGAATTTGATTTCCAATACTTCTGCCATTGCGTTGAATTCGTAACGGTTCTTCCTGGACCAATCGAAGTCTCCCGTCAAAAAGAGTTTTACTGTGCTCTTGTCCACTTGGCCGGCGACGACATCGCGGCGGAGCGATCCTTTGGGCGTGCGGACGCCATTGTCGCGGAAGTTCTCCGTTTTTTCGTTGCTCGGAAGCGAGCCAATATACTGGGCAATGAACTGCTTGATCGAGTCCACGTCGAAATTCCCGACAAAGAAGAAAGTGAATCCATTGGCGTTAGAGTAGCGTTCGTTGTAAAAGTCATAGAGCTTGTCAATATTGATTTTTTCGAGTACAGATTTTGTGAACGGCACTTCGCGTTTGTTGTATCCCGCTAATACGGTTTGTATGGTATCGGCGAAAATGGATTCAGGGCTGTTTGCATTGTTTTCGAGCGAAGCGCCGATCCTCTCGACGATCGATTTGAAGGCTTCGTTGTCTGTGCGTGGAGCAGTGAAGTACAGATGAATAAGCTGGAACATAGTTTCTTGGTCCTTGACGGACGATCCTCCGTTCAAACCTTCGATGTTTTCATCGATGAAAGGAGCAGCAGAGGCGATTTTCCCGGTGAGGGCTTTCTGGAGCGATGTGTTGTCGAGTTCGCCCAAGCCAAATTGAGAAATGAACGAAGCGGCTTGGCTGGCGTTCGGGAGCTCTTCGTCGCTTGCAAGCGATGCACCACCAAAGCGGTAGGCCCTGAAAAGGATCTCGTCGTCTTTGTAATTTGTTTTCTTCAGTATGGCCTTTGTTCCGTTCGAGAGCGTCAGCTCCACAGTGCCTAACTTTTCATTTCTCTTTTCGTCGGTAATTTTTCCGGGTTTGATTTTTTTCTTCAGCAATGGTTTGTTGACGGCCACATCTTTCCATTCGGAATAGCTTTTCGATGCGGCATCGTCCCACAAGCGGATAAATTCTTCTTCGGTCGGATATTTAGCGCCATCCTTTTCGGCCAAAGAAACTTGGAAAACGCAGTTTTCTTTCGTAAGGTATTGGGCGATGAGCGAGTTCATTTCTTCGAGCGAGATTTCGGGAACGAATTTTTTGTAGAATTCATATTCATAGTCGATGCCGGGTATCTCGTCTCCATCGGTGAAGTTCTTTGTGTATTCATTGACGTAGGCCGAAGATCTTGTTTTGTTCTTCTCTTTGTAGATTTTTTCGAATCCGGTCATGTATTGAGTCTTTGCGCGTTCAAGTTCGGATTTGAGGAAACCGTGTTGTTTCAATCTGAATTGCTCGGCCAATGCGGCGTCGAGGCCTTTCATTATGTCGCCTGTTTTAGTTGCCACGCCGACGAAATATGCGTCTTTGTTGCCCATGAATCCTGAGCGGCCCGCGCCGGCCTGTAGGAACGGAGGATTGGGCTTGCGGACGATTTCGGCATAGCGCTGGTTCATCATGATTCCGAAAAGTGTGTTGCGAGTGTTGTTGCGAATCTCTTGAAGGGTTGTGCTCTGCGATTTCGGCAATTTAATATAGATACTGCATTCGTCAGTCGTAAGCTCTTTGTCCTTACAGATCGCCACCAGAGTTTCCTTGTGGAATGGCATATCGATCACTTCCCGCGGGCGGGGATTGTCGTATTTGGGAATCTCGGAGAAGATGGAAACAATCTTTTTCTCGATATATTCGGGATCGAAATCGCCAACGGCCACGACTGCCATGATGTCCGGGCGGTACCATTCCTTGTAGAATCGCTTGATTGCCGAATGCGGGAACGAATTCAGGAAGGCAGTGTCGCCGATACCATTGCGGACAGCATATTTCGAGTTGTAGAACAATTTGCCGAGTGATTGTTGCAAGATGCGGAAATTTGTGTTGTTGCGCTGGCGCCATTCGGAAATAATAACACCGCGTTCGTTATCGATGTCATCGTCATCATACGATACATTATGCGCCCATTCGCGCAGAATAAGCAGTGCGGTATCGACCAAACCGGGATTGTCCGTCGGGATGGGAAGTTCGTACTGTGTTTCGTCCATACCGGTTCCGGCGTTCACGTCGTTACCAAATTGCAGGCCCATTTTCTGCAAATAGTTCAGGATTTCATTCTTCGGGAAGAGTTTCGTCCCGTTGAAGGCCATGTGCTCGCAGAAGTGCGCCAATCCCTGCTGGTCGTCGTCTTCGTAGGCAGAGCCTGTTTTAACGATGATGCGAAGGTGGGCGTGCTTCTCTGGGGTTTTGTTTGCTCGGACATAGTATTTCAACCCGTTTGCCAGAGTGCCAATTCTCACATTTTTATCTATTGGCGGTTGGGCATTCATGTTCGAGAAATCGAAGTTGCCGCTTTGGGCAAATCCAATCGTTGCAATAAGGCATAACATAGCCGTTATGCTAAATAATTTCCTAATCATAAAGCAATCCTAATGATAATTAAAAATATTTTCTTTGTTTGGTAAGAACGTAGCCAAATCGTAGGCTCTATGTGTAAGATGATTAATTTGGCAAAAAGTTTCAAAAAAAGAGAAAAGAAGAAAATTGATTCCAAATGAGAATTAAAAATTCACACTAAGTCGTTGATAATAATGATATTAGTGATTTGTTGAAATGTTCAGGTGGAGCCATGATTTCTGTGGAACCATTCAGAGTTTTTGGTTCTATTACGCTTTCTGTTGGTACCGTGCATAAATCAAAGAAGTAGAAACTATTCTTTAAAAATTCAGCGCGTCAATCTAATTGTGCGACACACCCACTAACCCCCTCTTATTAGAGGTGGATAATAATTTGTCTAATATAATAATTAGTGTTGCATAAATTGTTTTTTAAGTCCACTCTAGGAAGAGGGGATTTAGGGGTGTGTTATTGATAACCATCATAAATATAAGCGAATAATGAGTTTTTGAGATTCGATTTTCTTGCAATACATATGAACTAATGTCTGCATTCCACATTGGCACTAAGTTTCCCATATCAAAGCCCTCACTCAAGCGTCCATGCCAAAGCTCTTTGTAAATGGAATTGTAAGATTTCGTATATTGCATCTTTTTTCGGATACAGTTTTCCAATGAGTTTAAAATTAGTCAAAGATTCGCAAAACATAGAGAATGGCCCATCGGGCGCGCCATCAGTAATTTTCAAAGGGCTTAACGCGCCCCAAGCCGAAGCCGTCCGCCACATCGACGGAGCGCTGCTGATCATCGCCGGCGCTGGCAGCGGCAAAACCCGCGTGCTGACAAACAGAATCGCATACATGGTGGAGCAAGGCATCGCACCTTTCAATATTCTGGCGCTAACATTCACGAACAAGGCCGCCGACGAGATGAAAAAGCGCATCGCTTCGATGCTCACGCCCGGCCAAGCCAATGCAATTACTGCCGGCACTTTCCACTCGGTTTTCGCACGAATTCTCCGCCGCGAAGCGCATTTGCTCGGATATACCACATCGTTTTCCATATACGATACAGACGATTCGACCAGCCTCGTGCGCTCGATTATGAACCAGGCAGGTATTTCGATCCAACAAATCTCTCCGCAAGCCGTTCGCGGAAAGATTTCATCGGCAAAGAACAATATGAAATCTTGGCAAGAATTTGCCGCAAGCGCCGACAACTCGGCAGACAAACAAGTTGCGCAAATCTTCGAGGCGTACGAACGCGGCCTACGCTCCAACAATGCAATGGATTTCGACGATTTGCTGATTAATATGATCCACCTGATTCAGAACAATCCACAAGTGCTCGATGCTTACAGCGAACGCTTCAAATACATACTCGTCGACGAGTACCAGGACACAAACCGCGCGCAATACATGGCCATCGAAATGCTTGCCAGCAAATATAAAAATATATGCGTGGTCGGGGACGATGCCCAAAGTATTTACCGCTGGCGCGGCGCCGATATACGCAATATCCTGGAATTCGAGAGGGACTACCCGAACTGCAAGACTATTCGTTTGGAGCAGAACTACCGCTCCACGCAAACCATCATCAACGCTGCCGGTTCGGTCATCAAACGCAACCGCAAACAACTGCCCAAAAACCTCTGGACGTCGAATCCCGTAGGCGAGCCGATCGACGTCTTGGAATGCGCAGACGACCGCGCCGAAGCCGAAAAAATTGCAGACACGATTATGATGCGCAAAAGCGCAGACAAAATGGAATTCCGAGACTTCTCCGTCCTATACCGTACGAATGCCCAATCGCTCGCCATCGAAAATGCCTTCAAACGCAGCCGAATTCCGTACATCGTGGTCGGAGGCATGTCGTTTTTCAAGCGCAAAGAAATCAAAGATACTGTCTCGTACCTGAAATTGCTCATTAATCCAAAAGATTCCGAATCGCTCGTCCGAGTGCTAAACGAACCGCCTCGTTCGATCGGCCCCACGTCGGTCCGGCACTTGCGCGATTTCGCCCAAAGGAACGAGATTCCGCTTTTCGAGGCATTCCGCCGCTCCGAAGAAATCGGCGAGCTACAGAAAAGAGCCGTACTGGCCACCAAAGAATTCCAATCGATGATCCAATCCTTCATCGACCAATTCGCCGAGAAGAAAGATCCGGCCATACTGCGCGCGTACATCGAATCGACCGGAATGATGCAATTGTACAAAGATTTGAACACAGAAGATTCGTTGGACAGGTATAACAACATCGCCCAATTGATCTCCGACCTGATGCACTACTTCAAAACCGAAGAGGAACCTTCGCTCGAGGCCTATCTTTCGCAGATCTCGCTCGCCTCGGAAATAGACAATGCAGACACAGGCGAGAATACAGTCAAGGTTATGACGCTGCACTCCGCCAAGGGCTTGGAGTTCCCATACGTATTCCTGGCAGGCATGGAGAAAGGCCTTTTCCCAATGCAACGGGCAGACCAGCACCCAGACGAACTCGAAGAGGAGCGCCGCCTGTTCTACGTAGGAATAACTCGCGCCGAGCAGAAGCTTTTCCTCACGCTGGCCCAGCGCCGCAACCGCTTCGGCGAGTATTCCAACCAGGCCCCGTCGCCATTCCTTTTCGAAATCGAAAGCAAACACCTCAATTGGCGCGAGAACCAACGCAAACCCGCGCCTCGGCAGGAATTCCACGCCGAAAGAGTCGTTTTCAACGATATTCCGAAAAACGAGTCCTACTCGCAGCTCACTCCCACGCTCCAGGACGGCTTCCGCAAGGGCGACACCGTCTCCCACGCGCAATTCGGCGAAGGGAAAATCGAGAGTTTGGACGGCTTCGGCACCACGCGCAGCGCCACAGTATTTTTCAAAAACGTTGGCCGCAAGAAATTGCTTCTGCAATACGCAAAGCTGAACAAAGTAAAATAAGTGGCGATAGCCTCTTTGTAGTTTCTCAATTTGATTCAATACTTATAAAAAAGCAGTGGGGCTTGGGGTAGCTCCACTGCTTTTTTTGAATTGCTTAATTTCTTGGTCTATTCGGTACGGTTATGCTCTTGCGGACGGGCAGAGCTTCGCGAAGCCAGCAATTTTCTCGACTACGAACGAAATTTGCTCACGTGTCAGCTCGGGGAATATTGGCAGAGCAATGCTCGATTCGGCGAAGCTGTTGGCCACGGGGAAATTCGCATCGGCAGCGCCGAGGTATTCGAAGCATTTCTGGCGATGGAACGGCACGGGATAGTAGATCTCCGACCCGATTTCGTTTTCGCCGAGGAATGCGCGGAGTTCGTCGCGATGGCGCACGCGGATAATGTACTGGTTATAGATGTGGTAGTTTGTTTGGCCGGATGATTTATGGACCGCTCCGGGCAGAAGCACTTTGTTGTCCGGCGAGAATTGGGTTTTGCCGGGTTCGGTGGCCAGCCCTGCCTGGACGAAGTATTTATTATAGAGTTCTGCATTCTTCCGGCGGCCTTCGTGCCATGCCTCCAAATGCGGGAATTTGACGTTGAGCACGGCGGCTTGGATGGCGTCCAAACGGAAGTTACCGCCAACGAAACTGTGGTAGTACTTCGGAGCCATGCCGTGGTTGCGCATTTGGATTAGTTTTTCGGCGAGCGCGTCGTCGCTGGTAACCACAAAGCCACCCTCGCCGAAAGCGCCGAGGTTCTTCGTGGGATAGAACGAATAGCATCCCATCAGGCCCATCGAACCGACCGGTCGGCCGTCTGAGTATTGGGCGCCGATTGCTTGGGCGCAGTCCTCGACCACGGGTATCGAATGCGCTTTGGCGATCTCGAGTATTGGTTTCATATCGGCAGATTGGCCGTAGAGGTGCACGGGAATAATTGCTTTGGTATTCTTTGTGATAGCCTTTTCGATCAGCATGGGGTCGATATTGAACGTAACGGGGTCGCTATCGACGAAAACCGGTTTGGCTCCCAAGCGGGCCACGATTCCTGCCGTGGCAAAGAATGAATACGTCGGGACGATAACTTCGTCTCCGGCTTTGATGTCGATGGCCATGAGCGCGGCCAGTAGGGCATCGGTGCCGCTCGAAACTGTAACGGCATGTTTGGCGCCACAGTAACCGGCAAGTGTTTTTTCCAGTTTTGCAACTTCTTCGCCGAGAATCAGCATCTGCGAACGCGCCACGCGAAGCATAGCCGGTTCGACTTCGTCCATAATTGTGCTGTATTGCAACTTCAGGTCTAAAAGGGGAACTTTCATTTTCTCTTTTTTTATTACTTAGTAAAATCAGTTTCTTTGCATAAGGCCGACTCGAAAGCCGGCAGTATTGAGAGTATTAGCCAGTTTATTCGGAAAGGACTTGGTTGATCCAGCTCAAGTACGACTCGGAAATATCGGTAACGCTGACCGCGATTATTTCGGGAACCTCGTCGGAATGCAGTTCATGCACCCTGTTCTCAAGCTCTGCCAGCTTGTCGGTTGTCGTTTTGATCATCATTGTATATTCGTGGCGCTCCTGAACAGCCGAATGCCACCCGAACACAGAAAAAACATTTTGTATAATCGAGCAGCAGGCCGCGAGTTTTTCAGTTACCAATATGCGGGCAATGTGTTTTGCGTCCTCGAATGAATCCGTGGTTACGAATATCATTTTCACGTCCGAAGTACTTTCCATTTCAACTCCAATGAATAAACTAACTGTGCAAAGTAACATATTTTTATGCTTTTTCAAAGATATTTTTGCGTGGTTGGAAAAAATCTGTGATTCACTTATATAATACAGAAATTTTTCGATTTGAGTTGGTTGGGAATTCGGCCACTGCATTGCTAATGTACCCGATGACAATAATAATCCGGACGAGACTATGAGACAGAAGAATCTGTAAGTCATCGGATGAGTCACATCAGCTGATTAAATCAATCACAGTTCAGACAATTTGTGGTATTAACCTTTGGAAGGTTACCCAAGCCATTCTCTCGAGTAGGTGGGAGTGCCTAACCACCCCGCCCTTCGGGCACCCCTCCTTGCCAAGGATGGGAATTGTGTAAGTGAGTGAAAATAAGACGTATAATATGACTCGCCACGCAGGCAATCATCTCATCACCATATCATCACATCACCATATCATCACATCATCACATCATCTCATCTGCCCAATCTCAGTTCAGACTTTTTTTGCTTTCCGAACTCAAAAATTGCTTAATATGTTCGATTTGGTTATTTTCGCTAAATGAGAGTTAGCGTAATCATACTGACATACAACCGCAAAGAAGACGTGCTCTTCGTCCTCGATGGCTATTCGCGCCAGACCCATCCCGACGTGGAGTATATCGTCGTGGACAATGCCTCCACAGACGGCACTCGCGAGGCTGTGCTCCGCGATTTTCCATTCGTGAATTATATCTCGATGCCGGACAATTACGACCTTCGTTCGTACATCGCAGGAGTGCGGGCGGCCACGGGTAGCCTGATTTGGCGGTGCGACAGCGATTCGCTCCCCGGCTCGGACACTGATTTTGCCGAGATGGCAAGAATAATGGAACAATTCCCAGAGATTTCCATCATTGCTATGGAGAATATCGAAATGCGCTCCGGCGAGTTGCCTTCTGCGTGGTATCCGCTGCCGGTGGACGCCGCTAACCCGCCCGAGCGTGGCTACCAATGCCATTCCTTCACCGGTTCGGGCGCAATGATTCGCCGCGATGTCTTCGAGAGCATCGGCGGATTCTGGGGTTTCGGCTTCGAGGAATATGATTTCTCCATTCGCGCAATTTTCGCCGGCTTCCAGATCCGATACTTTCCGCAGTTCCGCGCGCTGCACTACGCCTCCGAAAGGGCCAGGAATCGCCTCAGGAACCACGCACTGATCTCGAACCAATACATGAGGCTCGTCTGGAAGCACTTCCCGACCGGCAGCGCGATTCGCAATTCGATGGCTATTTACTTTTTCCAATTGCTGCAAATCCCGATGCGGCGCATGCCGATTTCCTTTTTCTTCGAGATGGCACTGTCCATGCCCGCCGTGGCCCTGGCGACCATCCGAAACGAACGCGCGCCGGTGCCGAAGGATAAATTATACGATATTACGCTTGGTTTCCCAATCTCGAAATACTTGCGTAAATACTTTTTCTCCGCTATTAAAATGAAATTCAAACGCAAAGGGAAATAGGATGCGAATACTGCAAATAGCTCCGCGGTTCACCCTTCCGGCAGACGATGGCGGAAAGATTGGGATTTTCAATATCACCAAACAATTTGCCGAATTGGGCTGCGACGTTACTTTCCTGACCTTCGACGACGGCACTATCAGCGACGAACACGCCAAAGAATTCGAAAAATATGCCCGGCTCGAGACCATCGAACTCAAACCGGAAAATAGTATCTCGAACGCAATGAGCGCTTTCGTGCGGAACGACTCGGTCTATCTGTTCAAGCATTTCAACGCGAAAGTAACTTCGTTCCTCGATAAATACCTGAAATCCCGCAAGTTCGACGTGGTCCATGCCGACCACACGGCCATGGCTCGCGCAGCTCTGTACGCTCGGAAAAAGCTCGGATGCGCAGCCGGATTGCGTTTGCACAACGTGGAATGGATTATCTGGAAACGCTACGCAGATTCTCTTTCGCTTGCGAATCCGATGAAGTATTACTCGCTCTACCAAGCGCTACTGCTCAGGCGATACGAAGGCGCGCTAATTGAAAAATTCGACATCTCATTTCCAATCACCACGAACGACCACGAAAAAGCTCGGCAGATCGCGCCCAATGCGCATTTGGTAACCGTGCCGGCGGGCGTCGATATGGACAAATTCCTCGCGCCAAGCGGCCACGGTCGCAATGGCCTCGAAATGCTAATCGCGACTTCATTCTTCTGGAGGCACAACGCAGACGGACTCCGGTGGTTCATTGCCAAAGTGATGCCCGAAATCAAACGCCGCTTCCCCGATGCGTCGCTGACGATTATCGGCAAAGGCTCGGACACTTTGTTCAAATCGGACTCCCGCTTGGGAATCCGCGCACTGGGATACGTCCAGTCGATTCCCGAGTACCTCGCTCGCGCAGGGATTTGCATTGCACCGCTGTTCGTCGGCGGCGGTATACGGATAAAAATACTCGAGGCTCTTGCTTCGGGCCTGCCAACTGTGGCCACGGGCATCGCCGCCGAGGGCATTGAAGCCGACGAATCCAACGGCCTGTTCATTGCCGACAGCGAACAAGAGTTCATTGCTCGAATTTCGTACCTGATGTCCAATACAGATTCTTTGCCGCGGCTCGGCGCCAAAGCATCGAACTTCGTCAGCGAGCGCTACAGCTGGCGCGCCGGAACTGAAATCATACTCCGCGAATACCAGAAAGCGATGAGATGATGAGATGATGTGATGATGAGATGAAAATAGTTGCAAGGGAAAAGGTAAAAGTAGCAAGTAGAAAGATGTGCCACACCTCAGAGGAATGTGCTCGATGTTTCTTAACTATATGGATATGTTACTGGTTATTAAGAATTGATGTAAAGCATTATGTCTGATATTATGACGTGTTTATATCCAGATGAGATTTTTACTTTATTTTTTGATATACTCAAAAGTGATGATGATAGCTTCATGTTTACTGATGTTATGCTTTTTTGCAGTAAAGTGGCAGAAGTATTTATAGGCCATATCTATCAAACTCATTGGGAATTCCGAGAATATTGCGAAAGGAGTTATTGGGTTTTAACAACCTTTTATTGATTCATCAAAGAAGACCCAATTATTAGAAAATCTCATTATAAAACCATTCTCGTGGTCAATCCCAAACATTGAAGACAATGCTCTGTGCGCCCTTCAAATAATATGAAATCTGAAATATCATCTATTCCTACTATTTCTTGAAAAGTTCTTAACGTGGAAATAATTTCATTTCGTTGACTATAGATAATTATTTCAGATAGCTGATAACACAAAAAACCACAACCTATAATCGTAAGCCTTCGAGCCTCTTCTTTCTTGCCTCTCGGTCAGGCATTACTATTGAAAAAAAAGTGTAAAATTGGATATTATGATTCGGATACTTCAAGTGACACAGTTCGTGCATTATTACATATTCAATGCAGATTCTTGATTTCTTAATTAATTCTGTATTCAATATTATCTTGTTTTTGTTGCTTACACAAGACCCCCAACGAGTTTTCATTCTTCGAAGTAGTATTGTCGGCATGGAAATACCATATTTCTCTAGCTTTAAAAGGCATTTTTCTGCCATTTTAATAAAGTATGTTTGGGCATGTATTCGATACCATCTGTCGATAATGCCTTCAACAATACGGCTGTCCTGGCTTTTACAACCGACTACTAAATACTTACCGACAAGTTTAATCTCATTCTTCGGCGATTCTTGAATGCGAATCCTATATTGTTTACCAAGATAATAAATGGACGAACCTGATATTAGTCTCTTTTTGTCTTTCTTGCGATTCTCGGAAAAGAAATCAATATTCTTTTTTATCCATTGTTTGCGATTCTCAATTCTTTCATGTACCTCTGCATCACTTATTGAAAAGGGCACAATTGCCTTGATAGTCAAATCAGGATAAACTTTGAACTTGATGGTTTTTGTTTCCTTCCGCTCAATGACATACTTCACCCGAAGACCGTCTATTTCGATTATATGTTCGCTCATTACGAGTACCTTCTTTTAGCAATATCAATTGATATTTCTAGAATTTTATCTATTTCGTCAAACGTCAGATTCAATTCATTGCCATCCTTGAGGGAATAAAGATAGTCCTCTATTTCATTGATAATTTTATTCTGAACATCTTCTTTTAAATACCAGTCAACTACTCTGTTCCTAATTACAATATCATCTATCATAACGCCGATCTTTGATGCTGTGGTTTTCAACGCATTTTCATCCGTAAAATGAGAGCCAATTGCTTCGTTCACAATGCCGTAGAATGCTTTCGCAACAGTTCGGTTCCTGATAATTGAAGGCAAATCATCATCTTTTCTTTCCAAAAAGTTGTTTTTTTGCACAATTACCTTTTGTAGATATTCTGCTTCTGTGATTCTATGCGCTCTGTATTCATCGATAGTATCCTGAATCAACTTTGAAAATTTTGCATAATAGACAGGGTCTTCGTTATATTTCTCGGTAATTGTCTTTATCAATTTATGTGCAATCATGTCAGCTTTTGCCGCTGTACCTTGGACTTTTTCGACCTCTTTTTCAAACAGTTCTTTATCAAAAATATTTACTTGTTCGGTTATTTTGATAATATCATTTGCTACGACATATTCATCAAGTAATTTTTGAATTCTTGATTCATAATCACTGAAATCAATCGATTCGGCATATCTTATCTTGATCGAATACCTTAGTCCTTGGAAGAATTTTAAATCCGCTTTGTACAGATCAATTTTGTTTTCATTTTCGTTCTCGTAGAATTTGGTCGAGCCGAGTGCAATTGCCAATACCCTAGAATACGAAGACAACTTTTCGTAGAAATTCTTCCTGATGTCCTTATCGCTTAAGAATTGTTCGAATTCTTCTGCATCCTTTTTGTTCTTGATACACTTGAAAACATCCCGCAATTCAGAATGTTTCTGAGGGAGTTGTTTAATAATCTCTTTGATATTGGTGAATGTCATTTCAATGTCATTCTCTTCAAATTCTTCGAGAACACTGTAAGTTGTAAGAGCCTTATCGAGTTCGCCGAGAATACCATTGTAATCAATGATGAATCCGAAATCTTTACCTGCAAAAACACGGTTAACTCTGGCAATTGCTTGAAGCAGAGCATGCTCCTTCAATGATTTTACCAAATACAGAATCGTATTCCTCGGTGCATCAAATCCCGTCAAGAGTTTGTCGACTACGATAAGCAAGTCAGGATCATCACTGCTTTTAAAAGCATTAATAATTTGATTGTTATATTCCTTTTCGTTCCCGTATTTGTTCATCATTTGTTTCCAAAACTTCTGAACCAATTCTTTCGGGTCTTCGTCAACTTGATCATTCCCTTCTCGTGTATCGGGAGATGAAATAATTACCTCAGCTTTGACCTTGCCGATTTCGTCAAAGAAATTTTTAAGTTTGATGGCGTCTTCTTTTCTCGGTGCTGCTAATTGCGCCTTGAAACCCGTACCCTTCCAATTTGCGGAGAAGTGAGTACTTATATCCCAAGCTATCATTTCCAGCCTTTTTTCGGTTGAGTTAATCTTTTCGGATCGGCTGTACTTTCGTTTCAGATCTTTTGACTGTTCCTCCGACAGATTTTCACTTAACCTGTCGAACCATTTATCTATTGCATCCTGAGTTACTTCCTGCTCAACAAGCCTTCCTTCGTATAGCAATGGTACGACTGCTTTATCTTCGACAGCTTGGCTGATTGTGTATGAATCAATAAAACCGCCGAATTTTTGAGCCGTGTTTTTATCTTTCCTCAGAAGTGGAGTGCCCGTAAAACCGATATAAACACTGTTGGGCAGTATTCGCCTCATCATTGCTTGTGATTGCCCGTACTGGCTTCGGTGGCTCTCATCCACGAGAACAAACACATTTTTCGATGTGTTTTTATAACCTCTCTTTTTCCCTGCTGCATCGAATTTGTCGATTACTGTGGTTATTATTGAACGGCTTTCTTGAGCAATCAGATTTATCAAATTTTCGCCTGTCTTGGCCTTTACGGCTTGCATGTCGCAAGCATTGAATGTATTGCAAATCTGAGTGTCAAGATCAACTCTATCCGTTACAAGCACAATCCTCGGGTTAATGATTTCTTTGTCCAATGCCAATGCCTTTGCAAGCATTACCATCGTCAGGGACTTCCCACTGCCTTGAGTATGCCAAATGACGCCTCCTCGTCGGCATCCTTTTTCGTCAATTTCTTTGACCCGGATAAGTGTCTTTTTCACAGAAAAGTATTGCTGATAACGAGCTATTTTTTTTTCTCCATTATCAAAAACAATGAATTGCCTCGACAGCTCTATCAGCCTGGATTTGCTTAGAAGGGCACAAATTGTTTTGTCTTGTTCGGTAACGCAACGACCGGCAGAATCCAGCTCGTCGAAATGCTCCATGATATGATTATATCTCGATTGGAACAATCTTTTCTTATCTTCGGCGGCAAGTGGAGTATTCACAATTTCATTAACTTTTGCTTCGAAATCTGCTCTGGCGTCCTTTTCTTTCCATACTGCCCAAAACTTGGCCTCGGTGCCTGTCGTTGCGTAGCGACCTTCGTTCTTGTTTAACACAAGCAACAATTGAGTGTAGAGGAACAAATTGGGGATTTCATTGTTGCCTTGATTTCGGATCATCTGAGAGATTGCTTCATCAATCGATCCGTCAATATCGGGGCGTTTGCACTCGATCACCACAAACGGAATACCGTTGACGAACAAAACAATATCGGGCCTGCGGTGTTTCTTTCCGTCGTTTGTTTCCACATCGAACTCATTTGTTACATGGAAAACATTATTCTCGACATTCTCCCAATCGATATACTTCATTGTATAGCTTTTTGTGCTGCCTTGGATATTCTCTTCAAAGCTTTTGCCGAGTGATATTAAATCGTATATCTTTTCATTAGTGCGGACAAGCCCGTCGAACAGTACTTGCTTCAGAGACTGTACAGCATTTGTAATGTTGATGTTGGAGAACCGATACTGGCCGCCCTTGGAAACGATCTTGTTTTTATCTCTGAGCCAATTTTCGAGGACACGCTCCAGAATCACGTTCGTAGTTTTATTACCACGTTCGATCAGGGCTTCTTCGGGTGTTAAGTACTTATAGCCCAACTTAATCAGCATCTGAAGTGCGGGAATCAGGCTTATGTAATCTTCTTTAAATGATGGAGTTGTCATAGAGCATGCAATTATTGGTTTTTGGAAACGTAACGCATTTGAAAAATATTTATTATGTTTGTATTATCCTTTACCTTAGGTCTGGGATTTATAAAGGTTTCAAACGCTGTACCGTATCAGCGTTTTTTTTATGCGGGTTGGGGTGACCCCGATCGTTCAGGGGTTGAGGATTCGACTCCTTTTTTGTTTGAAATATGTGTCTCGGTAGTTTGTTGATAACTAACATGTTAGATAGCTTTTGACTTATTGAAATGAAAAATATGTGTCGAAATATGTGCCTCTGCAATATATTGAATTTTGCCTACAAAGTATATTATATTTTTTCTTAGTATACTTTAGGCCCTGTAAGTATACTATAATATTCTATAATATACTTTACTTAATAAACAATTCATAGTATAATTCGAAAAGAAAAACTCTGTTTCTTTTAAATCCTGTTATTTCTTTAAGGATACCTAAATTTATTAATTCAGTAATGAGTTCATTTGCCGGACGCTTTGTAATTCCCAACAAATTAACAACTTCATTCGAGGTTATAACGGGTTTTTTATATAAATAACTAATAAGAATTTTGGCTTTTTCAGCTCGTTTGTTCAATTTAAGTATTTTGGTTTCAACTTGGTTCTTTAGTTTTAGGATAGAATGGAATGTATCTTTACCTTTGTTTGATGTGTGAATAATTGCATTCAGAAAGAACTTTACCCAATGAATAATATCATTTGATGTTCTCACTTTTGACAAAGCGTCGTAATAAGAAGAGCGGTTCTTTTCAAAAAAATCTGAAAGATATAAAGAAGGCTTATCCAAGAATTTATAATTCACTAAATACAGAGTAATAAGCAATCGTCCGATTCTTCCATTACCATCTAAAAATGGGTGTATTGTTTCAAACTGATAATGACTAAGAGCGGCTTTTATTAAATGGGGAACATTCAATTGTTCGTTGTGCCAGAATTTCTCAAGGTCGCTCATTAGTTCAGGTACTTCACTAACATGGGGCGGTATATAAACAGCATCTGACAAACTCGAGCCGCCAATCCAATTTTGACTCTTCCTGAATTCGCCCGGCGTTTTGAATTCACCTCGAACACCATCCAAGAGAATTCTATGACAATCTCTTAATAATCTATTTGATAAAGGAAATTCTTTTAATTTATCAATCGAATAATTAATAGCGTTAATATAATTATGTACTTCCTGCCAATCGTCTCTTTTCTCGGGATCTAAGTCTTCTTTGTCCAATAAAACATCGTTCATATTGGTCTGAGTGCCTTCGATTTTGCTGGATTGATTCGCTTCTTTTGTTATGTGCATTGCGATAAACAAATCAATATCCGGCACAATAAAAGAAAACGCATTGAACTCGGCAAGTGCTTGAGTTGCCTTTTCCAAGAGAACATTAATTTCAGCGGAATCCCAAGTCCAGTCTTGATTGACCAGTGTTGGTGAAAAGCTCTTATATTGAAATTGTTGTTTCAATACTCCTGCTTCAAACTTGTTGAAATTCATAAATTTACCTCACAGTTAATCATCACTTTTTACCGCTCCTTTTTGCAATTTCAGGAACTCCACCACCGGGAAGAATAATCTTAGTAATTGTGGCTTCAGGAGCTAAATATTTCATATAATTGATTCCATAATGATTCCATATATAAATGAATACATCATATCTTCACTCTCACCTTCCCCGTCAATAGCACCTGCATCAGTCCCTTCTTTTGTTGCTGAAGGGAGGCGAGGCGAGCTGTGAGCAGGGAGATTTCTTGATTAATTATCGATAGAAAACCCGAAATTCTGCTTTGTTCTTCGACTGATGGCTTTGGAATTTGAATATTGGAAAAATCATTCCAACGTAAACCACCGCGGCGATTTATTGAGCCACTCGTGTTGCTTTCAAAAACTTTCCTGTATTCTTCTGTTTTTAGAACGGCAAATAAGAAATCATTATCTATTTCATTGTTAGTCTCAAACACTGTGTACATCGGGCTAATCAGTGCATTATCAAAGACATTCTGAAGTCCTATGGAACCTTCTTCAATGTGGTTCGTGGCATAAGCAAATTGGTTCCTTTTCACTACTTTATATGTGGAAAGATCATTGCTAAATATCTGTTTCCCAAAGTATTTCAATGAATCAACCAACCCTGAATACTTGGTGCATGATAAGACATGATAATTCTCATTGCTAGTGTTTCTTGCAATCACTTGATTCGCAATATTTTTAATTTTTGTATTTCCCCATTTCCCTTCAAACTCCTTAAACCTTTTCTTACCAGTCAGTAGCTGTTGCATCAGCCCTTTTTTCAGCTTGTTTTTCGCTTCGATCAGTTTCTCTGTGGTTTCTATTGCTCTGTCCCAAGTCGAGAGTATCTCGGCTATTTTCTTCTGTTCGGGGAGAGGGGGGAGGGGAATGGTAAGATTCTCAACATCCGAAGTATTAATAGCAGGATAATTAGAGCCTACAACAAGATTGTTGATTTGATCAAATATAGTTTTGCTAAATAATAATTGATAAACAAAATTAGAGTAGGAATTTGGTTTGGTTGACAAAACCGCAAATCCTGTCGATACTACATAGTCTGACTCGGATAAATGAAAAAGAGCAAACCCCCTAAGGTTCGGTCTAACAGTTGACATTAAAATATTATCTTTAAAAATCTTTCGTCTCGCTCTTGACGGGGCATCTTTAAATAATATCCTTGATGACGGTAATGAAATTCTTCCTTCGCTAACAGCAGATAAATCGATATAATAAAAAGAGTATTCAGAATCATTTTTCTCTGACAATGAAGTTGAATTTATATCAACTATACTTTTCATTTTCTTCACTTCCCACTCTTCAGGAATCCAACCGAGTTCAGTGTGTTTATAGCCGGGTTTAGTCATTGTTTTCATTAATAAATTTCTATAACTTACATAAAATATCATTAGCATCAATTTCTAACACTGAGAATGCGAACCACTTTTTCCCTGCATCTTTAAGTGATGCGCCAAAATGATAAACTTCTTTATTGTCAATTATCATGAATCTATCATGAGAGGTTTTCAATTCTTTGATTTCGATTGGGTCGTATTGGCAGTTGTGTTTTTTCAAATCTTGTGCAAGAGTTTTACTGATTATTTTAGTGTATATTACGGCTTTAACTGCTTTGTTTCTTTTCGTGAGCATTGTCAATACAGTATCATCCGAATAATTATCAATAATGATAATGGATTGTTTAGCAGTTCGTATTATATCAGATATTAAAGCGTACGCATCAAAAATTTGTCCGTCATAGAATATTCCTTGTTTGGGAGGCAGGGTGCCTTTATCCAATGCTTCAAAAAGTATATCGAATTTTTTCTCGCTATCAATTTTATATTCCTTTTGATTTATTTCAATATTCTCAATTTTTTGAAATATTTCCGCATTCTGCAATAAAAACCTTCTCATCCCAACAAATGCGTTAATAATTTGGATGCTTACTTTTACAGAGGTTTCACTTCTCAAGACTGCCGATAACATGGCAACACCTTGTTCGGTAAATGCATAAGGACTGAATGAAGAATGTTTGAGACTTCGAAACCGGTCGCAATTTGCGACCAGTTCATTGGTTTCTTCAGCAGTCAATTGAAAGCGGAATTCATCCGGAAATCTTTCAATATTGCGTTTTACTTGTTCATTTAATCTTTTAGTTTCAACACCATAGAACTCGGCTAAGTCTCTGTCAATCATTACTTGGCAATTTCGAAAACGAAATATTCGTTCCTCAATTACTTTTTGAGATATTACTAAGACTTCATTCGAATTTTGAATCTCTTGTTTTCGAGTTTGAATTGCAAAGTAAGTTTGGCCAAGAGCCACCACTCTTTTCGAAGGGTCGGCGTTTTGAACAATCAAAGAACACGCATAACGTGATAAATGAAAGTCTCCAATATTTCGTTGATCGCCGGAACCGATTTCGACCAATTTGTCCACTCGGACGAAATGGTCTAAGTCATTTTGTCCCGAGTTTTTACAAGCTTCTTTTGCTCTGTCGATTACATTCAAAAATTTTCGCCAATCAATATAATCCAAAATTTTGAAGAAATCACGAGCAGACCAATATTCTTGGCCATATTCATTCAGTTTTTTATAATCTTCAAAGATAGAATCTTTGATATTATCTAATTCAATGTTTTCAATCATATTCAATCCCGAATTTTGTATGTCATACTAATTAGTTGCAATGTAAAGATGTTCTGTGAGCTTTCCGCCTTCTTATTTGCTGTGGTCATTTACAGCTTTCTCAACTATAGAATAACAAAATGCGAATATGCTATTAGTAATATTCTCAATTTCCATTGATGTAAGTTGCTGGTGGTATCGTCTCTGCATAATCTTTGCCGAGGAATCATGATAATAAACTTTATATAGATTATCTTCAAATTCGAATGCAATTGATTTTTCTATTTTGATATTATTTTCAACAATCATTTTGTCAAGGATTACTTTAAACCCAATTCCAGACAAATTGGAGTGTTTGATAATCTTGTTAATATACTCTTCTATATCATAAATTTCTAGTTTATCGCCATTATTCGGCGCTTGCAATGGTTTTGTAAAGTGGTCAAGCATTTCTAAATACTCAGATTTCGGTGCAGATTCAATGAAATATTGTCCCAAGATGTTGATTCGTTCAAAAAACTTATTTAGTTTATTTAATTTAATGCAAAATTCTTGAGCTAATTTAGTAATTGTAGTTTTATTCAGTACTTCTAAAGTTGCAACTGACTTAACAGTTGTAATCTCCTCATCTAAACCATTCCATTCAATTTTCTTTTCAAGCAATTTCACCATTTTATCAATGTCATCCGGCTCTTCAATAGATTCTCCCTTTGCCGCCCTGAGCCACAGTTCCAATGACTCGATGAGTCTCTCTCCAATGAAAATGATAAATTTGTCGATGTCTTCGGCATCGGCGTATTGGAGCGCATTGTAGTAATCTTCCTTTGTATCGACCGGTATTATTACCGGCGGATAGCCGAACTTCATTAGTATCAAATTCATAAGGAGTCTCGACATTCTGCCGTTGCCGTCGTCGAAAGGATGAATTCGTACAAATTTGTAATGAAACAGTGAGGCAATATTCAAGGGGTGAGTTTTGTTTGCAGTAATTTCGACGTTGAACCATTTAATTAATTCCGACATTTGTACAGGTGTGTCTTCGGGATTCGAAAAATAGAACATGCTGCCCGATTTGGTCATAACATGATTCGGCATTGATTTGTATTGCCCGGGCTTTATTTTTCTTTTAGTCGGCTTGCCGTCGGGCGTAATTGCCTCAAGATCATATTCTTCTGGAATTATCACTTTATGGAACTCACGAATAAAACTCTCGGTAATATCAATGTTTTGACCTTTAATAATATCCATAACATATTCAACCGCTTCGTTATGCCCTTTAATTTCAATGTGATCTTTGAGTGGCTTGCCTTGAGCAGTGATTCCCCACAATAAAAGTGCCTTTGTCTCACCATAAGACAGAGTATTCCCTTCTATATGGCTCGAATGGAAATTCCAGTCAAGTCGGAACTTTTGCAATAGTCTTTGCTCCTGCTCGGGCTGTAACGGTCTGTAAGAATCAACTTCAGTACGAAGCAAGTCAATTTTTTCGATTATTTTATTTAAATCTGAGTTCATATATACTCCAGTTAGTACTTATTTATATTGGCTTCTTCAATAATCTTGAGCGATTCAACAAATTACACCAAATCCAACTCTTTCAGATACTTATTCATTTCTTCTCGCACCTCGGCAAGTTCGTTGTCGAGCTTCTGGATTTCGAGTTGAACTGCTTTGATATCGACTTCTTCTTCTTCCTCAAATGTATCCACATATCTCGGAATATTGAGATTGAATTCATTCTCTTCGATTTCCTCGAAAGTTGCTCTATGCGAGTATTTTTCTATGGATTCATATTTTTGGAATGTCTCCACAACTTTTTCAATATCCGACTGCCGGAGTTTATTCTGATTCTTCCCTTTATCAAATTCTTTACTTCCATCGATGAACAGGACATCTCGAGTAGTTCTGTTCTTCTTGAAAATCAGAATGGCCGCCGGAATACCTGTTCCAAAAAACAAGTTAGCGGGAAGGCCAATAACCGCATCGAGTAAGTTCTCTTCAATGAGAGCTTTGCGTATTTTGCCTTCAGAACTGCCTCTGAACAGTACTCCATGCGGCACAATGACTCCAACTCTTCCGTTTGATTCATTAATGGTTTCGACCATGTGGGTAATAAAAGCAAAGTCCCCTCTGCTTTTGGGCGGGATACCTCTGTGGAATCTGCTAAATTTATCGTTGGAAGCGTTGTCGTGTCCCCATTTTTCTAGCGAGAACGGTGGATTGGCAACCACAATATCAAATTTCATAAGACTATCATTTTCGATAAGCTTAGGGTTGTTTAGTGTATCGCCCCATTCAATTCTTGCATTGATAACATCATGCAGGAACATGTTCATTTTGCACAACGCCCATGTGCTTCCATTAAGCTCCTGGCCGTATAGAGAAAAGTTTTTATCAGGAATTTCTTTTGCGACTTTAATAAGCAATGATCCCGATCCGCAGGCAGGGTCGCAGATTCTCTCGCTACTTTTGGGGTCGAGCAGTTTGGCCAATAAGGTTGATACTTCGGGAGGGGTATAGAACTCTCCACCTTTTTTGCCTGCATCGCTTGCGAATCTTGATATTAGGTATTCGTATGAATTCCCAATTACATCCAGATTCCCTATTCGTGATGGCCTCAAATCAAGTTTGGAATCGTCAAAATCTTCAATCAGCATTTTTAGTCTTCTGTTCCGATCCTTAGTTTCGCCAAGGTTCGATTCAGAGTTAAAATCAATATTCCTGAACACGCCTTCGAGCTTTACTTTGTTTTCTTCCTCAAGCTCTATCAATGCTTGGTTTATTACTTCCCCGATATTGGCATCCTCACGCTTACTATATATATAATCGAAAGTACTAACTTCGGGCATAACGAACGGTTCTCTTTCGAGCCTTCTTCTTATTTTTGATTCATCGCCTTCAAACATTTGATAATACTTATCAGTTTCATCTTTCCATACATCGCTTAGATATTTAACGAATAGGAATGCAAGAATGTAGTTTTTATATTCAGATGGATCAATAACGCCTCGAAATGTGTCGCATGCTTTCCAAACAACAGAGTTAATATCATTCTGGTCGATGGGATTCTTTATTTCCATATTTTGTTTATCCTTTGTTAATCAAATTTCTGAGCTTGTGGTCTATGAGCAAATTTCTCAAATCGAATCTTTTTGCTTGAAGTATTTGTTCGGTCTTGCTCAAAGATTTCAATTTAACTATTTTTTGTTGAATTTCTATACTCGGAATCCTTATTTCTATATTACTTAGAAATTTTTTATTTAGCACTTGCATGTGTGTTCCTCCTGTGCCAGCATTAATGATTCGCTGCGAAGGGCCATCATTAATAAACCACGATAGGTATTCTGGTATTATTTCTTTCGGACACTTTATTCGAATCACAAAAAAGTGAGATGTTGCAACGACATTGTCAAGTATCGAATCAAAGACAACCGATGTAAAACTATTTCCTCTACATTTAACAATAATATCGCCTTGTTTGAGAAATTGAGTATGCTTGATGTAAGGAACATTATTCCTTATCAAATGCGAATAGTTAATTCCGATAGAATCATCAATGTCCTTGAGCTGAATAAACTTAATTGAACCGTTGGGATCATCTACAATTCTTTCTTTGAAATGATGTCCTGAGTTAACGTCTGCTATATTTGATATTATCTTGATCATCTCTCGTTAATATAGTTTATACTAATTGCAATATACAATTTTTTACAATGCTGTACAAATTTATATTTAGTATAATTTATACTGCCGTGGCAATCCAGAAATAACTCCATTGATGCACATATTCAGCGCAGAGATAATAACTTAAGATGACTTTTCCGCAGTATAAGATAGTCTTTACAACCATCCTACACCAGACCTTTTGGAAGAAACCACGATAGAATGCTGTGATGAAGCAAGTATAGAATTGAGTATTGTTTCAAAAGAGTGCGATAATCTTTTTCAGGAGGCCAGAGAGAGCATATTTTATCTTGGATATTTGATACTTGACGCTATCCGTTCCCGAATAGACGACCTGCACACGGATTTAGGGAGTAATAATCCTATAGCAGATTTCATCGATACATCTCGCGGTCGGTTACTCACTTGGAAAGTATGGAGCCGCGAGCAGGTTGCAGGACTGATCCATTAGATTATATGGAACCGGTAATATTCTAGTATATTGTTCTTTGCTATTTGAAATTATTTTCATAATTTCCCGTATCAAACAATACTGCTGCCCAAATCGGGTAATTCGTGTGTTATCCTATTTGAGCAGTTGCTAATTAATTCCGGCTGCTTTGATCGTTATTTCCAAACAAAACTAAAGGATTTTTATGAAAAAGTTATTGGTTTTATTTGCTTTCATCGTGGGTAGCGCGCTCGCCCAAGCCGCCGCCCCAAACGACGCGGACACCGTGTGGTTCAGGTGGTATCAAGAGATAGATGATGTATGCTGGAGCCCGAACGACTCGATTATCGCGGCTTCAAGTGGTTCGGGTTTTATTAAGCTAATTAACCCTCAAAACGGCCAAGTTTTTAAAACTGTCAGTTGCAAGTATGCATGGGGAAACCAATTCTCAAAAGACGGTAAGTACTATATGGGAAATTGGGGACTTGAGTTTAAGTTCCCTGCAACACCTTGTGTCTTCCAAACCAGTGATTTCCAATTACTTACGTACTTTGAAAACCCGGGAACTCCATCGAAATACTATACCTTATCGCCTGCGAACACAATTGCAGCCTCCTCGGAGGACGGCATCACGCTGAGGATGTGGGACGTGGAAACAGGGCGGATACTGAAAACCAAGACACTTGGCTCCGGTTTCGATCAAACAATTCCAATAGATGAGAGGAAGCGTAAAG
>CAZSWR010000008.1:0-57508 GCA_964610885.1 uncultured Hyphomicrobiales bacterium | reverse complement strand
ATAATAGCCATTTTTTTTGAATTTTTCAAATTAAATCTTTTTGGACAAGTGTGTTATCAAATACATCAACCCAATCAATGAAATCACACGAATCACAGTTCAGACGAGCGCGGAAGCCATCGGATGAGTTCTACATTCGCACATTCATAATTGTTTACCAGAACTTTTTCCGATTTCATACGTCTAAAGATTGTAATTGACAAATTAAATTCAAGGTGTGAAATGAAATCAGTTTACTCTGCAATTCTTCTTTTTGTGCTGGCAGCCGGTATGGCAGCCGCGGACTCTCCGAAATCGAGCGATGAATTCTGGGATGGAGACAAAGATGCTCATTTTGGCAATGTTTTCAATTGGCGGCATGGCATGCACTCGCTCTTTTCGAATCAGGTTCCATATATCTCCGTCGATTATGGCTTCGCACAATCATCGATTCACGAAGACGCATTCGCGGGCAGTATTAGCGACGGCGGCCTTATTTCGCTCAAATTCGGCCACAAAAGCATCAGGACCGAGAATAAAGAGGTTGGGATACATTCGCTCCACGACAGCTACGTTTTCCTCGAGAGGCTCGACAAAGAATTATATAAAAAAGATAACTCGAACACAAAAATTGATGCTTCCATCTGGGGCGGCGGCCTCGGCTGGCGCAATGGCTACGGCTACCGAATCGCTTCGAACGGCTTTTTGATGTTCACACACGCCGACGAGTTCTCATGGACCCGCACAGATTTCAAGAACAAACAGAATCTTGGCCAATTCGACACCATTTCGCGCGCATATTTGGACGTGCTCTCCGACGGTATCCGTTTCGGAAACGCTTTCGAGGCGGGGATTGAATTGCAGCCGATCAGGAATCTTTCCTTCAACTTTGCATTCCGCCGCGAAGCAATCATGCCGAGAATGATGTTCTGGTACTGGTGCCTGAATTACGGCATCGAACAGGCCGCCCAGGGCATAGTCCACAGCTTCACCAACGAAATCATGAAAAGCTCGCCCGCCGTGGCGCCCGTTGTCCAATTCGTGCTGAGCAATGCAATGGCATATGGCATGTACGAACTCCGCAAGAAAAACATGAACTGGCCGACCAGCACCGCGCCCGCTTTCGTAATCGACAACTATAAATTAGGGTTGAGTTTCAATTTCTAAATAATTGAGATAAACACCTTTTCGTTGATATTCACTCGCAAAGCATTGACTGCCTAACCCACGGACGAACCGAGAGTTAGGCAGTGGTTTTATATAATCAGTTCCCTCACTCAATTTTCGCCCGCGGGTGGCAGCTGCGATGCACTTCCTTGATGAACTCGTTGTCCAAATGCGTATAGATCTGCGTCGTGGATATATCTGAATGCCCGAGCATTTCCTGCACTGCCCGGAGGTCTGCCCCGCCCTCCAGAAGGTGCGTGGCGAAGGAATGGCGGAAAGTGTGGGGATGCACTTTTTTTCCGATTTCTGCCTTCTCGGCTGCGGAGACGACAATCTTCCACACGCCCATCCTCGAAAGTGCGCGGCCCCTTGCGTTCACGAACAGCGCCTCCTCGGCCACGCCCAATCGCATCAGGTGCGGCCTCGAGTATCGCAAGTACTTATCGATCCATCCGAGAGCCGACCGGCCAATCGGCACGATACGTTCCTTGGAGCCTTTCCCGACGATTCGGACGACTTCCGCTTCGGCAATAATGTTGGTTCGCGCCATGCTGAGCAATTCGGAAACGCGCAGGCCGCAGGCGTACATTGTCTCGAGCATCGCGCGGTCCCGAATGCCGGTTATTGTTTCGATATCGGGAGCCGCAAGGATTCGTTCCATTTCCTCGACTGTGAGAGTGTCTGGCAGAGAGCGCCGCAGGCGTGGCAAATCAACAATTTCTGTTGGATCCGATTTCGCAATTCCTTGCTCGCAGAGGTACCGATAGAACGCGCGAAGCGAGGCCAAATACCGCGCGCGGGACGAGGCCTGGAGTCCGAAATCGGCAAGGACTGTCAAGAATTCGCGAATATCATCGGGCAGCGCTCCATCAGCGCTCGGAATATTTTTGCCAGCGAGGAACTCTGCCCACCGAGACAAATCGCTTGCGTAGGCCACTTCTGTATTCCGCGACAGCCCACGTTCGAGCGCAAGAAAATGCAGAAATGCCTCAATATCCTTTTTTATACTTCGAGCTATTTTTCTATCCTTCAAATAAATAACATTCACATGCACCGAAGGGCGGTTAATTAAGTAATCCCAAACCTATTCTTTAGCCCCCTTTGAAAAAGTGGGTTGGGGGATTTGTCGATATTTCAATGACTTACAGCAAAACGCACAACAGGATTAAACCCTTTGTTGAAATAGAGTCTCTGCGCCTGCCCGTTGGTTCGTTCCAAGCTCTATCTCCAGTTTGATCACCCCAAATTGTGCGATAGAAAAACCCTCAATCCCTATATCCCTTTCTCCCAAAGGGCGAAAGGGACTTTCTTTTCTTACTCCCTTCTCCCGTCGGGAGAAGGGTCGGGGATGAGGGTATAGCAAATATGTCAATTATTAAAGAACAATTTGGGGTCATTGAATTAGCACGAACCTATTCTTTAGCCCCCTTTGAAAAAGTGGGTTGGGGTATTTGTCGATATTTCAACGACTTACAGCAAAACGCACAACAGGATTAAACCCTTTGTTGAAATAGAGTCTCTGCGCCTGCCCGTTGGTTCGTTCCAAGCTCTATCTCCAGTTTGATCACCCCAAATTGTGCGATAGAAAAACCCTCAATCCCTATATCCCTTTCTCCCAAAGGGCGAAAGGGACTTTCTTTTCTTACTCCCTTCTCCCGTCGGGAGAAGGGTCGGGGATGAGGGTATAGCAAATATGTCAATTATAAAAGAACAATTTGGGATCACTGTATTAGCACGAACCTATTCTTTAACCCCTTTTGAAAAATGGGGTTGGGGGATTTGTCGATATTTCAATGACTTATTACTACTCATGTGCAATGGGGCAAGCCCAATTGTTATTATTCAATGCCCACACAATCGGCAGCTCGGAAAACATTAGATCGGCAATCGATACTTCTTGATTATTTCGAGCAACTTTTCGCTGATAATTGGTTTCGAAATATAATCGTTGCATCCGGCTTCCAGCGCCCTTTCCCTATCGCCGGGCATCGAATAGGCCGTCTGGGCGATTATTGTGATGCTTTGATTGAACTGCCGAATCTGGCGTGTGGCGTCGAAACCGCTAAGCAAGGGCAGTTTCATATCCATCAGCACCATGTTTATCTCGGGGTGTTCGCGGCAGATTCTGACTGCTTCCTCTCCATTGTTCGCGTGGAACGCCTGATAGCAAATCTTACGAATGATTCGCGTGAGCAGTTTGTCAGCGAATTCATCGTCTTCGGCGATCAATAATATCAGCCCAGGTTCGATATCGTCATTTGTTTGCTGTAGCGAAGAGCCATTTTGTTCTTTTTTGCTGGATGGGACGATATACGGCAGTGTGAAATAGAAAACAGAACCGCTGCCCACAACGGATTCCAAGCGAATCGTCCCACCGAGCAATTCTACGTATGCCTTAGCGATCGACAGCCCAAGCCCTGCTCCTTCGAAATGACTCGAAAGCGAAGAATCGGCCTGCACGAACCTTTCAAAAATTGCCGATTGCTTGCCCTCGTCGATTCCAATGCCAGTATCGAGCACATAGAATTCACAAAAATCGCCATACAATCGGCAGCCGGTTTCGACGCGCCCGGATTTTGTGAATTTAATGGCATTTTTCATTAAATTGCTGAGTACGGCTGTAAGTTTATCTCTGTCGGTGAGGATTGTTGCTTCTTTGTCGCTTAGGCAGTTGGTGGAAATCAAGCGCAAGTTCTTTTCGTCGGCGTTCGGTTTGAAGAATTTTGTTATATACTCCAACACATCGTTCAGGTTCACTTCCTCGAGGTGCACGTTGATCTGCGAAGACTCCACTTTCGAGATTTCTATCAAATCATTTATTATGCTAAGCATTCGCTTGCCGCTGCGCTCGATTATGCCGATATATTCGCCAATATCGTCGCCGCTGGCAATGGCATCCTTCAGCAATCCGGCGAATCCCAAGATGCCGTTCATCGGCGTTCGAATCTCGTGGCTCATGTTCGCAAGGAATGAAGACTTCAGCCGGTCGCTTTCTTCGGCGCGTTCCTTGGCGGCAATCAGATCGAGTTCGTATTTCTTCTTCTCGCTGATGTCTTCGCCAACGGCAACGAAATGCGTAACGTTCGATTGCGCATCGAAAATCGGAGCTATCAGCACTGATTCCCAATAGGATATGCCTTTTTTATTGATATTCTCCAATTCGCCTTTCCAGACGCGCCCCGAACTGATTTCTCTCCAAATTTCATCTATTTTTGCGTTGGAATTTAAGACGTATTCAGGCTCCAGCAGCGTATATTTCTTTCCGATCACCTCATCGGGGGCGTAGCCTGTGGTTTCGGAGTATTGCGGATTGACGTATTCCACGATGCCATTCGAATTGGTTATCACCACGAGCACGGGCGAGAAATTAACCGCATTCGAGAGTTTGTTGAGTTCTTCGGTGTTGCGTTTCCTGGCCGTTATGTCGGTGTGCGAGCCTGCCATGCGGTAGGGCCGCCCGTCTGGGCCGAAGAGAGCTTTGCCCCTTGCGAGTATCCATTCGAACGATCCGTCTCGGCATATCATACGGAATTCGCATTCGAAGGTGTCGATTTCGCGATTCAAGTAGCTGTCGAGCCTCTTCCGTACAATTTGCCGGTCCGCGTCGTGCAGGAGTGCCATGAAGGTATCAAATGTTTCTTCGAGTTCGCCCTCGCCGTATCCGATCATTGATTTCCAGCGCGGCGAGAAATACGCCTTGCCGCTTTGTATGTCCCAGTCCCAGATACCATCGGTAGAACCATCGACGGCCAGCAAGAATCGGTTCTTTGATTCTGTCAATTCTGCTTCGGCTTTTTGGCGGTTGGCGATTTCATCCTCAAGCTCAAATATCTTCTGCTCAAGTTTATTTACCAATCTTTCGCTGTAAAGTTTATATACTTCCTTTTCGTCGAGTTTATTCTGACGGGCGCCCGATTGGCCATCGCCGGAGGATTCTTTCGCCACTTCTGCCACAATCCGAAGGATTTCCTGCGGCTCTTGAGGCTTGATCATGAAGCGCCGAGCGCCGAGCGAAAGGGCAAATTCGATGTCTTTGTCTTCGATGTAAGTGGCCGAATAAAAAATAAAGCTGATTTGGGACAGTTTGTCGTCCTCTTGGCACATTTTGCAAAATTGGAAACCATCCATGACGGGCATAAGGATATCCGAAATAATCATATCGAAATCCTCCTCGCGGAGCATTTCGAGCGCTTCTTTCCCGTTTTTTGCCGATAGAACTTCGTAGGAGTGGCTCCTCAGAAGGTATCCCAGCATGTCTAAGTTTTCGGGATTGTCGTCAACTATTAGTATTTTCATCGAAGTAATTATTACTTAAAAGAATTATTTTAGAAATTTTTCGATTGTATCCCTAAAAGTTTCCGGATCGATTGGCTTTTCGATGTAGCCAGTGCATCCGGCATTGATAGATTTCTGTCGGTCCCCGGTCATGGCGTAGGACGTGATGGCAATGATCGGCAATTCATCGAAACCGGGCTGGCGGCGTATCATGCCCGTTACTTCCAGTCCGTTTATGTCCGGCAGCTGTATGTCCATCAGCACGAGGTCGGGCTTCTCGCGTAGCGTCGTATCGAATCCCTCTTGGCCGGTTTTAGCCATAATCACTTCGTAATGACAATTCTCCAGTATGAATTTAATCAAATAAAGATTGTCATCGTTGTCTTCAATTATTAGTATTCTTTTCATTGGATTTTTCCAAGTTTTGATTAATGGGGAATTCGATCCAGAACTCGCTACCTTCGCCATACTTACTGACAACGAAGATTTCGCCTCCGAGCAATTTAATCAACTTTTTCGTTAAATACAAGCCCAATCCTGTGCCTTTGCTGTGCTTTGTCATATCGGCATCCACTTGTTGGAAGGGCTGGAACAGCCTGGCCATATCCGCTTCGGTGATTCCGACGCCTGTATCGCTGACGCTGATTTTCAGCCTATTTTCGCCTATAACCGACGAGGCAATTGTGATCACTCCTTTGTCCGAGTAGTTGACGGCGTTGGCAACCAAATTAAGTACCACTTGCTTCAGACGCCGTTTGTCCGTGGCCAGCAGGCAATCTTCGTAAATATTGATTTTTAGTTCCAGCTTTTTATCATCGACGCGAGGTTTGATTGTATCGACAATTTCGGCAACCAAATTGCTGAGCGTTACTTCTTCGACGAAGAGTTCGACCCTTTCGGCTTCGATTTTCGAGATGTCCAGCACGTCGTTAATCAGGCTCAGCAGGTGCGAACCGTTGTTTTTGACTTTGTTAAGTTGCAGCTTCTGCTCGGCGTTCAGTTCGCCGGCCAGCCCCATGAGCAATATGCCCGTGTAGCCGATGATCGAATTGAGCGGTGTGCGCAGCTCGTGGCTCATGCTGGCCAAGAAAATGGATTTGTATTGGTCGGCATCTTGCAGCTTTTTATTAATCACTTCCAATTCAAGGAGTTTGTCTTCGATTTCTTTGTTTTGCCTGGCCAATATCTTCGTTTTTTGTTTGTTATTCCGATAGCCCACGAGGATGGCAATAACTAAGAATATTGCCAACACACCGCTAACCGTGATCAAGAAGATAAGCCTGTCCTGCTCGTCGATGCGCTGGGATTGCGATCCGAGAACAAGATTCTTAGCGACAAGGTCATTATGGACGGAATCAACGAGTGTAGCAAGGCTGTCTTTGCTTTTGATCTGCATATAGATGTCATCGTTATGCTTCTTTATATCGGCCAATTGTTTCTGTAGGATCAGGCCTTTCGAGCGAATGGAGTCCTGCTGGCGTTCGAGCATTTCTTTCTGCGAAGCTATTATTTTCGATTGAGCGCGAGCCTCTTCGGACTTTGCGGCAATTAGCAACTTTTGGTTGGAAATCTCTTCTTTTTGTTGATCAATTTCCTCGTTTTTCGATAGGATTTCGCTTTCTTGCGCGTGCAGTTTCGTGGTTGTGGAGCTGATGTCATTGTTCAAGCTATGCAGCGAATCGTCCATGAAATTGATGCGTTTCTGCAACTCGCGCATATTGATCTGCGAATTGCGGAAAAGGCTGGCCACGTCTATACTCGTCCCGCCGGCAAGCAACACTTCGGGGTCAAGCTCCAGGGATTGGTTCGTGATGTTTGCTTGGTTCACCTCGAAGAGCATTTCCAACTGTTTCGTAACGTACAGGTTAATCATTACGTTTCGTTTGTCGGCGTAGTTTTCGCTGACGAGAAGCACTGGCTTCCCCTCGATGGCGGCATAGACGTCGAGCAGCAGATCGGATTTGTCCTCGGTCAGCACGACCATTTGCGCTTCGGGAGGTATCGGCAGGCCATTGCGGTGGATTAGCCTAATCGGTTTGTCTTTGATTCGCCTTTTCGAGGTGAAATCCTCGAGTTCGGCGGCCAGAGCTTCGTTCCCGCTGATCAAAGCGATTGTGAATTGTTGCAATTCGGCTTCCTTGGGCCATTTTGTGTAATTTGCGAAATTATTGATGTATGCAACAATCACTTTCGCCCTGTCCATTTGTGTAGTTGCAATGGGCGAGAAGGAGAACAATATAGCTAAGGCAACAATAAGTAAGTTTTTTTTCATACTTTACTCCTGTTTCCTTCCTGATAGGTTCAGTCCGACAGTCAGCAGGAAAGTGCGTTGCGGCTGGCGGTATCGGTCCGGCGGGCGGTTCGATGTGTGGTAATACTCCACATCGAATACGTTTCGCACGGCCAATTGCAAACTGATTCCGTTATAGTCAATAATCGAAAATGCAGCGTTCACCAAGAAATATGGATCAATTGTCTTTGTGCCGGTGGCGGCCACGAGCTTTGTGTTTTCCCTTTTGCCGACGTAGTTCCCGCGAATGTTCAGTTTCATGTATTTATTGAAAGAATACGTAAACGAGGCATTTGCGGTATGTTTGCTGATCTCGGGGATGGCAACATCGAAAACGTCATAGCTTTCGCTATAGGTGTAATTTGCACCCAAGGCCCAATCCCCTGCCGCATAGTTGCATTGGAAAATCGCGCCGTTTGTGTTCATCTGCCCGCCATTGTTCCACCGGAACGAACCCAAGAGAGTATCTTTGACGATGGCATCGTCGATGTGGCTGATGTAGCCTGAAGCATCGAACCGGAGGCAGTCCCAAAACGAAAAGGTGAATCCTGCCTCGAAAGAATTTGCTTTCTCGGGCTTCAGCGAACCGTTCCCGAGGCCGTCCGTATAGTCCCAGGGCTTCGGTGCCCGGAACGCTTCCGAATACGAGGCGCGGAACCTGTGCGTGAGGAACGGCACAACCAAGCCCACGCTCGGCGTGAATACGTCGTCATAGACGCTGCTGTGGTCGAACCGTAAGCCGGCAGAAACGAGGGCTATGCCCCAAAGTTCGGCGCGCGGCTCGGCGAAAATGCTTAACAAGTTGTTATGAAGCATATCTGGAGTTTTCGGCTCTGGTGGCTTCACGCTTGGCGATGAACTGACCGATAGCGAAGCAGACCTCGACAATTGCTCTATTTCGAAGGTGAGGCCGCCGGTTATCGTCAGGAAATCCAATAGCGTATAGTTAAGAATCCCTTCGATACCCGTCAGGTTGTTTGGCCTGTAGTATCCCACTTGGGCCGTGTCGAGAACGTAATACACTGTGCTTGGCAATACGGTCGCATTGCGGTTGTACAGAGTGGACGTTAGAGAGAGCCGGTCGGAGAATCTCTTTTTATACTTAAGGTAGTTATTGACGAATTGAATATTCCAAGACGTGCCATAGTCGCGAAACACTGTTCCAACCGATTTGGTCCACGCGGCGACGGAAGCCTGTTTGTATTGGTAATTCGTACCAAATGTGAAATCGAGGGCTTCCAGTTTCAGGTCGAACGAATAATCATTTTCATAATTGTCGATAAGGTCGGTCCAATTGTAGTCTCCCTCCGCGCCGGCGAGGTCGGATTTATTCGATTTTTTAATCATCCCGGACGCCTGAAGCGAGAAAGTCTTTTTTTCGTTCACGTAAGAGCAAACGAAATCGGATTTGACCGAATTGAACGAGCCGGCCGTCGCGGTTAGCTCGAATGAATTAGTCCGAGGCGATTTCGTAACGATGTTGATAATCCCGCTCACTGCGTTCGTGCCATACGCTACCGATGCCGGGCCGTAAACCACTTCGATCCTCTCGATATTGCTCAGGTTGTATTGCCCGCCGGCATAGGCGCCGCCGGAATTCAGCTCGTTGATCTGCACACCGTCAATCAACACCAGCGTCAGGTTGTTTTGGTTCGGAAATCCTCTTTGGAAAAAATAAGTGTTAAAGCTGGGTATGCCCCGGAACTGGAAACCGGGGAGGTCCGAGAGCACTTCCTCGAGCGTGAAATAGCCCCTATCGCGGATTTCGGCAGCGGTTACCACGACGACCGTGGCCGGAACATCCGTAATACGTTGGGACACCTTCGAGGCAGAAGTGATACGCAGCTTGGACAGCTCCGAGAAGCTCATATCGTACACATCCGAAGAGTCCGCCTTTGCCCCTTTGGCAAACGCAACAGCGGACGAAATCAGCCCTATAGCAAAAAGCATGTATAGCCTTTGCCCCCATACGAATCGATGTGAATCTCTTCTCGTCATCCCAGCACCTTCAAGGAATTTTTCTTAAGTATTAATGCGAAGGAGCTATGATTATATTGTAATTAATAAATTTAAATCACAATGATTCTGGCGCAGTAGATGCGAGGAGGACGAATGAACAAGTATTATTCTATTATATGGAAAAATGAATTCTTGTCCATCTTTCCTTTCATCATTGAGCAGCCATAGGAGCCTGTTGAATAAGTATTGATCTGCCATCCCATGGGTTAACCCGTGGGTTCGAGCATCACCCTATCTCTAATATTGCCAGTGTCTTACGCCAATCTTTTCTTAAGCCCACTTTGAAAAGGGGGTTGGGGGATTTGTCGATATATCAATGAGTTACTGCAACTTTGGCAATGGGGCAAGCCCCATTGTTGCAATCATTTACTATTTCAACACACTCATAGGAAAACAAAGTGGCAGTCGCCACCTTGCTTTTTCAAGAGACTCTTAAGAGCCTGTTGAAAAAGTAAGATTTTTTCTTATAGCCCCTTTCTCCAGAATGGAGAGAGGGGTTTGGGGAGAGAGGCAAAGAATCGTAATTTAAAGTATATTATATGCTTATGCAAACTTTCTCAGCCTCACCCCTGCCCCTCTCCATGAATGGCGAGGGGTGAGAATCAAAGGAAATACTTTTTCAACACGCTCTTAAGGATTTAGCATAAAAATAGAACCAACTCCATACATATTGAAGCATGAATATTTTCTCGACACCCAACACAAAAAAGCTCGGCGCAGCGCATTGCCACCCGAGCTGATTGGAATTTATCTTCTGTTTATTCAAATATCAGGGAAAATGAATTCTTATTCTTCTTTCCTTTCATCATCGCGCTGTCCTTGGAAAACAAAGTGGCAGTGGCCACCTATTCTTCAGTTTCTTCTTGCATTATGTCGGTAATCCTTTCGATGCCTGCGCCTTCGCGTGTGATTTCGAATTCGTCGGTGGTCATGTCGATAACGGTGGATTCGCCCACAAAATTGTATTCATCTGAGCGGACGGCCACGTCCACCATTGGCGAATAGTAATTCAGTAATGCCTCGTAGTCTGTGTAGTATCCTCCCTCGGGATTCTTTGCCGAAATCGAAATAATCGGCGAGCCAAGGGTTTTCAGCAGCAGTTGGGAAAGAATATTCTCCGGCACTCGGATACCGCTGGTTTTGCGCTTGGGGTCTTGCGCAAATTTAGGTACCAGCTTCGAGGCCGGCAGGATAAAAGTGTATGGGCCGGGGATCAGCCTCTTGATTGTTTTATATGCCGTATTGGAGACCTTAGCGAATTCTGCAACGTTCGAAAGCGATTGGCACAGGAAGGTCATTTGTTTGCCTTCGGGCAGCCCACGAATGTTGCGAATTCTGGAAATTGCATCTCTATTTTCGAGGCCGCAACCGAGCATGAAGCCCGTATCCGATGGATATAGAATGACAGCACCCGAACGAATCTCGTCAACCACCTTTTCAATTTTCCTTAGTTCCGGTGTTATGTGGTGGATTGTTAATATTGATGAAGCCATGGTCGTCTCGCGTTAGTGATTGATTAATTACTTGTATCGAACACCTTTAGTCGTTTCTTAGCCGGACGATTAATTGTTTTTGGGGATTCCTCTTTGAGATAATTATACTTTTGAATTTAAACGACACACCTCAGAAATAATTGCATGTAGGAATTCTATTATTCATTCAATCCTCTCCCTTGGAAATGGAGTCTCAACGCTTATATTCTTTCTTCGTTGCGTTGCATTTCAAAACTCTAAAAGCAACTGCCAACTATTATACGAAAAATTTCTGAAACATGCGAATAATATTTTTCGATACATGAATATTTCTGATTCTATTAAGAGCCTGTTGAAAAAGTAGAAGAATTGCAACAATGGGTTTCAACCCATTGCATACGTCGCAGTAAGTCCTTTAAATATCAACAAATCCCCCAACCCCCTTTTTCCAAGGGGGCCAAAGAACGGATTGGGCTAATACATTGATAATAATGGAGATATGGCTTAGATCGAACCCACGGGTTAACCCGTGGGATGGCTAATCTACACTATTTCAACAGGCTCTTAATACTCTTGGCGCATCGCTATTTTGAGTGGGTTTTTGAATACTTACTTGTTCGGTAGAAGTATTTCCTGACTAACGAGTGTACGACTCGCGGGTGTTTTTAGTCATTCCCGCGAAGGCGGGAATCTCATCTTATTCCTGTAAATTACTTGTCTCAGGAAGCTCTTTGGGCCAACTGATCAAAAAGGGCGGGTTTGGAACCCGCCCCTACACATTTATTTCCATTGCAGTTCTGGTTTGGGAAAGATGCTGTTACTGCAAATGGCTGCATTTAAAAATATTCTAACACGTATCCCACTCGAAACAGCGAAGAGCCAATACTTTTATATGCAATGTGCAATTCGATACCGAACCACTAAAAATAGAAAAGAGTTGCATGCTTTTTGGCGCTTGCAACTCTTTTCTGAGGGCTATGCTATGAAAATCTATATAATAAAGAGTAGATTCAATGCCGATGTCTATAGTCAAGGTGGCACCATTGATAACAGAAACCGGCTTAAACAAAGAACGAATCTAAAAAAGAACTGGTATAAAGAACTAAATAGAAAGAACGGTTTTTTTGTCGAAAGCAATTTGCATTGCCTTCTGATATATTAACACACGAATGCGAAATGTGATACAAATATTTTTTACTTTTTTTTATTATTTTTGCGAGGACCATAGCAAAAGGATATCGGCGATGAGCTAACACAATAAAAAATTAGCACCATACAAAATTTCTCTGTGTTGTATGGTGCCGTAGGAAAAGATGAAATTTCATCTCAAATGGCTATCGAAAATCTTGATCTGCCACTCACACAGCGAAATGCACGCCCACCCATTCGTCTTCGTGAAGCGTCTCGACATGGCGGAAACCGGCTTTCCGGCCCGCTTCGAGCAGGTCGTCGAGGTCGTATTTCATCACGCCGGAGCATAGCAGGAAGCCTTTTTTCTTCTCGAGTGCTTTGTAGAACTTGTCGAAATTCGGCAAAAGCAGATTCAAAAAGAGGTTCGCAGCGATTGCGTCGCATTCGGGGAACTCGTAGCTGTCGATGTCTTCTTCGGAGAGTTCGATTTTGTCTTCGACGCCGTTCAGCGCAAAGTTTTCGCGGGCATTGTTTATCGACCATTCGTTGTTGTCGAAGGCGACGACTCTTCCTGCGCCAAGTATCGACGCCAGAATCGCCAGGACACCCGTGCCGGTGCCTGCGTCCACCCAGAACTGTCCGGGCTTCGCAAGTGAGTCCATCATTCGGCAGACCAATCGGGTCGTGGCGTGGTCGCCCGTGCCGAACGACATTTTCGGATTGATAATGATCTCGATCTCGCGGTTCAATTCGCTCCTTTTCCATTCGGGCGCGATGCCGATTCGGTTATTTACGATAATCGGCTGTACGTTTTTCTCCCATTCCTCGTTCCAGTTGCGGTCGTTGATGACTTCTTCCTTGATGATATTAATCGACGGGTTCAGCCTGCGAAGCGTGGAAACCAGTTGCTCGCGAGTGAGTTCGTTCCATTTGTCTTCGTTGAAACTGATAATAATTTCGTCCCAAGCCTCTTCGATTCCGTTGAAATCGAACGGTGCAAGCATGGCCACAGCAAGTTCGTGAAGCTCGTCGTCGCATCGGACGTGGATATTGATGTATCTTTTCATTTTTCAAACTCAAAATTTTTAAAAATGCAATTTAAGGAATGTTATTCAATTTTCCTTGTCGTGGTTGGGCCAATCTCGTATTTTTATTGATATACATACAATTAGCGAAAGCTGAAAATTAGATTGTATCTACTACAAATAATACACCAATAATATTGGTTATTAGCCGTAAATCAAATTAGGGGTATGTTGAAATAAAATTTATTATAGTTTGTCCCGAAAATTGAGAATATTTCAAGATACAGGATCAAGAATACATACCCGTAGTTTTCACAGATGGAGAGAAATTATTGATTTTTTTACTTAATTAATTCAATACTCGATGAGAGCCTTCGCAACAATAGTACTTATTATACTGTTCGTGCAATTCAATTCCGATGGGAAATTGCAGGGACAGATGCTGATCGATTCGCTTCGGGCCGAACTGGGCAAAGCAACCGAAGAGGATACAACGAAGGCACGCCTTATGGCCAATCTTTCTTTTTTGCTCATCAAAGTGGACATCGATGAATCGGAAATGCTTGCTAACAAAGCCCTCAAGCTGTCAGACCGTCTCGATTTCTCCGCCGGCACAGCCCTAAGCTTGAGGAATATTGCAATTATCAAAAGTTTTGCTGGAGACTACCTCGATGCCCTTAATTTGCTATATAGAGCAGAAGACATCAGCCTCGGCATTGGCGACAAAGCTACGCTATCGAACGTTTATATCAACATTGGCATTGTTTTCACTAAAGTAAACGAATTCGACAAGGCTCTCGAATACTTCGATAAGTCGCTCGAAATCTGCCTTGCCACGGGCAATAAACAAGTTGCTGCCTCCAACTATAATAATATAGCAAGCATTAATTCCAAAAAGAAAGACTATGCAAAGGCCCTTGTCTTCTATCGGAAAGCCTTGGATCTGTACGTCGAACTGGACTTGCAAACCAATATCGCCAGCACGTTGAACAATCTCGGCAGCAATTACCACCGCATGAAAAACTACGACGAGGCGTACAATTGCTACCAGCAGAGCTTGGAAATATCGAACAAATACAAAGACGTTTCCGGCCGCATGTACGCGTTGGGGAATCTGGCAGACCTATTCAACGAAGTGTTACAGTCCGGTTCGGAGGCTGCTGCCCGGATTGTCGTCTCCGAGGGCGGCTGTGGGATGATAATTGCAAAGGCAATCGAATACGCTCGCACCGCGTCGGAAATCGCTTGTGAGCAAGTTAACAAAAACGCATATTTGGAATGGTTAAAGGTTTTGTCCCAATCGTACTTCCTCTCCGGCGACTTCGAAAAGGCATACACATGCTCCCGGGAAATGTACAACCTAAGGGATTCATTACTTTCGACGGAAACCAAAGAAAGCATCGATAAACTCGAAGCGCGGAAAAATTCAGAACTGAAACAAAAAGAAATCGACTTGCTGCTCAAAGACAAAAAATTCTCCTTGCTGCTCACAATCTTCCTGTCGATTGCAGCCATAGCGGCTATCGCATTCGTCATTCATCTGGTGATTTACTTGAAGAAAAAAGATAGAATCAATTCTCTGCTCATCGAAAAAAATAAAATTATCGAAGATGCCTTCCACGAACTTTCGGCCCAAAACGAAACAATTATTCAGACCAAAAACGAATTGGAATTGCTAAACGAGGGCCTCGTCGAACGCGAACACGAACTGATGACCGTTAACGCAACTAAAGATAAGTTTTTCTCCATAATTGCCCACGACCTCAAAAACCCGCTCGGAGCGATGATCGGCGCAAGCAACGTCTTGATCAAGCTCGGCAATGAATTCTCTGAAGAAGAGAAAAATGAAATGTTTGGGGTCATCGCAGCGTCGTCCGAACATCTCTACTCGCTGCTCGAGAATTTGCTCACTTGGGCACGTTCGCAAACAGGGACGATTGAATTCCATCCAAACATAAAAACGCTGAAATTCGTCGTGGACGATACCATAGCCCTGCACCAACTTCAGGCCGAGAACAAGAATATCTGCATCGAATGCAATATCGACGAATCGATTCAAATATTTGCAGACAGCCAGATGATACACACCGTGCTGAGGAACCTGGTCTCGAATGCAATCAAGTTCACTGGCGAGGGCGGCAAAATCGAAATCTCGGCACGCATCGTCCCGAGCAATACCATCAAAAAAAATGTGGAGCTGCGGGTTACCGATAATGGCATCGGTATGGACGAATCCGAAGTGGCCCGCCTATTCCGCATCGACGGAGGGCTGCGCGGCCAGGGCACCAAAAACGAAAGGGGAACCGGTCTGGGCCTCATCGTCTGCCGCGAATTCGTCGAGAAAAATGGCGGCACAATCTGGGCATCGAGCCGCTTGAACCACGGCACGACTTTCTCGTTCACGTTGCCGCTTTACGAACCCAACGCTGCAACGAAGCAAATTGAGCAAGGCAACTGATTGAAATGGACACCATTCATCATTCCAACTGAAAAATGAATATCATCTATTGAGTTTCAATGCAGGTTCTTTATATTTGTAACATTGGCAATCTCGTTCTTACGAAACAATCAAAGGAATATAATGAAAATAGCTACAGTACAATTCTCCCCAATTTATGCCGACAAACAAAGCAATATAGATAGAATCGTCCATACAGCCGAAAATACGAAAGCTGACATCATAGTTTTCCCGGAGCTTTGCACTACGGGCTACTATTTCCTCGAGAAGGACAAACTCGCCCCCATGGCCGAACCCTTCGGCGGCGAAAGCTGCCAGGAAATGCAGAAAATCGCTTCTCGGCAAGGCAAAATAATCGTCTTTGGGTTCGCCGAAACCGATGGCGGCAAGCTGTACAATTCGGCAGCGATGATATTCCCCGACGCCGAAATGAGCTGCGCCTACAGAAAAACCCATTTGTTCTACAACGAATTTCAGGTCTTCGAGCCGGGCAATTCCGGATTCTTCGTCATCGAGGACGAAGAGCGAGACGTCCGAATCGGTACGATGATTTGCTACGACTGGCGATTCCCTGAGGCCGCGCGCACTCTGGCGCTGCTCGGAGCCGATTTGGTGGTTTGCCCGGCGAACCTCGTAACAGACCGCTGGCATATCTCGATGCCTTCGCGCGCTCTGGAAAACAAGATCTATTTCGCGGTTGCGAACCGCTCGGGCGTCGAGCGCGAATGCGGCGAAGAGCTGATTTTCAAAGGCAAATCTGCCATTTATGGCTTCGACGGCGAAACCCTTGCACTCGCGCCGGACGAAGGCGATTCCGTGATATTTGCCGACATCGATCCAAAGCTGACTCGGGACAAATCTTTCAATCCTGTAAATGATATTTTTGATGACCGCCGGCCGGACATGTATTTCAAAGATTGATGCAAAAAAAACAGAAGACATATAGCGAAATAATGCGCGAGGTGGGTCCATATTCCAATATGGGACTCCAACTGATCATACCAATATTGGGCGGCTACTTCGGCGGCCAAGCACTCGACAGCCACTACGAAACCGGTTCGTTTTGGACGATCACGCTTTCTATCGTCGGCATCGGCGCGGGAATGTACACGTTTATCCGCCAGGCCCTTAGCATCGGGAAGAAAAAAGAATGAACGAATTCGAATCCATATTGCTCGGGCTGGCCTCCTCGGCTGCCAATGCAATTGTCGCATCAATATTCTATGCTGTTGCGTTCCGCTCGGAGGCGCAGCAGGCCTTGCAAATCGTGGTCATGTCCATCGTGGCGCGAGTGCTTCTGATTGCCGCCGGATTGTTCATTTTGTTCCGCTCCACAGACGTCGCCCAAGTGCCTTTTTCGGTGGCTTTTTGCGTCTCTGCATTTATTTTTATTATTATTGAAATTTTCATAATGAATTATCATTCAAATTCATTAAATTTGAAGAAGAAGAAAAATAGTGAAGGTTAATATTATGACACAAGAAAACACACTAACCGGCACAGCTGAGCAAACAGGACACTCCGCAGCCGGTGGCATTGCTGTGCAGGATTCTGCTCACGCCGCTCCTGCAGGGGCCGCAGACGGCCATGGCGCCGCCGCCGAGCATGGGGCTGCCCCCTCGGACAACCCGTCCGCAGTGTTCATGGAACTGCTCTCCGGGCTGGGGGACCACCACAGCCTGACTGTGTTCAACGTCGAGGTGTGCGAACTGCCAGTTATTATTTACGACAAAAACGAGGGATTCCATTTCTACAAATCGATGGAAGCGATGAATGAGGCAAAGCTATTCACTCTGAATGCCCACCACAAATTCGCCCCCACGAGCGACCCAGAGACTCCCGTTACGTTCGACCTTTCGATTACAAACTTAGTAGTCTTTCAATGGGCTGCGATTCTGCTTGTACTGGCCGTTTTCGGCTGGGCCGGCCGCAAATACCGCAAGGCACCCGAGAAGGCCCCTTCGGGAGTGCAATCGCTGACCGAAATGGCCTACGATTTTGTTAAAAACGACATAGTCGTGCCGAACCTCGTCAGCGAGAGGGTGGCGCGTCCGCTGATGCCATTCTTCATTGGCCTGTTTTTGTTTATTTTCGGCATGAACCTGCTGGGGCTGATGCCCGGCGGCCACACCGCCACCGGCGCGATTGGCACCACTGCTGCGCTTGCGCTGACGGCTCTGTGCGTCATCAACCTGAAGTCTATGTACGAGGTTGGGATTGTGAATTACCTGAAGCACCTGACCTGCGGCGCTCCGTGGTTCCTATGGCCGATTATTGTCCCGATTGAAATTATCTCGATATTCGTCAAACCGTTCGCACTCACCATCCGTCTTTTCGCCAATATGGCGGCCGGGCATATTATCCTTTTCTCGTTCATGGGTTTGATATTCTTCTTCGCCCGTTCGGGCATGGACCCACTGGCGAGCGGCTTCGGAATTGGCGCGGTTAGCGTTTCGTTCTCGGTCTTTATCCTGTTCTTGGAATCTTTGGTGGCATTCCTTCAGGCGTATATTTTCACGCTTCTGACGGCGGTCTTCACGGGTATCGGCATCGGCGACCACGCCAAAAGCGACCATCATTGATCGGTTCTTTGGAATTAATTTTTCTTTGATAAATCTAATAAACCATTTAAGTTACATTTTTTGGAGATTCAAATGGACATCAATTTAGCACACTTGGCTGCCGGACTCGGAGCAGGCATCGCTGCAATCGGCGCAGCACTCGGTATTGGAAAATTGGCTTCGGCAGCTCTGGAGAGCATCGCCCGCCAGCCGGAATCCACAGGCGACCTTCGCGGCACGATGATCGTCGCTGCTGCATTCATCGAGGGCGTCGCCCTTTTCGCTTGCGTTATTTGTATTCTTTTGGCAGGTAAATAATTTTTTGCTATCATTTCCGGCGGCTCTGAATAGGCCGCCGGAGATGGTGGTGGTAATCTGAATATTTTTCCGCCCGTGCCCCGCCACGAGTTCGGGTTGCGAACGGAAAAATATTTAAAACGAGAAAGGATTGTAAATATGTCGAACTTACTTGATATCAACCCGGGCCTGATCTTCTGGACCTTAGTGAACTTCTTCGTGTTCCTATTCCTGTTCAAGAAGCTCTTCTACAATTCGATAACCGGCGCGATCAAACGCCGTGGCGAAACGATCCAAGCGCAAATCGATGCGGCAAAGAAAAGCAACGAAGAGGCTCGCGACCTTCTTCTGCTCGCCCAAGACAAAATCGACCAAGCGCAAACCGAAATGAACTCAATCGTGGCGAAGGGTCGCCAGCAGGCAGAGGAAGCGCTCCGCCGCGCCGCCGAAGAGGCCGAACACATCAAGAAAGTCAAACTCGAAGAGGCAGTTCGCGAAATCGACCGCAGCAAAGAAATTGCAATCAAACAACTCCGCACCGAAGTGGCGGGCCTCGTCGTGGCCGCAACCGAGAAGATCTTGGAGCAAGAGCTTGACAAAGAAAAGCACTACAAAATGGTCGATTCGTTTATGAACAAAATGCCGAATAATTAAGCCAAGGGCAAAGGAGATAAACAGTTATGACTGAACAAAAAGTATCGCACAGGTATGCTCAGGCGCTGTTCGGAACGGCAAAAGAAGCAAATTTAATCGAACAGGTACACGAGGATTTTCTCTTGGTTACCAAAGTGCTCGACGAGTCGCGCGACCTATTTGCCCTCACGAAGAATCCAGTTTTTCAGCAATGGCGGAAAAAGAAAATCTACGAAGAAATATTCACGGGCAAAGTATCTGACCTATCGCTCAATTTCCTGATATTGCTGATCGATAAGCGCCGTGGCGAGCTGATCCCGAGCATCGTCGTTCAGTTCACAAACATTTACAATCAATACAATAGGATTCTTCCTGTAGGTGTTTGCTCTGCAATTGAGCTGTCCGCCGAATTGAAAGAGAAAATCAAGAAAATATTAGACGAACGCACCGAGATGAATACGGTACCTGAATTCTCTGTCGATCCAGCCATCAAGGGCGGAATAATTGTCCGAATCGAGGACCAGATGTTCGACGGCTCGGTCAGGAACCAACTGTCGGTGCTGTTCCATAAATTGGCCGAAGAGGGCGCCGCGGCTGTTTAGCCATTCACGCTCTCGCATTTGTTATTTGAATCAATACGAATATAATATTTCGAAATAAATCAAGGGAAACTTGTATGGTTGACGTTCGACCGGAAGAAATATCCGCAATTTTACGCAGACAATTGTCAGGCTTCGAAAAGGAAGCCGATATCTACGAAGTAGGTACTGTGTTGCAAGTGGGCGACGGCGTGGCCCGCGTCTATGGTCTTAGCAAAGTTATGGCATCCGAACTCGTGGAATTCCCTAACGGCGTCATTGGAATGGTGCTGAACCTCGAGGAGGACAACGTCGGTATCATGCTCTTTGGCGACGACAGCCTCGTCAAGGAAGGCGACACAGTCCGCCGCACGGGCAAGATTGCTTCCGTTCCGGTTGGCCGCGAAATGCTTGGGCGCGTTGTCAATCCGTTGGGCGTGCCGATAGACGGCAAAGGCCCGACGAATGCGAAGGAAACACTCCCAATCGAACGCAAGGCCCCGGGCGTATTGCTTCGCCAACCGGTGAAACAACCACTCCAGACCGGACTTAAGGTTATCGATGCCCTTATCCCGATCGGCCGCGGCCAGCGCGAGCTTATCATCGGCGACCGCCAGACCGGCAAGACTGCTATTGCCCTCGATACGATTATTAATCAGAAATACACGCACACGCCCCAGGCAGCCAAACGCGGCATCAAACCGGTCTATTGCGTCTATGTCGCAATCGGCCAGAAAGGCGCAACCGTGGCTTCTGTTATGTCGTACTTGGAGCAATTCGGTGCTTTGGAATACACAATCATCGTGGCCGCTAATGCAGCCGATCCCGCGCCAATGCAATACGTAGCCCCGTTCTCCGGCTGCTCTATGGCAGAATACTTCCGCGACAACGGAATGGACGCACTCATCATCTATGATGATTTGTCCAAACAGGCCGCTGCCTACCGCCAAGTATCATTGCTGTTGCGCCGCCCGCCGGGCCGCGAAGCATATCCGGGCGATATTTTCTATTTGCACAGCAGATTGCTTGAGCGCGCTGCCAAATACTCCGACGAAAAGGGTGCCGGCTCGCTGACAGCTCTCCCGATCATCGAAACCCAGGCCAGCGACGTTTCGGCGTACATCCCGACGAACGTTATCTCGATCACCGATGGCCAGATCTACCTGGAGCCGAACCTTTTCAATGCAGGTATTCGGCCCGCCATGAACATCGGTATATCGGTTTCGCGCGTGGGTGGCAACGCCCAGATCAAGGCTATCCGCAAGGTGGCCGGCCCGTTGAAGCTCGAATTGGCACAGTACCGCGCATTGGAATCGTTTGCCAAGTTCGGTTCGGACCTGGACAAAACGACACAGCAAAGCCTTACACGCGGCGCACGCCTTACGGAAATCATGAAGCAGAAGCAATTCCAGCCCGTGCCCATCGAAAGCCAAATCGTACTGATTTGGACCGCAACTAACGGTTACTTGGACACGATGCCCGTTTCGGCACTCGCAAAATTCGAGGTGGAATTCCTGAACCATATGGAGACGCTTCACAGGGACTTGCTCGACGATATCGCCGACAAGAAAGAACTCACACCCGACATAAATGAAAAACTGAAAATTGCAGTTGAAAGTTTTATTAAAGGATTCAAGGCATAGACAATGATAGTAGTTACCGGAGGGGCAGGATTCATTGGGTCCTGCTTCGTTAAATATCTCAATGACCAAGGCCGCCAAGACATTATCGTCGTGGACAACCTCGGGAAGAGCGACAAATGGAAAAACCTGTTGGGCAAGAAGTATAAATCGTATTTCGACAAAAAGGACTTCCTTGCGATGCTCGAAGCTGGAGAAATTCATAAAGACATCGAAGCGATTGTCCACTTGGGCGCCTGCACAGACACGACCGAGCGCGATATGGACTACCTGCTGCACAACAATTTCGAATACACTAAAATCCTGGCCATGCTCTGCGTGGGCTATAACATCCGCCTGATCTACGCCAGCAGCGCCGCCACTTACGGCCTCGGCGAGCATGGATACACCGACACTGTGTTCGAGCCTCTGCGTCCGCTGAACGCCTACGGATTCTCGAAGCAAATGTTTGACCTTTGGATGCTCGAAAACGGGTTGGACAAAAAAATCACCGGTTTCAAATTCTTCAACGTCTTCGGGCCGAACGAATACCACAAAGGCAATATGTCCAGCATGGTCTTCAAGGCCTACGGCCAGATCAAGGAAATGGGGACTGTCCGGCTCTTCAAATCGACAGTGCCTGAATTCGCCGATGGCGGGCAGCTTAGGGACTTCGTCTATGTGAAGGACGTCGTCAAAGTGCTCTACCACGCGCTTACCCATCCGGAAATGACGGGTATTTTCAACCTCGGGACGGGCAAGGCCCGCAGCTGGAACGATTTAATGACTTCAGTCTTCGATGCCCTGGGCCAAAAAACCAATATTGAATACATCGAAATGCCCGAGAACCTTCGGAAGCAATACCAAAACTTCACCGAAGCGGACATGGCCAAGCTCAAGGCGGCCAACTGCCCGGTTGAATTTTCAGCGCTCGAGGAAAGCGTTTCGGACTATGTGAAGAACCATTTGGAAAAACCTGTCCAGCATCTTTAGGCGCGCGGTCAGCAATTTTTCCATCGTGGGTTTAACTTAAATCATTGAAAAATAGAATTCAGGATATAATATGGCGACATTAAGGGATATTAAAAGCAGAATCACCGGCGTCAGAAGCACGTCGAAGATCACCCAAGCAATGCGAATGGTTGCGGCGGCGAAGCTGAAACGCTCGCAGGACTCAATCATATCGGCTCGCCCATACATTGAGAAGCTCGGCGCGGTGATGGCCGATTTGGTCGAATCCGTCGGAGAGGGCTACTGGCATCCGCTCTTGGAGCGGCGGAAAGAGGTCAAAGGGATTGCTGTCATTGTCGTTACCAGCGACCGCGGTATGTGCGGCGGGTTCAATTCGGGCCTTCTGCGTTTTGCTGTTCAGAAAATGAAGTCAGAACTTCCCGAAGAGTATCCCGGAGCCGCAATCTCCGTTATCCCTGTCGGGAAGAAAGCCTGCGCGATGTTCCAGAAGGAGCACGCCAGCATTGCCGGTCAATTCTCGGGTGTGTTCGACAATCTGCGATTCGAGACAGTCAAGGACATAATGGAAATCGCCGAGTTTGGCTTTTTCGATGGCCGTTTCGATAGGGTGTTCGTCGTTTACAATCGGTTCAAGAATCTACTTACGCAAATACCGTCCATTCAGCAGCTTCTGCCTGTCGAAAAAATTGCCGAGGGCGGCAAGAAATCCCAAAGCGACTACATTTTCGAGCCGGGCCGGAAAGCCATACTTGACGAATTGCTCCCGAAAAATCTGGAGATTCAAATGTGGCGCGCGCTGCTCGAGTCCAATGCCGCCGAACAGGCCGCCCGAATGATGGCTATGGAAAACGCCACGCGAAACGCCAACGAACTGATTCGCGATTTGGAACTTCTGTACAACAAAGCAAGGCAAGCCTCGATCACTACGGAAATGCTCGAGATCGTGGGCGGCGCCGAAGCCTTGAAGAAATCATAAGGAGAGATGAAATCTTTCAATTTTTCTGCCCGGAATGTTTTCGTTTCGGGTTTTTTTTCTAAATATCGATCGTAAGATACCTGAGAAGAAGCATTATTATATTGACCGCGTTGGCGTTGTTCAGCTTGCCAACGAATCTGTTGGCAGGCAAATACATAGACAGCCTCGCTTTTGCGGTAGATATGCTTTCGGGCAAGGACCAAGTCGATGCCATGCAAAAGCTTGTCGATGCGTACCGAAACGTTTCGCTCGATACTGCCAAAATGCTGTGCCGAGAGAATACTCAACGCGCATTTGAATTGAATTACCGCATTGGGCAATACAATTCTCGCCTACAATATGCCAACCTGCTCGCCGAGGAGAATCAAATCAGCGATGCGGCGGCAGTCTTCGAAGAGGTTAGGAATAATTACCAGATTGCCGAATACAAATCAGGTACGGCCGAAAGCTATATCGCCGAGGGCGTGATGTATATTAAGGCAAACAGAGTCAAAGACGCTTACCAATGCTACAAATCAGCCAAACCAATTGTAGAATCCGTTAAGAACAAATTCCTTCAGGCCAAACTGAAGGCTCTGCTCTCGCTCGTCAACAAAAGCTGGCAGAACTCGCCCGTGGACCAACGCGAAGCCGTCAGCGCGATAGCCGAGGCAGAATCCTCCGGCGATAACGAATTGGCCATGAAGTGCCGTTTGCTGCTCGGCGAGTGCCTTATCTCGAGCAAACAATTGATTGATGCTCTGCAATTGTACTCCGACATAGTATCGAAATCCAGCGAAATGGGAAATCCATACTACAATATCCTTTGTTATTATAAAAAGGCCGTTGTCTATTTCGAGTTGGAGATGCTCGACTCGGCATATTATTTTGCTGAATACTGCCGCAAGCGGTCCGCCCAAGAGGGAATCAACACTCTCCAAGGGTACTCATATCAGTTGCTGGGGCGAATCATCGGGCAAAGCGGTAATTTCCAAAAAAGATTGGAATTCACAAGCCAAGCAATCACTTACTGGACAAAGAACGGCAACAAAATGCTTATCTGCGAGGCCTATTCGGACCTGGCCGAAAACTATTTCGATACGGGCAATTACGGCGCAGCCCTGAACTCGGCCGAATTGGGATTGCCAATTGCAATGCATTCGAATAATTTTAACGTGCTGAAACAGCTGTATTTTATACTCTATCAAATATTTGATCAAAGAAATGAAGAGCAATTAGCTTTTAATTATTTGCTCCGCTTCCGCGAATATTCCGATACGATCAACGACCTGGAGGGCAGGCGCCAGCTGAACAAATACGAAGAGAAAATCTCCGAAGAGAAGCAGGAAAAACACCTTACGCAGTCCCGCGTCAGCAGGCAGAAAGTGGTGATCGGTGGCCTTGCAGCGGTTGTTTTGCTTTCGATATTCATCGTCGTGGCAATGATGCTCTACAACAGAAGATGGAAAAGGATCAATCAGAAGCTATACATTCAAAAGGATTCTTTAGACAAAGTGCTAACGGACCTGCGGGCCAGCCAGAAGCAACTCGACGAAATGAACGAAGAGCTGAAAGCCACAATCGCCGAAAAGAACAATCACCTGACGCACGAATACAACGAAAGAGTGCTATCGGAAGCTATGCTGAAGGAAAGCGAAGAAAAATACAGGCGCGTCGTCGATAATATTCACGACGGCGTGTTCATACTCCACGACGACAGATTCTACTACGTCAACGAAGCATTTTGCAATATTACCGGCTATACTTTGCTCGAGATGATCAGGATGAATCTGCACGACATCGTCAAAGGCATTGATGTGCCAATCGCAGAGAAATTCCTCGAGGCCGATGAAAACTCCGGTTTCATTTATTTTAATATTTTGCACAAAGACGGTTCGCCTCTGAACCTGATCGGACGCCGCGCCAAAAGGTTGAACATCGAAGGAAAAGCTTCTACCATTTGCACCGTATCGGACATCACAGCTTTCAAAAAAGCCCAGAAAGAACTCGAAGATTCGGTCGCCGAAAAGGAAACTTTAGTCAAAGAAATTCACCACAGGGTGAAGAACAACCTCCAAATCGTGTCCAGCCTGATCAATATGCAGAGCCGAACCATCTCGGACCCAACAGCGAAAAACATTTTCTTCGAGGCGCTGAACCGAATCAAAACAATTGCGCTGATCCACGAGCGGCTGTATCGGACGGAGAACCTGTCGCAGATACATTCCAAAGACTATATTTCGGCCATCGCTTTCTCCACTCTCTATTCGTTCCGCGACAAGGCCGAGATGTTCGAGCTGGACGTCAAGACGGACAACGTTATCATCGAAATCGAGAAAGCCATTCCGATTGCACTGCTGATCAACGAGATCATCTCGAATGCAATCAAATCATACGACCCAGTTGCCAATACGATTCACATGGCCATCAAATTCAGCTATTTCGGCGAAGGCCTCTGCTCAATTGTTTTCACTGACGACGGCGAAGGCCTTAACGACAAGTACGAGAACTCTGAGCAAAATCCATTCGGCTTCCGTTTGATAAAGATAATTGCTTCGCAGCTCTATGGCGAAGTGAAATGCCACAAGGCGCCGGGCACGAAACTCGAAGTGCTTGTCCGCGTTTAGAAAAATTTTTTCCTTTCAGAAATGTTTTATATATTGCATTTTTATACCTTGAAGGACACACGAATGCAGAGGCATGGTCTGATTTATAAGCTAACGATTCTTTTCTTTTGTTGTTGTTCGTCATTGTGCGCTCGTGGCCTGAATTCCTACTGGGCGGATTCTGGATCGTACTATGTGCATACGAACATCATAGGTAATGTTTATTCAGAGAATCTGTCTCCTGACGGGAAGTATATGTTTTTAGGTGTTGACCAACCAGGAATTGGCTATTTTGCAATAAAATATGACTTCGTTAATGGAGTAAAGAAAAAGAGCATCCCGTGGGTTTCCACATACGATACGACGTATAATTCTTTTTCTTTTAGCGATGATAACCGGACGTACTGCATTACTCGGTCCCAATATGTACCAATGCAATATGGTGTACAGTATAACTTGTACACAGACATCTACGATATAAATTCAGACAGTATTATCGCTTCAATCCTCATCGACAGTATTAGCGCCGGGGCAGAGTATGTCAGACCTTACTTCCATGGTATCTCTGTTGACTATATAAGCTCGGACTCCGCTTTGTATATTTCATTTAGGACTACCAATGGCAGGGACGCCTGGGGGCTTGACTTCGGAAGTTACCAAGGGCTTACCTATAGAATTCAACTTGCGAAAGACTCATCGACCGGCAAATTGAAAGAGTCCGGGAGAAGCGACTTCGATGCCGATAAATTTGTTTACTCACTCGATGCGAACCTGTCCATGCTCTTTAATTTCGATGAATACTACTATATAAGTTTCGTTCCCGACGATCCAAACGGGAGAGACAATGGTACATTGGACGGCCATATCAAAATCAGCCAGACGCTTTGCAACAAAATGTTGGCTCCGAAGAAAACCATCTTCAATTACAAAATGGATACATGGGGCGAGAAAAACGTAGAAATACTGAGGAACGACTCGATCCAATTCATCCATACCGCAACCAACTCCAAGAGAAACCGAATTGCATATTCCACACAGGACAAACGGCTGTTTTGGTCGGATTTTGATTCATTAGAATCTCGGAAAGACTCTATTCGATATGATGGCTATATTCAGAATATTCTTTTTGCCGAAAACAGTGATTATCTGGTACTATTTTGGAACAACTATTATCTGCTTTTCGATACAAAGATTAAGGCCGTGATCGATACTATCGACCATTATCCCATCGCCAAGGACAATAAATATCTGAATCAACCAATCGTACATGACGATTCGGGCTGGGTTTGTATGTACTCGAGAGATACTTTATACAAGTTCAGATTCCCATACTTCGACGCACAATCAGTCGTGGATATAGCTATCGCCTCTCCGTACAAGATACTTGAAAACGACTCGGTTCAGTTTTCGGAATACAACAACCGCGACTATGATTCGATTGTTTGGGATTGCGGTGATGGATATAAATATAGGACGAACAGAATTAGCCACACGTATAGGGAACCGGGCACCTACAATCCAACGTGTACAATTTACCGAAATGGAATTGCCAAATTGATACAAACGAAATCGCCAATAGTGGTCCAGCCATCGATGAGAACAGATTTCTCTTGCACCCCGAGCGAAGGTTCCTCTCCACTAAGCGTTCAGTTTACCAATTTGTGCATCGGCGATGGCAATACTTTTAAATGGGATTTTGGCGATGGCAATACAAGCCCCGAAGCGAACCCGGTCCACGTTTACCAAGCTCCGGGCAGCTACAGCCCCAAGCTAACAGTTTGGAATCCAGACTCGCTAATGCAGATAAAACAAAAAGACAACCTGATTAAAGTATCGCGCAAACCGGTAACGAGCATTGGAATTGCAAGGGAGTTGATAAATTTCAGCGGAAGATGCTCATGGGCGCATAAGGCCGATGACGGGAATATTTATTCCAAAATATTTCTATCCGATACATTCTCCACAGGCAATCCAAGAAAGCAAAGAAGCACAGTCGCCTGCCGGGCGTATATTGCAGACTCTTCAAAATTGCTACAACACGCCCTTAGCAGGGTTGGTTCTGTTTTGATGCCGTTTCACTATTCCGATGGAAATATTTATTATATAAAAACAGATTCGGTCGGAGAATTCGGGGACCCGTTTAGCCAGTATTTAGTCAGTTATAACTTGAGCTCCAAGGAGTGCAAGTACGCTTCCATAGATTATATGTACGAATATGATTTTCAGGTTATTATCCCTCAATTGAATAACGAACTGATTATCGGCGGAGTTGGGGCAAGTGAGTATAGTTTTAATAATACTATTTTTGATAACAATGCACTTTTTGTATATCGGAAGAGGCTCCAAATCACGCCCTATTCCATAGAAAATCTCTACATGGATTGTTCCGCCGGCAGCAAGATTCGCGTTGTCAGTTGCCCATGGGACTCTGTTTCGGTTGTTACTGTCCTCGACGCTGACGGCTCCATACTTGGCAGTAATCAAATAAAACTTGGCAAATACACCCGATTTTTCTCGATTGCGAGCAACGACAACGGGCTTCATTACATTGCCGGGCGCAACGACACAACCGGATTGGGATATGTGGCCGCTGTTGGCGAAAGCGGAGAGCTAATTTCTTACGATACGGTTAAAGGTTTTCGTATTCAACGCATTGTTTACATGGAGAATGATTTGTTCGCCGTTATCGGATCTATGGATGGATTGCTGGCTGTAGGCTTCGTGGGCAAAAGCGGGAAGATTATCGGCCCGACAAAGCTCAATGACCGCCCCGGCACGCTCTACTATGCTGAATACGAAGGCAATGGGAAATTACTCGTTACGGGGTATATTACCGAAGCAACGGACAGAACCTACGTCGCCGAATTGCTTCCAGATTTCCATCAACTGCCAGTTTCCGATATTCCAATGCCAGCGCAAGAATTCAGCGTGTCGATTTCCCCGAATCCTGTCAGGGGCAATCCAATTATCCAACTCCACGGGGCAACGCCGGATAGAACGGCAAGCATTACCGTGATTGATGTGCTGGGCAATATTGTTTACGAAGGCGAGTTGAAGTGCAATGCAACCGTTTCGTACCATACTCTGCCAATTGGCTTGGGTCAGGGAGTTTACTTGGCGGTTGTCCGCCAGTGTGGCCAGTCGTGTTCCGCAAAATTTGTAAAGGAATAGAGACCAATACCTGTGGGGTAGGCTTATTGTTTCTGGCCGTCCAAAAGGATATCGATTTGCTTTTGCAATTTCTTTATCGTCTTTTTCGAGGCTTTCCAAATTTCCTGTTCGTTGATGCCGAAATCGTGGTGAAGGAACCTTTCCCACAGGCCTGCAAATTCGCTCCATTCAATTTCCGGGTGCCCTGATTTGAACTCATCGGGCATTTGGCGCATCGTTGATGTGATCAGCCCGAACTGCTCGACGGCGAGAATGCGCTTCTGGCGGTCGGTGTGGTAGTCGTCGAAGCTGATTCCTTCAATGCTTTCCTCGATTATCGCTATTGCATCGAGGATGCTTTCCAATTTTGCAACTAATTCATGATTCATTTTTTCCTCAAATCTATAGGTCAGGAATGTTTATCCTTCCCAATTTGTAACAACAAATATCATTTCCAAGATGAAAGTTGATTAACTAATCGCTTGATGCAATAAGTAACTATCAGAAACAAGAGGAGATTCCCACCTTCGCGGGAATGACACATACAATATTTCAAATAGGAAAAGATATTATATCACTTGGCTGTGCCTTTTTTCTTGCGTTTCGGCTCTTCGGCCAGTTCCAGTTTCTTGATTTCGTCCCTTAGCGCTGCCGCTCGCTCGAAGTCCAGGTCTCGGGCAGCGTTTTTCATTTCAGTGTACATTTGTTCGGCCAGTTCGCGGCGCTGGTCGGGCGTTAGCTGCTTGAACGAAGCGTTGGCCTCTTTTTGCAGTTTTTTGGTCTCGCGGGCCGAGTCGCGGTCGGCCTTTTGCGCTTGGATGTCGGCCACGGAGGTGGAGTTCAGGATTTCCTCGAGCGACTTGTAGATTGTAACCGGATTGATGCCGTGTTCTTTGTTGTATTCGGACTGCAACTTCCGGCGGCGGTTCGTTTCGTCGATTAGCCTTTGCATCGAGTTGGTAATTCGGTCGGCGTAGAGGATCACCATTCCGTCGGCGTTTCGGGCGGTTCGACCGGCAATCTGGAGCAAAGAGCGCTCGCTGCGGAGGAATCCCTCTTTGTCTGCATCCAGAATCGCCACGAGCGAAACCTCCGGCAGATCGATTCCTTCGCGAAGCAAATTGACGCCCACCAACACGTCGCTTTCGCCGAGCCGAAGCCCGCGTATGATCTCGACGCGCTCCAGGGCGACGATTTCCGAGTGGATGTATGATACTTTCACGTTCAGGTTCCGGAAATATTCCGTCAGGTCCTCGCTCATTCGTTTCGTCAGCGTGGTAACGAGTACCCTTTCGCCCTTGGCTGCCCGAATGCGGATTTCGTTCAGCAGGTCGTCAATCTGGTTCTTAATCGGCCGTATGCTGATCTCCGGGTCCAACAGTCCGGTCGGGCGGATGACCTGCTCCACTATGACGCCACCGGACTGCTCGAGCTCGTAGTCCCCGGGTGTAGCGCTGACGAAAACTGCTTGGTTCACCATAGAATTGAACTCCTCGAACTTTAGCGGACGGTTCTCGAGCGCGCTCGGCAGTCGGAATCCGTGTTCGACTAAGTTCAGCTTTCGGGCGCGATCCCCATTGTACATTGCTCGCACCTGCGGCAGCGTAACGTGGCTTTCGTCGATCACCATCAGGTAGTCCTTGGGGAAGAAATCCAAGAGGCACTGCGGCCGGTCGCCAAAGCCGCGGCCGGAAATGTGCATAGAATAGTTCTCCACGCCGGAGCAATAGCCGATTTCCTTCATCATTTCGAGGTCGTAGATCGTGCGCTGCTCCAAACGCTGGGCCTCGAGCAGTTTGTTTTCCGAACGAAGCTCCTTGAGCCGCGCGTGCAGTTCGTCGCGTATGTGGCCCATTGCCTTCGTGAGTTGGGATTCGGTCGTTACGAATAGTTTGGCTGGGAAAATAGTTACTGATTCGAGATTCTCTAAGTGTTTGCCGGTCAGCGCGTCGATGTAGCTCAGCTTTTCGATTTCGTCTCCGAATTGCTCGATGCGGACAGCCACGTTGTTTTCGTAGGCAGGGATAACGTCGATAACGTCCCCGCGGACGCGGAAAGTGCCTCTGGCGAATTCAAAATCGTTACGCGAAAAATACAAGTCGCTTAGCTTGTAGATAAGGGATTGTCGCGTAACCACGTCGCCCACGTGCAGATGGAAAAGGTTGTTCTCGAAGTCCTCTTTCTTCCCTATCGAATAGATGCAACTCACCGAAGCGACGATGATGACGTCCCTGCGGCCGTCCACGAGCGAGCTTGTGGCCTTCAGGCGGAGCCTATCGATTTCTTCGTTGATAGCGAAGTCTTTCTCGATGTAGGTGTCCGTCTTCGGGATGTACGCTTCTGGCTGGTAGTAATCGTAGTACGAAATGAAATATTCGACCGAGTTATTCGGGAAAAATGAGCGGAACTCGCTATAGAGCTGGGCGGCGAGCGTCTTGTTGTGCGATATGACGAGCGTGGGCCTGTTAAGCTGGGCTATTACGTTCGAGATGGTAAATGTCTTGCCGGATCCGGTAACGCCCAAGAGAGTTTGGTATTTGTCCCCGCGAACGATTCCTTCGGCCAGTTCGGTAATTGCCCGCGGTTGGTCGCCCGATGGGCTGTAGTTCGATACTAATTCAAATTTATCCATCAAATATTATTCGCTTAATTATTACTCTCATCAATTTATGCTTGGCCCCACAAAAAGCTTTTCGACTGATCCGAAATTGCTTTTAATTATCACATCATTACATCATCTCATCATCACATCACCACATCATTACATCATCTCATCACCACATCACCACATCACCACATCATTACATCATCACATCATCACATCATCACATCTATTTCACTTTTGCAACCTTAAAGCAGCGCACCGATTCTTTCGTAACGAGCTTTGCATAGTACACGCCGTCTGCCAGGGCGGATATGTCGCATTTGATGTGTGAAGAATTTGCCGAGCAGAGATCCTGTTTCGCATATGCCAGCTCGCCGAATTGATTATAAATCGACAAAGTATATTGCTCGTTGCTTGGTGGGCAAAACACGTTGAATTCGCCGCGAGTTGGATTGGGGAAGACTTCTACCCTACCGCTTGGATTGTTGTCGTTTGTTTTGTCGTCAGTGGCTATCATTTTCATACGTATATCGGCCCAGTGGCCCAGCATTGCAAATCCTAAGCGCGAAATTTCTGCCGCTTGAGTGTAGTTGAGCGTGGCCGAAACGTCCCGCGAAGAGTGGTAGTTCGGATTCATTTCGCCGGTGAAGTCCTCGCTGAGCATGACAGCTCTGTACCCGGAATACCAAAATGGCAGATGGTCGCTTCCATAGTGATACAGGTCCATCGTGTAGGGAATGCCGACGGAGTATTTGCTGATTAACCGAGGAATCTCACTGTTGTCGCGAAGCGTATCGATGTCGATATTGCAGGCAATACCTTTCTCGCCGGAGTACCCGATCATGTCTAAATTTATCACGTATCGAATGTTGATGCCCTGTTGGCCCAAGTTTTGGGCGAAGTTGAAACTTCCGATAAGCCCGCTTTCCTCGTTGTCCCAGAGGGCAAAGACGATGGAGTATTCCGTCGCGCAGTCTTTGAAGAGCCTTGCAGCCTCGAGGACGGCCGCCACGCCGGAAGCATTGTCGTCTGCGCCGTGCACCCATCCGGTGTCCACAGACGTATTGTCGTAGTGGGCGCAAATGATAACGCATACGTCTGTCGAGTAGTAGCCGGGCTTTTCGGCGTAAATAGATTTATCGCCTTCGTTCTCGATGACGATAGGCGACAAACCATAGCTGCCGAGCCTTTCGCAGATGTATTTCCGCGCTAATTCATTCCCATCGGAGCCGTAGAGCCGAGTCGTTATATATTGGTCTTGGCCGTCGATGTTGGCTTTGATTTCGCCGCTCAGGCAATCCACAGTTTTCTTAATTGAATCGGAACTAATCCTGCTGAGCACGTTGGCGAGCAATGTGGAATCCTCTTGCGCATGGGCCACGCCGAAAGTGCCCATCAGTAAAACTAGTAAAAAGATTTTTTTCATAAGGCTGCTTCATTTTATCTTAGAATTCATTTTATTCACGAATCAATTTTTCCGTCAAACACAAGCCCCTGCATTTTCGGGGCAAGCCGAACAGAAGCCTTGGCTTCCGCTATTTGGGTGCGGATGCCGCCTCGGGCGAGTCTTTGTATTTGACCCTTTGGTGGCTGACTCCGGCAAGGTTCTTGATGCACGTCTCGCGAATCACTTGTATGTCCTTCATCGTCAGGTCGCACTCGTCGAATTGGCCGTCGGAAAGTTTGTCCTTGATCGATTTGTCGATAGCCTTTTCGAGCTCCTCTTTGTTTTCGCTGAAAACGCGCGAAAGGGCTTCGGCGGTGTCGCAGATCATCACGATTGCGGTTTCTTTCGAGTTTGGCTTTGGCCCCGGGTAGCGGAAATCCTCTTCGCGAATCTCTTTGCCGGTGGCCTCTTCTATTGCTTTGAAATAGAAGTGCTTGATGAGCGTAGTGCCGTGGTGCATTGGAATGAAGTCAATGATGCGTTGCGGCAGTTTGTATGTCCGCGCCAAGCTCTGGCCCTCGATGACGTGGTTGCGAATGGCGTCGGCGCTCTTCTTTGGCGGTAGCATGTCGTGTTTGTTCCCGAAATCGACTTGGTTTTCGGCGAAGTACTCGGCGCGCGATATTTTCCCGATGTCGTGGTAATAGGCCCCAACGCGGGCAAGCAACTCGTTGGCAGAGATTGCAAATGCGCATTTCTGTGCCAATGCCGCTAGCGAAAGCGTGTGCTGGTACGTTCCCGGCGCCAATTCGCTCAGTTTGATGAGCAGCGGATGGTTCAATTCATTGAATTCGCTCAGCCGCAGGTCCGTCGTCAGAGAAGTAAATCGCTCCAGAAGGAACAACATACCAAAAGTGAAAAGTGGAGAGACAATTGAATTCAGAAGTGCGATCAGCAGCCGGTAAACCGTTGTCATCGTCTCAGTGGCGCGTTCCAATCCGAAGAAAGTGATCGGAACGGCAAATCCGATGAAGATAAAGAATATGGATTTGAACATCTGCGTGCGGTTCTGTATGTCCCGGACTGTGTAGGCGGCCAGCGTACCGGCAAACATCATCGACGTGGCCGTGTCGTAATCGTTCCCTCGGACGCCCGAAACCACGAGCGCCATGGTAACCGTGATGTAGAAGGCCGTTCGCGAATCGAAAACGATCGCCCCGAGCATAGAGAGCGCGGGCAGCAGTATCAGGTATTCCGACGGCAGCCGCATAGGGATCTCCATCGAAAACCAAGCAAAGGCCGCCACCAATACGATCATCGCGGATATGGTCGCCACCTCGACGTTGTTGTTGTAAATCTTGCGGCGAATATAGAACAGATAGATGATCATGATGGAGAAAACGAGTGCCGAATGCCCCAAAGAGCCTAAGTACATGCCAATTGAATAATTCGATTCGTTCTTCATAAAACGGGATTTCTCGTACGAACGGAGCTTGTTTTGAATCTTTTCGGTAACTTTCTGGCCCTTCTCCACGATGATTTCGCCTTTCCTGACGATGCCCTCCGTTTGCGTAACCGAACGGACAGCCATTTCTTCGGCTTGTTTGGTCAGCTCCGGCGAATACTTCAAGTTGGGCACTTGGAGCTGAAGCGCGATTTCCATTGCTGTCTGCACTTGGTCGGGCTGAAGGTTCAGCTTGAACCAGCTTTGTGCCTTCTCGACGTACGACACGGAATCCGTCAGGTTCAACGTCGGGAAAATCATTTCCTGATTGTCGGATAGCTTCACAATAATTTCGTTCTTCTGCAAATTCTCGCGAGACGAACTAATAAGCCCGCCTTTGTATATCGTTTCGATGAAAGCAGTTAATTCATTTTTGATGGAATTCATAGCCAACTGCTTTTCTTTGGTGCTTTCGGTTATTGCCTTTTTGGCTTTCTTGTCGGTCATCATCCTCATCAGGCTTTGGCCCATCGAAGAGTTCGAGTCCGCCATTCGATACATGATATTGTCCAACTTTTCGCTGGCCTGTGTGAAGGCGTCCTTTTCGTTGATGAACACCTTGAGAGCGTTCATTCGGGCTGCGTTTTCCTCGCTGCGCAGGTCTTCTTCGGTTTTGTAGATGGGGAATGAAAACTCTGCTTCGACGGTCTGTCCCGCCCAAATGTAGTTCGGATCCGAAGAGTATTCCTTGCTCTCGTTGATTTGCTTGCTCAGGTGGAACGAAAAGAAAAACGAGCAGGCGGCGATCGTGAAGGCGAATATCAGAATCTTGATAACCATTTGGCTTCGCTTGCCGTGCGTTGCTGCCGGCTGTTGGACTGCCTTGCTTGTCAGGTTGTCGTAAAGTGTAGGTTTTTGTGCACTCATATATTTAGCTATAAATTTCAATAAAGCATAAAAAACAAATTTAATTAATTTCCTTTTGCAATGAAATATTTTAAAGAATATTCTTAAATAATATTTAGTTTTGCAATGGCATACGAATCTATTGGTTTGAATGCAAGAGCTGTTTTCCGTAGGCAGAATTGTTTCCATAGCAATCGAAAGAGTATTTGTGCCCGGCACCACAGAAAACATAGAAATAATCGTTCACCGGATCAACAAGCCCAAATCCCAAAGGTATATGGCAGTTATGGCCGTGGCCTGTGTGCTCGTCCTGTGGGGCGCCCTCGGTGTCGCCTCGACTTTCGATTTGGGGCTGGCCTCGTGGGGCATTAACAACGCAGTCCCTTGGGCAGTCGATATCACAAATTTCGTGTTTTGGATCGGAATCGGCCACGCAGGCACTTTCGTTTCGGCGATACTCTTGCTTTTCGGCAGCCATTGGCGCAATTCGATCAATCGCAGTGCCGAGCTTATGACCTTGGTCGCGCTCTGCTGCGCTGCATTTTTCCCGTTCATCCACGCCGGACGGCCGCACTTCGCTTGGTATTGGTTGCTCCCGTACCCGAACCAAATGGGCCTTCTGCCCAATTTCCGCTCGCCGATCGTGTGGGACATCATGGCAATAGGAACCTATTTCGCTGTATCGGTGATTTTTTGGTACATGGGCATGATCCCCGATCTCTACCGCGTCGGGCCGCACCTGCGCTCGAAGCGCAAGAGATACTTCTACGAACTTCTCTCGCTCGGATGGAACGATTCGTCACGCCAGAGGGCGGCCCACGCAAGGGCATACAAGCTGTTGGCCGGACTGGCCACGGCGCTCGTCGTCTCGGTGCATTCTGTGGTCTCGTTCGATTTCGCCGTAACGGACGTCTCGGGCTGGCATTCCACAATTTTCCCGATTTACTTCGTTGCCGGGGCAATTTTCTCCGGTTGCGCGATGGTGGCCCTTCTGACGGTATTGCTTCGATATAGTTTCAAATTGGGAGCAGTTATCACCGATTACAACCTCGACAATCTTTGCAAATCGATACTGGCCACGGCCCTGATGCTCGGTTTTCTATTCCTGGCGGACCTTGCCGGGCTGGCCGCATCAAAGAATCCATCCGACTGGCAAGCGCTCGCGGCCCGTTTCTCCACGGCCAACCTGCCGTTCACCCTATCTGCTCTCGCCTGCGTGCTGGCGCTGCCCCACGCCTTTTGGAGCCTCCGCGCCCGAACATCGCCAAAAGCTATTATCCCGATCTGCATACTGATCACGTTCGGTATGTGGTGCGAGCGGTTCTCTTTCATTGTCCCTTCGCTCGAGGCCGCCCGCACAAACTGCGCCGAGGCGGTTTACATCCCCACGCTGACGGAAATCTCGATTTTCGCGGGAACGGCCGGAGCCTTCATTCTGCTTATAATGCTGGCCTTCCGCTTCATTCCGGCGGTCTCGCTTTGGGAGACTAACGACAATTCGATGTAGCAGCATTATTTTTTTCTCATGCCCGTCAATATGAATTATGGAAAAAAGGTAACATCATGGAATCAATACTGAAAAATAAAAAAATCATACTCGGCGTAACGGGGTCGATTGCAGCATACAAATCTCCGTTGCTCGTTCGTGAGCTGATCAAAGCAGGCGCTCACGTCAGCGTGGTGATGACGCCATCGGCAAAAGAATTTGTAACGCCGATCACTCTGGCGAACGTGTCGAAGAATCCGGTGGTTTGCGAAATGTTCGACGAGCAGACCCAGAACGGCGGCGCGTGGCACATTCAATTGGCCCACTGGGCGGACGCGATGATGATCGTCCCGTGCTCGGCCACGACTATGGGCAAGCTGGCCAATGGCATCGCCGACAATTCGCTCGTAACAGTCGCTATAGCGCTGCCGCCACAGGTGCCGCTGATAATTTCGCCGGCGATGGATTCCACGATGTACATGCACCCGTCCACCCAGCGCAATGCGGAAATACTCCGCAGCTATGGCGCCCGGATTATTCAACCGGAAAGCGGAGACTTGGCCAGCGGGCTTGTCGGGCCGGGGCGAATGCCGGAAATCAGCGTTATTATTGATGAATTGATCCGTACGCTCGAAAAAAAAAACACTGAGCCTCGCGTAGAGACGCACACGCAAGTATTTACCGATAAAGAAATCCGCCAAGCTGCGGAAAAGTCCTCGCGCCCACTGGCCTCGGCTGTGGAGCACGACCAATTTACAGCCGAATTGGAATTGGAACTGATGAAGGCCGCCGCACGCTCGGGCAAGATGCTTCACAACAAGCGCGTCATCATCACCGCCGGCCCCACCGTGGAGCGCATCGACGACGTGCGTTTCATCAGCAATATGTCCTCCGGGAAAATGGGCTATGCCCTCGCCGAGGCTGCCTCTCGGGCCGGGGCTTTGGTTACTTTGGTTTCGGGACCTGTCTGCCTGCCGACGCCGCCGTCTGTCGAATTGGTGCGCGTGGAGTCCGCCGCGCAGATGTACGAGGCGGTGATGACACGATTCGCCCAAACAGATATAGCAATTTTTGCGGCCGCCGTGGCCGATTACGCCCCGAAAGAAGCTTTCAAAGGCAAAATCAAAAAGGCCGAGACAGGCAGCGCGATGACTATCGAGCTGGTCTCCACTCGCGACATCTTGGCCACCGCCGGAAAAATGAAAAAACCGAAGCAAATCGTCATCGGATTCGCGCTCGAAAGCTCTAACGAATTGGAAAACGCGAAAAAGAAACTCACCGAAAAGAATTGCGATATGATTGTGCTAAATTCGGCCAACAAGGACCGTAGCGGCTTCGGCGGGGACGATAACACCGTAACACTCGTCTATGCCGATGCCCCGGCAGTCCCGTATCCGCCGATGGCCAAGAAAACATGCGCCGAACTCATTATTGGCAAGATTGCCGAAATGGTGTGAAAATAGTTGCAAGTAAAAAGGTCCAAGTAGCAAGTAGAAAGACGTGTATGAGGAGGGTTTCGAACCCGACCCTACATTGAGATGTTTTTTATTCATCACCACATCATCTTTTATCCACAATTTTTTGATTATTAACCCGAGAAGTTTATTTTGCAAAAGGAAATGAAGCCCCGTGCCGAACGAAATTTCGGAGCGTTGGCTATATTGTTTGCTTTCAACCAATTATACGACAATGAGCGAATTCATACATCTTCACAATCACACGCATTATTCATTGCTCGACGCCGCCTGCACGCCGACCCAATTGGCCAAAGCCGCTGCCGCAGACGGCCAGAAAGCCTGCGCGCTAACAGACCACGGCGTCATGTTCGGCTCCTTGGAATTCTTCAGCAAGTGCAAAGACAACGGCATCAAACCAATTATCGGCTACGAAGCATACGTGGCCAATGGCTCGCGTTTCGACCGCACGGCTGGCAAGGCCGGCACGAAAAAGAAGAATTACTTCCACCTGGTACTGCTCGCAAAAAATGAAATAGGCTATCGGAACCTGATAAAACTTACGTCCTTGGGGAACCTCGAGGGCTATTACTACAAGCCCCGCATCGACGAAGAACTGCTCGAACGCCACCACGAGGGCGTCATCGCCCTTTCGGCCTGCATCGCCGGCGTGGTCAGCTCGCCGCTCGTCTCGGGCGATTACCAAACTGCACTCGAAAGGGCTGCCTGGTACAAAAACCTTTTTGGCGAAGACTTCTATCTGGAATTGCAGAACCACGGCCTCGACGAAGACAAGATCATTCTGCGGGACGTGCCGAAAATCGCTCGCGAACTCGGCATCAAACTCGTGGCTACGAACGATGTGCATTACGAAAAGCAAGAACACGCCATCGCCCACAACGTTTTGCTGTATATAAAAGATATATCGTCGCAGGACGCCGCCAATATCGACATCTACAAGCTCCGCTACCGCACGCCCGAAATGTATTTCAAATCGCAGAAGCAGATGTGCGAGCTGTTCCGCGATTTCCCGGAAGCAATCAAAAGCACACTCGAAATAGCCGAAAAGATTGATTTCTCTTTCGAGGAAAAACTATATATGCCCGAATTCCCGATTCCGGTTACTTCCGCCGCGACGAATCTGGACGAATACATACTCGAATTGGCCGAGAAAGGCCTCCGGGAGCGCTTTCAGGAGATCACGCCGGAGATCCGCAGCCGCTTCGACTACGAAATGGGCGTCATCACGAAAATGGGCTTCTCGGGCTATTTCCTCATCGTCCAGGACTTCATCAATGCCGCGCGAGACTTGGGCGTCAGCGTCGGGCCGGGCCGCGGTTCGGCTGCCGGGTCGCTCGTGGCGTTTTGCCTTAAAATTACGAACGTCGATCCGTTGCGCTACGATTTGCTCTTCGAGCGCTTTTTGAACCCGGAACGTATCTCAATGCCTGATATCGACATCGATTTCAACGACGAGAAGCGCGAGATTGTTATCGAATACGTTAAGCAGAAATACGGCGAGTCCTCTGTTGCCCAGATTGTTACGTTCGGCAAGCTGTCGTCGAAACTCGTGCTGAAGGACGTTGGGCGCGTGCTCGGCATCCCGCATACCGAAATCAACCAAATCACCGCCAAGATACCCACAATTCAGGGCAAAGTCAAGCCAATCAAGGAAGCACTCGAATTGCCCGATTTGGCATGGCTGAAGGATACGCAAGACCCGAAACTGAGGCAGCTATTGGAGTATTCGATGTTGCTCGAGGGCTTCTACCGCCACACGGGCACCCACGCCGCAGGAGTGGTTATTGCCCCGGGGGACATCACGAACTATGTGCCTGTCATTCGGACGGCCACCACGAAAAAGCAGGGCGTGGACATCCAGACTCAGTATTCCATGGCCGACCTCGAGCGGGCCGGGCTGCTCAAGATGGACTTTCTCGGTTTGCAGACCCTTTCGATACTCGACCACACACTCGAAATGATCGAGCGCAATACGGGCGAGAAAATCGACATCGATGCGATCCCGCTCGACGACGATGCAACTTTCGATTTGCTCTCGAACGGTTCCACTCTGGCCGTGTTCCAGTTCGAATCGAAGGGTATGCAGGAGTATTTGCGGCAACTCAAGCCGCGCTCGATCGAAGAAATCACTGCTATGAACGCGCTATACCGCCCCGGCCCGATGGACAATATCCCCGACTTCATCGACCGCAAGCTCGGGAAAAAGCCGATCGAGTACCTGCACCCGCTGATGGAAAAATCACTGAAAAACACCTACGGCATCATTGTTTACCAAGAGCAAGTTATGCAGCTCGCGCAGGACATCGGCGGCTTCACGCTCGGCCAAGCGGACATTATGCGTAAGGCAATGGGAAAGAAAAATATTGCCGTCATGGCCAAGATGAAGCCACAATTCATCGATGGCGCCAATGAACGCGGCATTAAAGAGAAATTGGCTAACGAGATCTTCGATTTGATTGAAAAATTCGCAAGCTATGGCTTCAACAAATCCCACTCGCTCGCGTATTCCTACGTCGCCTACCAAACTGCCTACCTGAAGGCGCATTACCCGGCCGAGTTCCTCGCGGCAAACATGACAGCCGAGCTGAACGACCAGGCCAAGATTGTCCAACTGGTGGACGAAGCCGAGAGCTTGGACATCAAGGTTTTCCCGCCGGACGTGAACCGCTCCTACACGCAATTTTCGGCTACGGGAAACACGATTCTCTTCGGCATGGCAGCAATTAAAAACGTTGGCGTCAGCGCGGTGGATTCAATAATCGAAGCCCGGAAAGAGAAGCCTTTCTCGTCATTTTTTGATTTTGTGGCAAGGGTGGACACCAAGGCCGTGAACAAACGTTCGCTCGAAGCGCTGGTCTGCGCCGGGGCTTTCGATTCGATGGGAGACGGGCACCGCGCGCAGTATTTCGCCGCAATCGAACCGGGAATCGAGTACGCCAAGGTGTTTGCCCAATCAAGCAATTCGTCGATGGACAGCCTTTTCGGCAGTGGTTCCGAACACGACTTATCAGAGCCGCCTCTTCCGAAAATCAAGCCCTGGGCAGACAAAGAACGGCTCGAAAAGGAAAAAGAGTACCTTAGCTTCTACGTCAGCGGCCACCCGCTCAATGCAGTTTCAGCTTTCTTGGACGTCTGCTCGAACCTGAAGCTCAACGAAGTGGAAAGCCCACTGATCGGCCAGCAGGTGCGCGTATGCGGACTTATTTCTTCGTTCAGGACTCAGCTGGACAAACGCGGCAATACCATTGCTTTCGTGCAATTGGAGGACGCTGTGGGCAAAGCCGAATTGGTGCTGTGGAGCAAGACCTACACCCAGTTCAAGGGCTACATCGACAACGACGCGATCGTGGTGGTTACAGGCAAGGCCGAAAGCGATGGCGAAAAGCTGAAAATCATTGTGGAACAGATTATGAGCGTGGACGAAGCGGCCGGACGTTTCGCGCGGGGCATCAATATCTGGATCGACTTGGAAAAGATCACTCGCGAACATATCGAAAAAATGGCCGCCCGCGCCAACGACATGAATTCGCGGACGAAAGTTATTTTCAGCGTGAAGAATCGGCAGGCAAACTATCAGGCAAACTATCAGGCCTTTGCGGTGAATATTCCACTCAACACAAGGGGCGTGCAGGCTTTGGTCGAAATCTTTGGCAAGCAAAACGTGAAGCTAATCGGATAGCTTCACGTTGGAGAGTGCTTTTGCTGTTCGGATTATTTCGAGATGCCGCAAACTTGTGAATTATCAATAATATATGGTGTTTGGGTTTTCGGTCATGATCGAGATAGCGTATCCGTAATTCAAAAGGATATCTGTTTGCAAATCAGCGGCGATTTCGCGCATTTCTAATTCTCTTTCTTCGTCCATATCGGCTGTTACGATAATCCAGATGTGCTCGGGATCGTCTGGCGAGACTTCTAATTCTTTAAATGAAATCTCTGGGTACAACGAATGAACCTTGCTATATAGTTCATCGATCAGTTGTTGTTGCTTGATGTTTATATTCATAATAATTCCTTCAATACCAAATCAACAAAATCTCTTGCTTTGTCTAATTGTCGTTTAGCAGACTGTTGAAAAAGTAGCTCTGTGCCAACCCACGGGTTAACCCGTGGGTTCGATACAAACCATAACTACTATATTATCAATGTATTAGCCCATACCGTTCTTTAGCCCCCTTAGAAAAGGGGGATTGGGGGATTTCTTGAGATATCAATGACTTATCGCGATGTATGCAATGGGGCAAGCCCCATTGTTGCTAATCTTTTACTATTTCAATAGACTCTTAGCAGACTTTATTATATGGTAGATAATATCATACAACCCCAACAACTATACTAATTTACAGAAACAATTGAAACTAACCTAATAAAAATTCTCGGCTATATAATGTTATGTGTGGGTAGTGTACCAAATACCATTTTAAGCGAGTTGTTAAAATCAAAATGATATTTTACCGCGTAGTGGTTGTTGTATTGTAGCATATTGTTTGTTTTTTGTACATGATTTCGCGCGAGCGAATGTTTATAAATGTTTGGTTGATTCTTTCAGTGTATTTTATAACAACCGCTATGCGGTATGAAATGCAATGGGGAAGCAACTCACTACAATACAACAACCGCTCGCGCGGTATCAACCAGCAACTATTATTTTTCTTGAAGTGTGCACAAAGCAACACGTCCGGCCACTTCTTGAAGCGCCGGACGTGTGCGTTGATGAATGAATACCTGTGTTGCCGAATTATTGATTTAATTATCTGGCAATAATGAGTGGCATTGTCTTCGAGAAGTTGCCGCAAGTCATTTTGAAGAAGTATTGGCCGGCGGGCAACGCAAGGGCTTCGGAATCAATTTCGATCGAATAGACTCCTGCGGCCTGTGGGGCGTTGAATAGGCAAGCCACTTCGTTCCCAAGGGCATCAAAAAGAGCGATTGACACGTTCGAAACCGACGAAGCGACTGAGTATTCAATTTTTGCTTTTCCGCTGGCCGGATTGGGCGAGGCCGTTCCGAGCGCGGTAACACCGATGGCGGGTTCTTTTTCCGTCGAGGTTACTTCGGGCGAATAAATGAATTCTTTCTTCAGCCCCAGGCCGGATTTGGTTCGGAATTGTATATTGGCTTTCGAGGCCCGCTCCTTGTCGAGAATTTTTATTGCGAATTTGAACACATGAGAGCTGTCGTTGAGTTCCGTAAGAGACCTGAATGAGATATTCGACGAATCCGCTTCGCTGAGCGCAATTCTCCAGAAGCCGAGGCAGGATGTGTCGTCAGAGACTCGATTTCTGATTTGGCATTCGCCGATGAATTCGTCGCCAATCAATGTGTCGGTTACGACCAATGAATCAGGGCAAGAGACTGCATAGTTCATACCGACTGGATAGCCGTAAGTGAAACCATCCTTGCAGGCATCGTATGCACCGTAGCAATAGCAGGCGAACTTGGCGTCATTGGTGCTGCGAATCGTGTGGGTGCCCGGAGCAAGGTACAATACTGCGGTTGAGAATATTGTTCCGGGGATTTTCTTGCCTCCGCCTTGCAATTTTTGCTGGAGTGGCTGCCCATCGAAGGACAGGTATGGCAATTCGCTGGATACGAATGTGATATAAGCAAAATTATCGGTCATGCCTGGAATCATTTTGAATGTAGAGTAATTGCACCATTTCTGGTATGGAGCCAAAATGAGCATCATTCCTTGTCCATTCATTGATGGGTTCTGAATCTCGCCGTCGCCGGGTTTCTCGCCTGTAGTGTTTTCGGCTTTTGTTGGAGGAAGGTGGTCGAGCCACCCCTTGGAGAACTGCGCCGCGAGGAACTTCTTGTTGCCCACGAAATAGCCGGGAGTTTCTCTGTTTAGTATGTCGAAGAAAGAACCGGGCTGCAATTCGCCGGTAATCGGAACGAATATGTTTTGCTTAGTTGCAGTATCATAAATCACTTCGCTAATAACCGTGTTCGGATAGGCAGCCACGAATCGGATCAGGTCCCCACGTTCGTTTGGTACTGCATTGCCGTATATCCTGTTGTTATGGCGAATTGGAGCAGAAACATAATCAAAGCCCAAATGCTCAACAGGCCATATCATTTCCATAAGCATATTGCGAACGAAATCGGATTTGATATTGTACAAGGTGGCCGGGTATTGGGGGTATGTGCCCTTGGTGTGGCCGGAAAGCACTGCAAATGGCTTGTTCCCGACGATATGCGAGCCTGTAAGGTCGCTTCGTTCCGTGTTCCAGCTCAGCGATTCAGACGTATATGCCTCGACCAAATAGGTCTGGCCTTGGCTCAGAGTAATTGTCTTCGTTTCGCCGGGAGAGGCCGATTTCGTGCGGACGCGAGGAGTGTATTCGATTGTGGTGGTGCCCTCGGCCGTGGCCACGATCACGAATTCGCCGGGTTTGTATTCCGGGCTGGTTCCATTGGTCATAAGTACTTTGTCTTGCCACATATTGACTGTGTAGTATTCCCTGCCCAACCATTCCGCAGGGATTACTCGGAAAGCTTCGCCCGACCAGCGATACGCGATAAAAGCACCGACTGTTATGGGCATTGGCGAAGTAATCTTTATGGCTTTGTTCGTTGCCCTTTCGTTGTCGTTAGCGGTCATCATAATCTCCTGAGGAAGATTGATTTCCGTAACGACGTCTGGAACAACGTTGTAGGTGGTGGGCGGGACAGTAACGCCATCGGTGCTCTGAATGGTAAAGGTGGTGCTGTAGCGGGATGCGACCCAAATCAAAATAGGCGAACCATCGTCCCACCGGACGATTTCGCTGACGGCCGACTGGCAATCAGGAATTGCAAACCAATGTTCGCGGCCCTCAGCGGGGTCCAAGGTGTCGATCTGCGCGGCGAGCGGCGCTGTGGCGGCAAGAGCCGTTGCCAAGAGTGCGCAACTGACCAAAACGAAGCGAATAAACTGTTTCATGGAACCTCCATTATAATAAATTACAAATTTCGATTGTATGGAGTTCCGGGTTGTCACAGTTGTAGTGAAACCCGGAATACTGTCCATTCGAGCGCTCGCGAACCATGGCAGCATCCATTCCTGCCCGATCGGCTGGTATGGATACACTCCACCACAAAGCCATTGCTTGCCAAAAGGAAGAATTTCAATGGCTCAGGTTTTTGTTAGCGCTCGGATGTCATGGAACAATCAAGAGAACAATTCAGCTTCGTTCTAGAACAATAACCCAGAATGAAGTCAGATGTTACACAAAAAATCGATAGTTGTAAAAAAAAAGTAAAATTAGCGAGTTCGCATAAGGAAGTCAATACTACTATATAATATATGTAGCCCATTTTTTCTTTTTTCAGAAAACTAAGTAATTCATAGCAATGATTATCATGTTTTTCATATTTATCAAATTTGAGTTATTTTTGCAGCAATGTTAGGTTAACCAATATTGACATGTAATGAAAAAAGAAAAACGTGAAGAAAAATCTGTGGCTTCGGGAAACGCATTCGAGAAACTGTTTTTCGGCAAACATCTCGCCGAAATTTCGGTTGCGGTTCTAATTATCGCTTTGTATTATTCGGTATTATCGTTTGGATACACTCGATTGGACGACAACCTGATAATCGAGCGAAACATGAAACTGATCACCGACTTTTCCAGCATTGGCAAAGCATTCACAACTGACGCTTTCTTCCAGGAAGGCAACGGTTCGTTCTATCGGCCTTTGCAATCGGTTTCGTATATACTCGATGCAAAAGTCTTCGGCACGAAACCGCAGGATTTCCATATTGGCAACTTACTGCTGCATATATTCACGACTGTCTTGGCGTACCGGCTGCTGTTGCGGCTCGGCTTGGCGCGCTCCGGCGCATACGTTGCGTCGCTTATATTTGCAGTTCATCCTTTGTTCACCCATGCCGTGGCGTGGATTCCTGCCCGTGGCGACTTGCTATTAGCATTTTTCAGCATTGTTTCCGCCATTTTCTACGCTCGGTATGCCGATCGAAATGGCCTGACGGACCTGATACTTTCGGCAATGGCCTTCTTGTTGGCTGCCTTATCGAAAGAAAGTGCAGTCGTGTTGCCAATTCTTTTGCTCGGAATCGGCTGGTTCGTTGGGGAGAGGACGAGAGACTCGAAGCGCCTCATTCGGTCGATGATCCCGTTTGCGCTGGGCGCTGCTGTGTGGTTCGTACTGCGCAATAATGCGGTTCAGGGCGCCACGGAATCCGAACTTTTCGGCTTGGGTCCTTTCATTCGAAATATTCAAACCATCCCCGATTTGGTATCGAAATTTTTCCTGCCAATTGATGCTTCGCCGATGCCGGCTTTCAATATTGCATATACAATAATTGGCTGTTTCTATTTGATTGCGGCCATTGTTTTCGGCCTGAAAAATGAAAAAGATGATCGCATTGCAGTGATTCTCGGATTGGCTTGGTTCCTCGCCCTGACAATCCCCGGCATGGCGTTCCGCCACTCGGAAGCGGACCATTTCTTCGACTATTTGGACCACCGCGCATACCTGCCTTCGATTGGCCTTCTGCCCGTGTTGGCTTGCCTCTTCACGAGGGAATGGAAGCGATTCCCTCGGAGCACTGCCGGCGCTGCCGTATTTGTGGTTTTGGCGCTCTCGACCGCTGCTTTCGTCCGCGCGAATGACTACCGATCGCCGGAAACATTTGCGCTTTCGGCAATTAAGCACAATCCGAAAGCAATCGTTGCATATACGAATTTGGGTGCGTTCTATAGCGAGACCGGGAAGCCACGCGAAGCTTTCGATTGCCTGAGCCGCGCCCTCGAATCGCACCCGAACAACCCCGAAGTGCTGATCAATCGGGCCGATGCCGCCTCGAAACTCGGCATGATCGATACAGCCCGCAAGGATCTATTCAATGTTATCGACCAGAGAGGGAAAAACTACCCGCTGGCAGTTTTCAACCTCGGCTCCACGTATTTGAACGCCGAGATGTACGATTCGTCGATTGCTCGGTTCCGCGAAGCGCTCGCCACCAAACCCGTCTGGCCCGAAGCCGTGGACAATATTGCAAAAGCATTCTTCAACAATGCCACTCGATTGGCCGAAAGACAAAACTATCCCGCCGCTCTACCTCTTTTCGACAGCTCGCTGGCCACGAAACCCGACTACACCGATGCCCTCAATAACCGCGGCAATACACGTTGGCTGCTTGGCGACCATAATGGGGCCTGCGAAGATTGGTCGCGCAGCGCTTCGCTCGGGAATAGATTGGGGCGTGAGAATACGAGCAAGTATTGTGGAAAATAGGAAGTAAAATATTCTATAACGATTTTTATTGGTGTTAACTCCGGTTCGATTCCTACTTGTTAGCCATCGGATGAGTTACTTGTGCTACCGCGGTCACTGAGCTTGCCGAAGTGTCTCCCGCGGGTTGATGACTTCCATATTTTCTTTGGTAGGGGCGAGGTTACCTCGCCCTCACATTCTGTATTGATTCTACCTGGAACGAATCTACATTCTGCAAAGAGTCTATTGAAAAAAAGAACAAAATTTGCAGCAATGGGATTCGACCCAATACGTGAATCGTCGTAAGCGATTGAAATATTTTCAAATCCCAAAACCCTCTTTTTCAAATTGGGCTAAAAAGAGGATTGTGCTAATAGGTTGATAATATTATAAATATTACTTGGATCGTACCCGTGGGTTTGTACCAAAATACTTTTACTTGCAAGCTCCTTAGCGATCAATTCTTCGATCGTGTCATTCTTGATAATTTATATTTGCATTTGACAGCGCCGTGCCATTGATAGCTTGATATTGTAAAAATCCTTATTTTTCGCTATTTACGATTATTCTTGCTTGCTCGAATGGTTCTTAATTTGTAAATTGCTAAATATTGAAAACCAACGTAACGAATTGTTTGTTATGAAAAAGAATAAATTTATCATAATTGCCGGCCCATGCGTCATCGAATCTCGCGAAATGCTTCGCGAAACGGCCGGAGAACTGAAAAGAATACTCGAAGGCAGAGACGTAGAATTCTACTTTAAGTCTTCGTACAAAAAGGCCAACCGCACGAGCATAGCCTCTTTCTCCGGCCTCGGGGACAAGCTTTCGATCGAATACTTGGCCGCCATACGTTCCGAGTTCAACATACCGATCCTGACGGACGTCCACGCCGTCGATGAAGCGACTTTCGCCGGAAAATATGTGGATGCTATTCAGATTCCTGCCTTCCTTTCGCGCCAGACGGAATTGCTCGTGGCCGCCGGCCGCACCGGCAAAGCCGTTAATATCAAAAAAGGCCAATTTATGGCCCCTGGCGATATGCAGAGCGCAGCGCAAAAGGTTACGGCCACCGGCAACAAAAACGTTTGGCTCACCGAGCGCGGCACTTTCTTTGGCTACCACGATTTGGTCGTCGATTTCCGCTCGCTCGTGCTGATGCGCGAAATGGGCTTCCCGGTCATCTTCGACGCGACCCACTCCGTGCAGAAGCCATCCGAGGGCGAAATTTCCGGTGGAGACCCGCGCTTCATCCGCCCCTTGGCCCGCGCCGCCGCCGCGATTGGTATCGACGGACTCTTTTTCGAGACGCACCCCTCGCCGAAGGATGCGAAAAGCGATGCCAATACACAACTTCCACTGGCCGAAGCCGAAAAACTTATTAAGGAAGTCCTTTCAATTGTCGAAATGAACAGAAACACGCATGAGGCATAGTATACTTCCACATAAAATAGACTCGCAATTCCATTCGCTTCCGAGTGGATGGATCGCACGTTGGGGCCTGGCCGCCGGAGCAAAGGCTGCGCTTGTGTGCGCCATGATTGTGGTGGGTTTCTTGAATTCTTGCTCGGACAACAAAGTGGTCCCCCAAGGGGCCAAAGAGGGCGAAACGCAGGCAGCGCCAGACGTATTTGCCGAGAAAATTGAGACAATATTCGTGGATTCGTCCTATACGAAAGCAATACTTCGCGCTCGCTATGCTTTGATTTTCAACAATCCGCCCACGACCATACTGCGCGGCGGCCTGACCGTGGAATTCCTTTCGAAAACCACACAGAAGCGGCTTAGCCTGCTGACGGCGGACAGTGCAGTGGTCGATGACAAAACGAAAAATATGACTGCTTACGGGCACGTAACGGTCGTCTCGGACAGCTCGCAGTCCCGTTTGGAAACGGAAGTGCTGAACTGGGACAATGCCCGGCAGAAAGTAAATTCCAAAGAGTTCGTCCGAATCACGTCGCCGCTGGAGACCGTAACCGGTTACGGCTTCGAATCGGATGTTTATTTGCACAATTATGTGATATATAAAATTTCCGGAGAGAAACGATGAAAAAGATCCTCATAGCCGGCAATTGGAAGATGAATACAGACATTCATTCGACTGCCGCACTCATAAAGAACATTAGAAACGGAATCGACGACAAGAAATTGAAATCCGAAATCCTTGCCTGCCCGCCATTCACGAATATCTCGGCCGCAATGGCATTTGCCGACGGCAGCGTGATCAAAATCGGAGCGCAGAACTGCTATTTCGAGCCGAAAGGTGCGTTCACTGGCGAAATCGCATCCGGCATGCTCAGCCAGTTGGGCTGTACGCACACAATCGTCGGCCATAGCGAACGCCGCAAATACTTCGGCGAATCCAACGAGATCGTGAACAAAAAGGCAGTGGCAGTCCTCGAGAGCGGAATGCGCGTCATCGTCTGCATTGGCGAGACACTCGAAGAGAGGCAATCGGGCGAAACTTTGGCCGTTCTCTCCCGCCAGATTCGCGAGAGCTTGGACGGGCTTGGGAAATACCCGGCCGAATCGATCGTCGTGGCCTACGAGCCTGTATGGGCAATTGGCACAGGATTGGCCGCCACAACCGAACAGATCGACGAAGCGCACACTTTCATCAAGCAACGCATCGAAGACGCGCTCGGAGCAAATGGCTCGGGGTGCCTCGTGCTCTATGGCGGCAGCGTTACCGACGATAATGCCAAAGAAATCCTATCGCTCGGCAGCGTCAATGGCGCGTTGATCGGTGGTGCATCGCTCAAAGCAGATACTTTTATTAGAATCATTGAAACAGCGGAAACAATACTTGGATAGTTCAGACAAAAAACGACAGGCATTTCGGTTCACTTGGCCGAACATAATCAGCCTTTTTAGAATAGCAATATCGCCGGCTTTCTATTTTTTCCTGGTATCCGGCGATCATTTACTGGTATCCATCGGTTGCATCTTGTTCCTCGTGGGGGCGTATTCCGACTATTTGGACGGAATGCTGGCCCGCAAATACCACGACGTAACGCCGCACGGTATTTTCATCGACCCGCTCGCAGACAAGGTGCTGACGACAGCCGCATTCGTTGCGTTCGTGCAGATGGGAATAATTGATCTGTGGATGGTGCTGATAATTATCGTTCGCGACTTCAGCACCACTCTTCTCCGAGTTTTTGGCGAAAAGGCAGACATGCCGATACGGACGTCGAACTCGGCGAAGTTCAAGACATTCTTGCAGATGGTATTCATCGGGGCAATTTTAATGGCATTATTCCTTATTAATTCGTTCGATGCGGAAGCATTAAGGTGCCTGCTCGGTTCGGAAATTGTTTACTATTCTATGCTTATTCTTACAGTTCTAACGGTTTGGACACTCGTCGAGTATTTGATATCGAATAGAAACGTGATAAAAAAGCTCTGTTCGGGCGATAAATAAACGACAAAAATGAAATTTTTTTTGAAAAATATTTTCGAGCGAATTGTCTTAACGTTCTTTGGAATCGGGCTGCTGGAGCGGTTTTCGAGGTTTCTTACAGTCGTCGTGGCCGGTGCGGCAGTGCAAATTTCGCACCGAGGAGATATTTTTTTCATTATTTCCTTGATTTTTATTTTAGTTATGATTATATTTGATAAGCAAGTAATGATAACTGAATTGAATCTTCAAAGGATTGTAAGCCCGATTGGCGTTGGAGTTTGGTTAATAAGTTATTCGCCTTTATTTGAAATAAATTTTATTTGGTTAATTTCCGGTATAATTATATATTTGGTATTCAGGGAATTGCTAAAGAAAAAGATGATAGAATCGAAAATTGTAATAAAACTAAAACATTTAGTTCTTTATAATACTACATCTGCAATCATGGCAAGTGCTTCCATTCATGTGTTATACAGTGGTGTGGCGGCGTTTCCATTAGTTTATTCATATTTTGGCAGATAGCGATAATTCTTGATGAGAACGTTGTGCTCACAGGAAGTCGGCAAGCGCGAAGATTCATTGCTTCAGCAGAAAAAACAGGCTGGAAAAAAGATTTTTCAAGTCCTTGACGAAATATTTCTTGCATAACTTGAATAAATCTCATATTTTAGAGTTATAATTCATCTTCAATTCATTTTATAGGGGAATGTCTATGAGTTTAAACAAAAGCGAACTGATCGCTGAAGTTTCGAACGAATCAGGTTTGACCAAAACCGACGCAGAAAAAGCAGTGAAAGCAACTATTACTGCAATCACCAAAGAACTCACGAACCAAGGATCGATCACACTCGTTGGATTCGGTACTTTTTCGGTTTACGAAAGAGCCGCCCGCGTGGGTAAGAATCCGAAAACAGGCGAAACACTGAAAATTCCTGCCAAGAGAGTGCCCAAATTCAAACCCGGCAAAGCTCTTGCAGAAGTCGTTGCAAACGACAAAAAAGCAGCACCGAAGAAAAAAGCAGCACCGAAGAAAAAATAGTTTTTACTCGGGGTACAGACTATTCGCACAAAGCCGCTCCGCGCAATTCGTGAGTGGCTTTTTTTATTGCAGTGCGCGCCGGAGGCGCGGCCGGCTGATTTTTCATTTCATAGGGAACGATAATAATAATCCACAGTTCAAAAAAATACTTTTTTTTGTTATGTAAATATTGTAAATTTGTAATTCGTTTTGGAACGAAATAAGTTCTTTCAATCGAAGGTGAGGTGCGAGAGTGGTTGAATCGGGCGGTCTCGAAAACCGTTGAGCGAGCAATCGTTCCCTGGGTTCGAATCCCAGCCTCACCGCATGAGACTAAGCGGCTAGAGTCGGCTCCTCAAGAGCAGGCGAAAGCCGTTTTAGTAGAAAGCGAGCGGAACTGCTCATTGAAGCGGTTCCAATTGCCCGGATGGCGGAATTGGCAGACGCGCTACATTCAGGGTGTAGTGTCCGTACGGGCGTGCAGGTTCAAGTCCTGTTCCGGGCACCCAATTGAAAAATAAGACACTTAACCAGTGTCTTATTTTCGTTTAAAGACGACAGTAATTTTAAAAAGAGTTTCAAATTCGTTACAGTTTTAATGTAAACATTTGAAACTCTTTTTCGTTATATTATGAAAATAGATGTATATGATATATGTTTGTATGTATGGAGATTGAGGAGTAAGCACATGATTTTTGACTTGCTAGTTTGAAAAGTGCAACTATTTAAATCAACAGCGAGGATTATGTTGTGAAGATGCCGGGGCTGATGAAATTATGATTAGATAATATTATTTTGCTAATCATTACCATATTTACCTTACATTTCTTATATTTGCAAGATCGTTTTTATTTCAGATTGACATAGTAAACATATTTTGGATTTAAGGATTAGTATGACAATTCCATCAACATGGGAAATAATTAAACAACTGAAGCCAAAAGATATTTGGCAAATGGTAAAGGATTCCGCCAAAATGTCAAAGCCAAGCTATTCTTTATTAAATCCTGTAATATTTAACAATGACTTCCAAAGGATCTTTCAAGAGAATACGGTGATGAGAGAATCTAATGACAACAATTCGGATTCTCACTCTTATGGTTCCCCATTCGTGATTCAGCTCATTTATCTATGCTTAAATAATGATGATCCAATTGGAGCAGTAAAAGAGTTCTTACCAACCTCGAAGACTGATTATGAAGCCATGATGTACAAAAATTTATTTTTAACAACATCTGTAATTATGGCTGATGCACTTTTGCAAAATATTAATGAGCAAGCTAAAGCAGAAGAATTCCGAGTTAATGCTTATAATGATTGTAAGAATAAAGCACAAAAACAATATGATAACCTACAAATTGTAATTGAATATCTTACAAAGAAAAGAAGTACTTTGTTGCCGAAGCCCAAAAGAGGGAATAATGGATCATCGAGTACTGCTGAAGAAAAACCAATAGAAAAAACATTCAAAGAAGGACTCTACGAAAAGCTTGACAAATTCATTTCTGCAAACAAAATTGTTGATCAACAAGCTATCGAAAAGCTTGAAGAAGAAATTATTAAAATTTATGAAAAACATCATTTTTTCACTTTTGGTTTTATTAAGGATAATAAGTTATGCTGGACTGAAAATGTAAAGCAATTCGGCTTTGTTGTGTATTCAATTTCTAAAAAAAATGTTTTTCCCGACAACAAACAACATAAGATGTTTGTTTTCTTAAAAAGCTTGGGTATTATTGAGTTTTCTGAAAAAAATTGGAACAGCGTTATTACTGCATATAGAGAGATCGCTAATTCCGACTACGCTTCCCCAAACCTAAACTCATTACAATATCAACCTATTGATGATAATAATCAAGCAGTTAGTGTTGTAATATCACTTATAAACTCAAAATCCAAATAAATATTTTATTAATGGCATTTCATTTTTTCTAAATAAAGTGAAATGCCATTTTTACCGTTTAATTATAACCGCATTATTCCTCCTAAAAAAGATAATTATATTATCAATTTATATAATTTTATTATGCCAAAAGAACAGATATCTTTGAATCGTGTTCGAAATCATATATAAAAAAAACAGATTTCAACACAGGTTTCAAAAGTATTTGAGCGCTCAATACTCTGAACCACCCCGCTAACCGACATGGTGTCGGCAAAAGCGATTAGTTTATTAACTAATTAGGAATGGTACTATGAGTATTTCAAATTCAATCCACGCATCAGATAGAGGATGTTTAGACACCTTCATCGACCAACTCAACGACATCAGTCAATCCGCATATCAATTACAGGGGATGCTGGCTGAAATCAAATCCGAGCTTCTTACAAATAAACGGGGCTTCCTTAGCTCTGAAGAAGCGGCGACATATCTTTCAATCTCAATCAACACTCTTAGAGCATACTGTTCTAAAAACCTCCTCCCATATCACAAATTGGGAAAGCTTAGCTATTTCAGAATCGATGACCTCGAAAACTTCGTTATCAATTCTCAAAACAGAGTAATGCCGTTATCCGAAATTCGATCAGCAGCGGTAACAAAATCGGTATGTAATTCAAAATTTAATTCAATCAAAAATTAATTAATATCAAATAAAGGAATAAAAAAATGAAAACCACCAAAACATCCACCGTAAACGCCGACGTACTAAACTCGGCAACCAATGCAACCGCAACTACCCTCGAAGGTACATCCGCTCAATTGGTAAATACGCCTATTGATTTGAGTGATGTTATGAATATTAATGCTGAGAATATGAGTCTCGGCTCGGATAGCAAGTCATTGACAGAAATAACAAAGGAACTTGACAGCCTCTTCACTGCAAGTGATAGCAATGAACATGAAACAGAAATCGATTTGTCAGAAATGACAAATCAAGAATCGGAAAGCGATTCCCTTGAAACCAACGCTGTAAATACGGTTTCTGTAACACCTGCCGTCTCAGAGGAAACAACCGTTGTCGAACCCGATGCCGAACCCGCTATTGAATACGATAAAGAGGTAGACGAGAATTTGCCTTACGAATCGGACTCCGCAGAAATTGCTCCTGCAACCTCGGATTCTGAAAATGGAATTTTGCGCGAACCGGCAAAAACAAATGGAAATCAAAAGAATTTTAGAGTCAGTGCAAAGTTAAAGAATATTCCACAAATTAACCTTAAGGGCTATCTCGCTCTTGAAGATGATATTTTGAAAAACGGGTTATTGATTAAACCTAAAGTATATAACAATGAAATTATCGACGGGCGAGCAAGAATTGATATTTGCAGAAAACATAAAATAATATTTGATTACGAAATCATTACGGAAAATATTCCCAATCTCGAAGAATACATTGACTCTATACATTATCATCATAAAGACATCACTCCATCACAACGAGCAATAGTATCGTTGGAAAAAGTAGAATACTTTGAGAAATTACACGATACTCAAAGAAAAGAAAATCTTATTGACTATCAAAACGCAGGCGAGACTTTCGATGCCGCGAGAATCGCATGTAAGTATTGCGGTGCTTCATACGGTATGTATGCAAAAGCTAAAAAGCTTAGAGATGATACCCATAGAGCGAAATTATACAAATTGGTTAAAGCCGGGAAAATCAATCTTGACACAGCATTATCAATATCAGAGAATAAAAAGATCGATAATATTATCGATAAAGTATACTCATTAGATTTGGATATGAAATGTATAAAAGATATAATTAAAATGTCCGAAGAAGACAAATTATTATACAATGATCTACAAAACCAAACCAAGCAAGAAGAAGCTCAGCATATTCTGGATATTTTCAAATTCAAGAATTATAAGGATATTTACAAAGGTCTAAAGGACGGCTCAATTCCAACAATTGCGGAAGCTCTTAATAAGAAAAAACTGATGAATCTCGGAAAAAAACAAATCAAGAAGAATTCTCATAAGATAGAAATTCCAGAAAAATTACACATGAGTTTGACCAAAGAGGCAGACAATGCAGGGAAATCTATGGAAGAATTTATTGACACACTTCTATCATTATACAAACAGTCATTAAAGGATAAAAAATGAACCAATTCACTCTATTCCTCGAAATAACTTCGGAATTTATTAAGGAGTTAGCAAACGTAGCAAAATTCGGGTTGCCTATTGACCTGTACTTCAATTTCGGAACTAATGTACGAATAATTACGTACACCCCCTTTTTCGATTTCGTCCATGAGCGAGTATTTCGTTTTGGTGATGTAGTTTTGAGTCATGATTGCAAAACAGAACATCTCAGTATTGAATTGCAATTGCCTGCGAACAAAAAAATATTTCAAGCACTATTAAATTCATCTTCGTACAAAGAGAACTTAACGATTCATTACTCATTAAAAGAAAAAAAGTATACCGCCGATTATGCTTCAATACAAAGCAAATCGTTAGAGGGTAGTGCTGTAGAATTCTTTTTAACTCTGCTTGCTTACTCCGAAAGTAACGTTGAAAAAACGCTCAAAAATTTCGGGAACAAGCTTTTAGAGTGCAAATTAGATGCCGGTGATATTCTCTTACTAAGGCAAAACAATGCAGACAGAATTGAACTGTTCTCTCGCGTGCAAGATTCATCGAACAGCTTATTGTTAATATTAGCAAATAAGAATATTGTTATTAAAGACGGGTACAGGGCATTCCATAAAGGAAAAATCAATATCATTGTCGAGGGAGCATTCAAAATGCTTCCTTCAAGAACCGACTTCGATGTTACTATTTACAATAATGTTTGTATAATGCAAGAAACAGGCACCGACAGAATCTATCGTTTCAATAATATTAAAATTGAGGACAGATAACCTGTTATTGAACAGCCCTGCTTTCGGGCAGGGCATTTATTTAAATTAAAATAGGATTCATATGAAAACCCATAAATTGTTTGATCAAAAAGTAGCAACCGAAATCACAAAACCAATCTATGAAAATGCTACGATAATTCCCAAAGAGCTGGACTATACGATTCAAGAAATAAAAAGATTGTCGGAGAGAAATTTTACATCGCTTGCCGAGAAACTGCGTATTCATCTATTATCTTTATGGGAGTCAGGACATTCAATTTTTTACTCCAACAAGGATTACGATCAAATAGTCGATGATTGCCGATCCCTAATAAGCGAAAAAATTGATTCGAGTTTGATTTATTATAAAGGTAAAAAAATAATAACGCACAAGAATTTCAACGTTGCCAACCAATGGTTTCCTGAAATGGCAGACGTACAAGTCAATTCTAAATCTCTGATTGATCAGCTTCGTGATTCGAAAATCTTTAGACAAAACATGCTCGATATTACGGTAAGAGACAGGCAAAAACACGGCAAAAATTCTAACAACATGAAACGCTTGTCTCAATTCTTGATAG
>CAZSWR010000007.1:0-61076 GCA_964610885.1 uncultured Hyphomicrobiales bacterium | reverse complement strand
TACACTGACAACGGAACTTAAGCGTTTAGCAGTACATGGGGCGCTTCACCTCTGTGGATACAACGACGCCACAGACGAAGAACGCGCATCAATGGGACAGAAGGAGAATATGTTCATTTGAATGGGGGTGGAAATGCACGAGAGAATAATTGAGATTATAGTTTACGTTATATCCGAACTGAAGCAGAACAGAAAACTGAGCGAAATCGATCTGAACGAACTTCAGGATTTGGGCTATACGCACGCCGAGATTTCGACAGCTCTCAGCTGGTTGGTCGATAGGTTGGATTTTTCGGACAATATCGGACTGCCGGCGGATTTCGGCAGCGTGTCTGCATATCGGGTGTTCCACAAATCGGAGCGCGAGCTGTTCACACGCGAGGCATTTGGCGAGCTAGTGCAATTGCAGCAGTTGGGCCTGGTAACGAACGAACAAACGGAGATGCTTCTGGAGAAGGCCTTGCTGCTGGGCAATGGCGCGATCGACGTGCACCAACTGCGATATTTCGTTGCGAATGCTGTATTTGGCGCCCAATACAACGCACTTCCTGCGCATCGGTTCATGCTTAGCGGCGCGGACAGCATAAATTAGTATAGAAAATTCGCCAAAAATTTGTAAATTTGTAATCGCTCTGGAACGCACGGAAGTGCCGGAGCAACGGCTGGTCCCGTAGTTCAGCAGGATAGAACAACAGTTTCCTAAACTGTGTGTCGGAGGTTCGAGTCCTCTCGGGACTACAAAAAAATTCCCCTTAATAGTTTAAAATCTAGCACTTAAAGGGATTTTTATTTCCGGTGTTGACGTTAAAAAGATTCTGGTCGTTAAATTTTGCTGTATTGTGCATAGTCTTTCGAGTTATATCATTTCCATTTGAAATAATTGTTTTTGTCATTCCCGCTCGAGCGGGAACACCCTCTAGTATCAAGTCTTTACATGTCTTATAAAGATTATTTTTTAGGTTAGCTTTTATCGATGAAATGATATTATGTACTCGAAAGTAAGTGTTGATGGTCTCGGATCGCCAGCATCAAAATCATCAAAAACGTTGCGCCAGCTTATATTTGTGATAATTCATGTATTAATCCCATTCCCCAGCCCATCGTTTTGTTATTCAATTCTCTTGAATTAAGTGGATTGTTCATCGACAAATTAAGTTCTTTTCTATTAAGATTTATCTCTGTTTCCGAGATTGCCCTTGTTGGGATATCGTCATCGCAAAAGAGTTCAATCGTACTATCTCGCTCCGTGCTCGCCTGTTTCGCTCTCGGCGTCCCGCTCGCAACCGATCCAGCGGCGGTGGGCTAAAGACTTTAATTTGAACGTCGAAATTTCCTTCTGAATCGAATTATCAAAAATACTGCAATGCCCAAAATACAAATAATTGATAAATATAGCAAATAGAACTCAACGAAGCCCTTCGATTTGCTGAATTTTAGGATGCCTATCTGTTTGTTCGTATCGCAGTTCTCTATGAAACAAGCACCTCCAACATATAAATCGCCATTTGCTGACTCGCATATCGTATGAACGCGAAATAGTTTGTATTCTAACAATTCATCGAAGCTTTCTAATAACTGGCCGCTTGAATCAATCATAATTAAATTATACACATCTTGGTGATTGTACCTTGAGAACATTCCTCCGACAAGAAATCGGTTGCCCGAAATGGGCGTTATCGTTTCAACACTAAAGTGATTTGAGAAATTATCCCAAACGCCATATACATTTCTATTGAATGACTTGTCGATCTGTCCGTCTGCAGTTAGCTTGCATATACAATTTGATACAGGTAGATTGTTGTACTCGGTGAAGTACCCGCCCACAAGAAGTGAGTTGTCCGGTAAAACAATACAATCTCTTACTGTACTGTTAAATCCAATTCCCAATGTATTGAAAGTATAATCATATGTACCATCAGGGTTTAATCGACACAAATGAAATGAATAAGTCTTGCGATAATTCTTCAAATTTCCGTACATAATTATCTTCCCATCTCTTTGAAATTCAATACCTATAGCAGTCCCAAAGAGTCTTGTGCCTATTGCATTGAAAGTGGTATCTATTGAATAATCAGAGCTTAATCTAATAATATGCATTGGGTAATCGATTGAGTTCTTAGGATAGCGCCCAAAATCCCCAATAATATAAATATATGAATTAATAACGCGAATCTGAACCACATCACTATGTTTGGGTGGTTGCTGAAAATCAACTATGTGAGGAAATAGTTTTTCGAGTGGGATTAGTTTAGTCATGTTCCCAAATGAATCAAACTCAGCAATTAATGTACTATTATTATTTATCGAATCAATAGCTACAACCAACTTTCCATCAGGCATAATATCGAATGCACGTATTTGTACATCGTTAAAAAAAATGGAATTCCACTCTTTGTCAATTGTCCCATCCTTCTTAAGTCGCACGATGCCGGATCGTTTTGGATAAACGGATTGATTCGATGCAATTCTGGGCTGATAAGACTTCGTTCGGACAACTACAATCAATTTCCCGTCAGAATCATATTTGGGCGCTTTATATACTTCTTTGAAGAAATGAAGGCTGTTACCACATACGTAAAGATAATCTCCATGTTCCTTTATCAGCTGCACCGGATTTATGTAAGTATCGTCGTCTGCTTTTATCCAATTGCTTTCCAGAAAATAGCTTGAAGCATAACAAAACGTTGTTAGCATAGCATATATTACTATGATTGTTTTAATTGTTCTCATTCGGCAGTCTCAATATTTTTTCCTGTTGCCTTTAATAACAACCGCTACGCGATAAATAATCTACAATCACAAAATTTTCTTCAAATTCGTATTGGCCGTCTTGCGTGGGAGCAGCGGGTTCGCATAATAGAACATCTACGAACCTGCCGAGAGTAACTCGATTTGGGGCGCCACTACCGAATAGGCAAAGTCCACGGTGAGCGCGCGGACGCATTTGAACTGCACGTCGGTGCGCGAGCAGGAAAGAGGCTTCGGCGAATAGTAGAAGCAGGGCGCGCACTCCAAATCCAAAGTGATCGGCGTGAATCCGCTTTTCCAGGGCCGTATGTAGGACAGATTCGTTGGGCCGATAATTGGGAACACATAGACCCCCAGCGCAGCGGATGCGTGCATCAGGCTGGAATCGTTCGTTATGAAATAGTTGCAATGCTGCATCAGCGCGAGCGATTGCGAAAAGGTCCGCACCTCGACGGAGCGCACTCGGTCCGTTGCGGCGGCCGCCACCACGGAGTCTTTCAAATCCTTCTCCTCCGGCCCGCCAAAGACGAGGCATTGGCAATCGAAACGCTCGGCCAGGCGCCGCCCCAGCTCGCCAAAACGCGAGGCGTCCCAGCGCCTGTTGGCGTGGTTCTTGAGCGTGTTGCAGCCCGGATGGAAACCGATTATCATTCGGCCAGCGCAGGTTTCGCTAACGTATTCCTTCGCGAATTGCTTGTCTTCGTCCGTCAGGAAGTATTCCATGGCGGGAATTTCGCTCTCGGGCATGTCCGGCAGCCCGAGCAGCTTCGTAACCATCTTCACGTTCTCTTGGGCGTTGTGCAGCGAATCGTCTTCGCGAATGCGGACGTTGTTCAGGAAGGCGAAGTTGCGATTGTTCCGCCGCAGGTAATCGACGGCGCAGCGTTTTTTGGCCCCAAACATGAATTGCATTCCGTTGTACTCCGCGCGGTTCGCCGGATAGACGTTGATGCTGGCGTCGTATCGGCCGCGCATCCCCATAACGAATTTCAGCGCTTGGGCCTTGCTTTCGTTCATGAAATCGAAAAAGATGACGTTGGAGACATTCGGATTGTTCTTGAAGACCTCGCCGCAGGATTTGAACATAGTCAAAACATCCACCTGAGCATCAGGGCATTTGCTTTTGAGCACCCTTAGCGCGGGCGTGAACATCAGCGCATCGCCAATTCCCGATAATGCTAAAACTAAAACCTTCATCGCTCAACCTTCATCAATATTCTTACCTAAAATCATCTCAATGCTTTGAAATGGTCAATATAATTGAAATGGGGTTGTCTCCAATGCCCGAAAAGCTGTTTTTTTGTCATGTCGAACGAAGTGAAACATCTATATATTGTAAGGATTTATAAACAACAATGAATTCTTCACTACGTTCGGAATGACACTTTTCAAGACAGCCCCATGAAAGGGGAGGTTTACTAATTCAAACAACTCGACCCACCAAAATGATGTAGAATTAAAACAAAGTGGCAGTCGCCGCTATTTCAAAAATCGCTTAGCCCTGAGCAATTCTTTGACCCACGCTCGTGCCGTCGATCGCTGCCGACACGATACCGCCGGCGTATCCGGCACCTTCGCCGCATGGATATAGGCCCAAGCAATTGGTTGACTGCATCGATTCTGCGTCACGGCAGACGAAAACCGGCGATGAAGTCCGAGTCTCGGGCGCTACGATCAATGCTTCGTTCGTAAAGAACTCTTTCTTCTTGTTCCCGATCGCTTTCAGCGCGCCGGCCAGCCTGGCGGCCACGGATTTGGGCAGCAGGTTCGCGAGGTTGCACGAGGTAAGCCCCGGATTGTACGAGCTTTCGCGAAGGGATTGGGACAGCTTTTTGCTCGTAAAGTCGGCCAAACGTTGGGCTGGGGCGCGGAAATTGCCGCCGCCCGCCTCGAAGCACGCCTGTTCGATTTGCCTTTGGAATTCGAGGCCGGCCAGTGGATTGGTGTCGGCTCCGGGTATGTCTTCCAAACGAATTTCGCATACAAGCCCTGCATTGGCCAACGGGAGGTTTCGCTTCGAATTGGACATACCATTTACGACCAATTCGCCTTGGCTCGTCGCTGCCGGCACGATCACGCCGCCCGGGCACATGCAGAACGAATACACTCCGCGCCCATCGACCTGTTCGGTAAATGAATACTCAGCCGGTGGCAGGTATTCGCCGCGGCCGTTGGTTCTGTACTGCATATTGTCGATTATGCTCTGCGGGTGTTCCATGCGCACGCCAATCGCGAATGCCTTCGCTGCGAGGGCGATTTCCCTGCGGTGGAGTATGTCATACATATCCCTTGCGGAATGGCCGCAGGCAAGGACTAACCTGCTGAGCGGGATCCTGAATCCGTCCTCCGTGCGGACGGAAACAATAGAGCCGCGCATAGTCTCGATATCTTTCACTTTGGTCGAGAAACGGAACTCCCCGCCGCAATCGATAATTGCCTGGCGGATATTCTTGACAATCGTCGGCAGGACGTCCGTGCCGATGTGCGGGCGGGCAAGCTCGCGAATCATCTTGTCGGCGCCGAATTCGACGAATGTGTTAATGATTTTCTTCACGTTGCCGCGCTTGGTGGAGCGTGTGTATAGCTTGCCGTCGGTGAACGTCCCGGCTCCGCCCTCGCCGAAGCACCAATTGGAATCCTCTGCGAGCAGCCCCGATGTGTTCAGTGCGGCCACGTCTTTCCTGCGGGATTCCACGGCCAGCCCCCGCTCGAGTATGACAGGTTTCAAACCGTTTTCGATAAGCGAGAGGGCAGCAAACAGCCCCGCCGGGCCAGAGCCGACGATGTGGACTTCTTCGGCATTTCGTACATCTTTGAGCAGGAAGCGGTCTTCGTCCGGCATTTCGTTGTATTGTTCGCCATGGGCCACCACGCAGAGCGAAAGCAGAATCTTGATATTCTTTCCGCGAGCATCGATCGAACGGCGCTCCACGATGCACTTTGCAATGTCGTTGGGGCTAATGGCCAAGGACCTCGCTGCGTGGACTGCAATCACGTGGTCAAGTTCAGCGTCGCGCGGCGATAGTTGTATTTGTATTTTCTGAGGCATTTTTTCTTTGATTAATATATAAATATGTCCGGCATCGGAACTCTTCCACGCCGCTTTTTCCCCGCGCCCGATGAAGTGGCGTCAGGGATTACGCAAAAACCGTTACGCAATTGGTTTTCTTCGTCGATATATCGAGCATTTTGAGGCAGTTGCGCTCGGTTTCTTCCATGTCGAACGTTTTTCCGGCGCCGGCCACTGCGATGCTCATCGTAACGGTGAATCGGCTCTTGTCGATCTGGAGGACGGAAATTGCCACATCCGAGCGGAGGCGTTCGGCCCAAAGGCGTGCCTCTTGGGAATCGACTGCCGACAGCACCACGCCGAGCGTTTCGTGGTCGTAATGGCCAAAGACGTCATAGGCCTTCAGGTGGCGCTTGGTGATTTCGAGCACGTGCTGGAGCACTCTCTGCATGCGTTCGGGGTACGTGTTCGGGTCGAACGAAGCGTATTTATCGATTCGGAACAGTATTAACTGCGCGGGCATCCCGAGATCTTTCGCGCGGAGCATTTCCTCGGCAAAGCGGCGGCGGAAAGCCGGAGGATTGGCAATTCCGGTGTTGCCGTCGATAAGCGCTGTCGATTGCAATATGTCGTTGAAGAATAGTTGCTCAATGGCCAGTCCGGCATGTTCGGCGAGAGCGCGAAGTGCTTGTATATCGTTGAAATTAATGTTCTGCGAAGAATTGCCCTCCACGAAAAGCGCTCCATAGCTGTGCTGGTGCGATTTGAGCGGCACTGCGGCAAAGAATCCGTCCCGAAGCGGGCGTTCATTTTTGGTAATACGGATCACGTTGTCCGGCAGAGGCGAGAGGAAGACTGTTTCCGCCTCGGCGATGCACGCTCCGATAAGTGCATTCTCCGGATTGACAGCTTTCCCGATCAGCTCTTCGTCCACTTTGTCCCGCGAGTGCATTGCAATGATTTTCCAATGGCCTGATTGCTGGTCGAACGAACAAATACCGATCGATGAATACTCGCAAATCATGCTTGCCGCGGCAATAATCGTCTGCGAGATGTCTTCGTTTTTCATCTTCGGGTCGTTCATCATTTCGCGGAATTTGTTAATCGAGTCCAAAGTGCGTGTGGATTGGATCAAATCATATTTCTCGGTGTAGCTGTGGACGAGCGATCCGACCAGCTTGGTGAAATGCCCGAAGAATCCGACCGTAACGGCGTCGTATGCGTCGGTAACGTCTGTATCGGCGCAGATAATACCGATCACGGTGTTGTTATAGAAAACAGGCACGCCGATGAACGACGAAATGCCCACCGGCCTCGTATAGTACGGAATAAGGTCCATTTCGGCGGAAGGCTCAATGTCCGTGAGGATTTCGGGTTTCACGTTCATAATGATCTGGCTTACCACGTCGCCGCCTATTGGAATCTTTCTTTTGCCGGTTACTGCGTCCGGGATGTTCGATACGTACGATTCCAAAATGAGTTCGTTCTTCTCGAAATTGGCCAGCAGGAAAGCGGCGGTGCGCGTGTTCGTAACGCTACGGATCACGGTCAGCACGCGGCTCAGGAACGATTGGAACTCTTTTCGGGGTTCTTGGCCCATCGATTCTTCTTCGTCGATGAGCATATTGATATGGAATTCAAATTTCTTCTCTTTGTACCCGGCCGTGGTTTCTTGCGCGGCTGGCGCTGCTTCGGCTGGCTTGTCCGTGGCAATTGGCTGCCTGGGTGTTTCTTGGGCCGGTTTGGCGAAAAGTTCCGCCGGAGCCTCTGGCGTTGCGGTTGCGCTCGTGGCTTCCTGCTTGGCAGCGGGTGCTTCGGCTTTCGGGGCAGGCTTATCTTTCTGGGCGTGTTTGGGCTTGTTTGCCGGGCCGATCACTCGGACGCTCGAGAAGTCGTCGTCGAAATCGGCAGCCAGATCAACTTCGGGCGCAGGCGTTTCTTCCGGTTCTGCTTTTGTGGCTTCGGGGGCCTTCGGCGCTGCCGTGGCTTTGGCATCAGTTTTCGCTTTGGGCGCTTCGGCGGCTTTTTCTTTCGTTGGGGCCGGCTTGTCTCCTTTGCGAATCACGGCAAAACCTTCGTCGCCGGTGATTTCGGTAGGCAGATTGTCAAATTCTTCCGGTTCAGGCGCTTGCTTGGTTGGGGCTTCAATTGGCCCGCCATCGCCAAACGAATCGCGGAAATCCTCGAAAACCTGGCGATTGGCGCGGTCGTCGCTTTTTTTGCTAATCTCGAAATTGGGCGGCGGTTCGGCAGGGCGGTTTTTCAGCTCCACGTAGTTCTTCATCCGCTGGGATATTTGCATGAAAAGGACCACGACGCCAAGGATCGTAATCGAGGCGCCGATGAGCCTGATGGCCTGTTCGGAGATGGTGATTGCAATGACCAAACCAAAAACAATTACGATTATCGGCACGGCGTCCGTCGGAACCAATATTTTCCTAATATCAAATTTTCTTTTATTCATGTTTATATTATTAAAGCTAATATGTATATTTCAAAAAATGAAAATTAACAAAGAATATCGATAGAAAAAAATCTGCCGATTAATTAGATATAATCAAAGTAATAGCAAGGATTACGAGGACTGCTCCCATCGCGCGGTCGAACCAAATTCCGGCCCTCAACAGAAAATTTCTGACCGTGGCGCGGTTGAAAACCACCGAAATGAACGAAAACCATACCATCGTGGCCAACGATAAATAAATGCCGTAGAACACTTCGTGCGAAAATGGAGTGGCCGGGTCGATGGCCAAAGTGAACAACGAGAGGAAAAACAGAGTGGCTTTCGGATTCAGCGCGTTCGTCAGCAGCCCCGTAATGATCGCTGCCGAAGTCGTCGGGGGAGTGCGGACGGCGGCCTGGCCCGAGTAATCTTCGCCCGTGCCCTTCGAGAGCAGCGACGCCACGCCAATATACAGCAGATAGGCCGCGCCGATGTATTTCATAACCATGAAAGCGGTGGGGGATTGTTGTAAGAAAAGGCCCACGCCGAGCACGATATACGTTATGTGGAACAGTATGCCCAAACCGATGCCGATGGCCGTCTGGATGCCTGTGCGGCTGCCGTAGGCCACGCTCTGCTTGACGGCGATGGCGAAATCAGGCCCCGGCGAGGCTACTGCGAAAAAGTGCGCTACCGCAATAGCGAAGAATTGTGCTGAAAAAAATGACATTTCCGATTTCTAATCTAATTATTTAATAATAGAAAACATTTCGCTACGAATCGAGCAGCGCGTGCGGACGGTGGCGATATATGCGCCTTGCGCCATGCCCTCGAGCAGGACTGTGTGCGATAGTTCGTTAATATTTGATTTTGCGAACAAAATGTTGCCAAAAATATCGACAATTGTGATCTCGTCGATCGGCTCAGTCGAGCTGACCGTAAGCCTGTCCGATGCAGGAATTGGTGCGATTTTAATGCTGGCCGGGGTGGATTCGCCCTCTGTGGAGGTGAAGTTCACAGATCTGAACCTGGCCAATGCGCGGACGATCGGGCCTCTGTTTGCAATGATGCCTCTGATGTCTTGGTCGAATTCTTCAGCTACGAAGAGCGTATCTGCGCCGAGGCTATATGTGTGGTATTCGAAGTGGCCGTCTGCCTTTTGGAAACCAATTTCCACAGGGACGTCCAGGAAAGTGCCCCAGCTCTTGGGATTGTTTTGGGATATATTCAGCTTCGCTGTGAATTTGCCGTTTGAGATATACTTGACCACGTTAACGGTGATTATTGGGTATCCCGGGCGATAGACCCATTGGTCAAAAAACACGCTGAGGTCCCGGCCGGTGTAGCTTTCAATGGTTTTCTTAAGGTCTTCGGTGGTGGCGGTGGAAAACGCGAAATCGGTCAAGTATTTCCTGATAGCGCCGAAGAAAAGCGAGTCCCCGAGCACGTACCTGAGCATCCCGACCACGACTGCGCCCTTGCTGTAGATTGTTTCGGGGTAGTTCGATATTCTCTCGCGAGGGAAATCGTAGAGCGGAACCACTCCATCGTTATTTACTGTATTGTTGATGTACGTCGAAAGCCTTTCGTCCATCCGGCGCAGGAATCCACCTTCGAAACCTTGCCAGTATTCGTACCAAATACCTTCGGAAAATGAGGCAAAGCCTTCGTTCAGCCAGGCATCGCGGAAGTCGCGGCACGTAACCAAATCGCCGAACCAATGGTGCGAAAGTTCGTGCGGCGGCACGAGGCCGAGCGAATCGTGGCTGCTGTACATGTTCCGAATCACGTCCACCGCGCTCGAGACCATGGTCTGGTGTTCCATTGAACCCAAAATAGTATTAACGTAGCCAACCTTTTCGAAAGGATATGGTACAAATTTGCTCTCGAAGGCTTCGACGGCCTTGGGCAGCATTCTGTAGACATATTCGGAGGCGGCTGTGTCGGCCGCGAGAGAGAAATATACAACCGGGACGCGGCATCCGGGCACTTCGCGCATCACGTAGTCGTCCGCGGCGAACGTGAGCAGGTAGGTCGCGCAGGGGTGCTTGTGTGTCCATTCGTAGATGTCGGTACCGTTGTCTGGTTGGTGCAATTGAAGGGTTCCGTTCGAGGCGACTACTTTGCCGGCGGGGACGGTGAAGCGGCAGTCGAAAGTTGCCTTGTCCTGCGGGTGGTCGAAAACAGGCAGCCAGAATTGCGTAGTCGAGACATAATTGCAATGGAAGCCTGTGCCCATTGCATAGATACCCGTTTCCGTGGCGTGCACTCCGCCCCAGGGCGATGAGCCGGCTTCTGCTGCCATAGTGCCGCTATAGTAAATAGTGATTGTGGCTGTATCTTTGGTGTCATCGGCCGGGGGCGCCACTTCGTAGTGGAAGCGGGCCGAATCGGGGATGAGAGCGGCCGAGAATTGGGCAGGGACGCCATTGTACCGGACGGAATCCACCACGAGCGACCGCAGATTGAAGTAATATTTCGATTGTGGTGATCGATTCGTCCAACGCAGAAGCGTGCGGCAAATCCCTTGCATTCGGAGCGAAGGCATTTCGCGCAGGTTGACGTCTGCCGAATAGTTCAGCACGTCGAAATCCTGTACGATGTTTTGCGTGGCGGAGGGATACTCGGCGGCCGAGGATTCGGAGAGTTGGAAAAGAATGAACGTAATTGCAAATAAAACAATGGTTTTGCCTGATTTCATCATCATGCTCGAAATATTGTTAAAAAACTCAACGGCAATATAAAGTATAAGTGGAAAATTTTTTAAAGAAAATTCTTTTTTTCCAAAAAATATTTATTATATTAAGATAGTCTTTAGAGTAGAGTTGTTAAATAGATAGTTTACGATACAATATAATTAGGAGACACGGCCATGAATGTAGCACAGACAACCGGAACAGGAGCGTCGGAGACGGAAATAACGTTTTATTCACTTGCCGAGGCGCTGAAAAGTCCCGAGCAAGTTGAAAGATTGGACCTCCATTACAAAAACCTTACCGAACTCCCCAAAGAAATTTTCACTTTTGCAAACCTCAAAGAATTAGTTCTTCTGAACAACAAGATAGCAGAGATTCCCGACGAAATCTCGAAGCTAACGAAATTGGAAAAGCTCGACCTCTGCGGAAACAAAATCTCTGCGATACCTAATTCGATTTGCGAATTGAAAAACCTGCGCACACTCGTTCTCGGTTGGAACGACGTTACCGAGCTTCCCGCCCGTATCGGTGAATTGAAAAATTTAGAATGGCTGAGCCTGAATAACAACAGGATTTCGGCTCTGCCGGATTCGATCTGCGAACTCGTCAATTTGCGCGAGCTTATACTGAGCGAAAACCAGATCTATGAATTGCCCGAAAACATCGGGAACCTCGTGAACCTCGAGAAATTGCGCGTCCCGGCGAACCGCCTGACCACTCTTCCGGATTCGCTCTGCCGGCTGACAAAACTCGTGAAAATCGAAGCGCAAGAGAACAGCCTCGTTTCGCTTCCCGAGCAAATCGGCAATCTGGCCAACCTTCAGAAACTTCGCCTGTACAAGAACCTGATTCAGGCGCTTCCTGAATCGCTCTGCGAATTGCACAAACTCGAGAAATTGCTCCTGTACGAAAACGAACTGAAAGCGCTTCCCGAAGGCTTCGGAAAATTAGTTAATTTGGTGCAGCTCGAACTCAGCCTGAACGAAATCACCGAATTCCCCGAAAACTTCACGAACCTGAAGAAATTGGAAAGCCTCGACATCAGCAAGAACTATTTCTCGACGGCCGAAATCGAAAGAGTGCACTCAGCACTACAGAACACGATGATCGTGATCGAATAAATGAATTAATCGAACGCCCTAAGTACTTATCTTGGGGCAAATTCGATCATCACGAATGCGCCTAATATATTGATCAAATATGCAGCCTCGCCAATCCGGTGGGGCTTTTTTGTTCGATTGAAGCGTATTGTTTTATTGAGATTCTCCGGAATTGAACATTATTCTCCAAGCTCGATTACGCTTTCGTTATAAAACGCAAACGAATTCATGATGTTGACTCTGGCAATTGACGTGGCAGATGAGTTATTTCCGAACAACGAGGAATCTCATTTATTCTTCGAGGCAAACACCGTGGCCGATTCGCAAGTGTTCAGTGCAGTTCTGGATAGTAACAAAGCGCATAGCCACACTGCAAAGTTGGATTTGGATGAAAAGTTGGGCATTCGAATCGCATACTTATTCTTTCGTAATAAAATCTTTCTTAGAGAAAAAAACATTTGTATCAACCATCGCGCTTTAGTGTTATGCAATTGGTAGGATAACGGAAACCGGAAATTCACTGAGAGATCTGAATCATAGGATTATTATTGAATTTGCATTCGATAAAGTTATATATTTGTTAAAAGGATATTTATGAAGCTTAAGTTGTTACTCATTCTTTTCGTCGGCATTGCTTTTAATTCATCTTGCTTCGCTACGGACATCGAAGGTATTTTGGAAACGACGCGATCCATGCTCAAAAAGGTTCATTCACTTTCGAATTCGGAATACCGGGCTGAATTTGATATTGTTACCATGGGCAATAATGAAGCAAAACAGACGGTTTCCAATGTTTTATTCCACAAAACGGACAATGTATTCAGAGTTGATGAATACGACGCAAACGGCTGCCTGAGTATAGCAATGAAAGGCGATAAATCGTGGATGGCGCGCGCCGGAGAAATCGAATCCATCCAACCGGAACGCCTCAGGGAAGCGGCTCGAATGCTCCGTTGGCTCGACGCGGCCACTGCATTGGAATACTTGGATAATTATTCGGATTATAAAGTAATTGACAATGGATTGGTAAATGTGGCCCATGCTGAATGCTGGATGATTTCTTTCGTCCGCGCCAACGTAAGCGATACTGTACACTTCCTAATCGGCAAGAGCGACTCACAATTAAATCAATGCTGGCTCAGCATTGCCGCTCCAAACGGCGGAGCGACAATAAAAATCAATTATCACTACACCGAGCGGATCGGGTTCGGAATCGCCAACGAAGTATTCACAGAACAGAATATTGGAAGCACCAAAAAGCAAATGCTTATCAAAACGAGATATATCGCGACCGAGAAGCTCGATGATGCCCTGTTCGAACCTCAGGTTAAATTAGTTAAAGACACGAAGAAGTAGGCAATAGCCAATACTCATTGGCTCATCTCTATTTTTGAGAATTGTAAAATTGGAAAAACTAATAGCTCTGAAGGAGCGATATATTGATTTTTCAAACGCAATTTAATATTCCACGCTTTCAGCGTTCGTATTGTGGAAGCAGCACACACCTGCTATGAAGATACCACGCCTTCGGCGTTCGCTCCCGAATAAGTATATCGTTACATTGAACAGCAAAAGGCAATCATCACATTACCACATTACCACATCAGCTCATCGCCACATCGTCCAATCATAAAAGGCAGTTCAGCCCTTTAGAATTGAAATGTAAGGCCGGCGTGGACCATCACCATTGCGGTCTTGGATGTTTTTTCCACGAAACCATAGGTACCATCGGTCAAAAAGCCGCGCCAGTAGTTCGCCTTGCCGCCATAGAAATAACGGCCACGAATGTCGAGAAGCATTTTGAAATGGGTGCTGGGCAGTTCAGCATATTCCAACAGTTTGAACATAGCCCCGCCGCCGATACCATAGGCGAACGATACGTTCAGCTTCGTGTCCGAGTCGGTTACTTGTTTGCCGTTAAAGTCGATCCCGGATTTATAGCTCATTGATGCGCTGTAGATGTTCATACTGCCGAAAACCTCGAAATATGGCTCAAAGAAGTTAAAAAATTGCTGAGTGAAACGGCCATATAAAGTGATCGGGATAATCATATTCTGCATCGAAAGAGTGTCAAAATAGTCGTATCTGTGATTTAACATGTCGTACAAATATTTCCTGTATATATCCTCATCGTTTCCCGTAAACATGAAATCCACCTGAAGCCCGCAGCCCAAATGTGATTCCGAGTTGTTGTACCCGCCATAGACCGAGAACCCTTGGAAAGATTTGCCAAGCGTCTGCATGAATTCGCCCTGAGGGACAAAGTTTGAGAACGAAAGTCCTGCGTACCATTCGGTCGGTTCGGCCAGTAGTTTCTGATAGGCTTTTTTGTCGAAGGGGACTTCCTTCTTCTTGGTTTGTTGCTTTGCCGCCTGGGCAAACGAGAAATCGGACAGTTGCGCGCTCGCGCCCGAGAACAGGCACAGCATTAGGAACAGAGTAAATAGTGTTTTCATAGATTCAGTATAATTGTCAAAAAAATAAAAATACAAAAATCTGAGTATTAATTAAAGGAATTTTCATCGCCGCACGATTTGAAGTGAGATTTTCCAAAAGTTAAACCGTTTGCGTCCCAGAACCAAAACGCACCCACGCCTTCCATGCCGGGCAAAGATCTGCCAAAGGCACTCACAGCCCACTTCAGCAAACAGTTTTTTAATGTAACAAATTCAACTTATTTTTGTTATAGATGTTTTTGAATATTTGCTGGGAGCAAATTGGCAAGGATACGTTTGATAGCATTGATAGCTTTCGCGCTGGCGGCTCTTGCAGCCTGTTCGGCTGGACGCGAGCAGAGGAGAGATTTGCTTGGGTACACCACGGTGGCCTTTTGGCGGGAGCATTGCGGATGGAGCGATTTCTCGGCGCCCGGATATTCGCCGGATACAGCGCTGGCCGCAAAGATCGGGCGCTTGGCCCGCGAAAGGGATGCGAGCTTCCTTGTTTGCGCGTCTGCCGGATGCTCCACCTGCCGCGAGGAAGTGCCGAGGATACTGCGATTGCTCGAAGCGGCGAAAGTGCCGCCGGAGCGGATTCGCTTCCTGGGCCTGGACCGCTATGCCGAGGATCCTGCCGGTGAATATAAAAAATACGATATCGAATTCATTCCTGCTGTTGCCGTCCTCTGCTCAAACAAATTTATCGGTTTGGCCAGCTTCCCATCGATGGATTGGGAACGCGACATTGTGAAAATATTGGAGAAGAAATGAAATTCAAAACATCTGTTGCCTTTGCGCTATTGTCCTTTGGGATTTTTCAATTGCTGTCCGCGCCATCTTTCGCGCAATGCGGATGCACGGGCGGCGCTGCCGTTGGCGGGCTTTCCCCGGCAATCGGGACGTCGAACTCGGGAGTGCTCCGCGAGGGCTTCGCAAACGTGCTCGTTTCGTACCGCCACGCATACGGGGACGAATACTACCGTGGTGCGTCTTCCGCCGCGAAAGGGACGATAAACTACATCAGCTCGGACTATATTGGAGCCTTACTGAGCTATGGCATCACAGACAGATTGACAGCCGAAATCGAATTTGGAGCATTTGCAAACAAAACTCAGGACTTCGTCGATCAAAAATATTCGTCCGAAGGCCTTTCGCATTTGAATATTATCGGAAAATATAACGTTTATTCAAGCAAAGAAAACGAATTCGAACTTACTCTCGGCGCCGGCGCCAAGATGCCTCTGAACAGGACTTCGGACACACTGCCGCTGCACGTGCAACCGTCGCAAAGGGCTTTCGGGGCGATCACGCACATCTTTGCGCACAAAGGTTTCAAACGCCAAGGCATCCACTTGTACTTGCTTAACCGCGGCGAGTTCCTTTTCGAGAATGACCGCAAATACCAATACGGCGCTGCGATTTTCACTTCGCTATTTGTATCTAAAACCTTAACGGACGACCTTTCGGCCATACTCGAGGTGCGGAACGAATACAAAAGGAAAGACAAGTCCGACGGCGCCACGAACGACGATTCGGGCAATTGCAACATCGTGCTTTCGCCGCAGCTTGGTTTCAGCTTTGCCGGGCTTTATACCTCCTGCGCTTTTGATTACCCGGTTTACAAGTATTATTACGGGCACCAAATTGTGAATAATTTTGCTTTTACGATTGGACTGTCTTGGGGCGGCAAGCTCTGAGCCAGCGGGTCGGATGAAACAAAACACGTGAATTTGCGTTTTTCCGAGTGTATGTGGAAGAAATTATTGTTTAAATGAATAAATTAGTCCTGATTCTACTACTTATCGCATTTGTTGCCAAGCCCTGCGCTGCGGCCGATGTTTCGATCAGGGTTGCCAACCAATCGGGCGAACCCGTCAGCCACGTGCGTATCTCGTCGCCCACGATCAAGCGGAATTATTTCACTTCGTCCAGTGGGCAAGCAACGATTCGGAACGTCGAGGGCTTAACGATCCAATTGCGCCTGAAGCATATTGGATATAAAACAATTGATACGATGCTTTCTCTTGCCTCGGGCAGTTCGTTCAGCTTCACTCTGGCCGATACCGCAATTTGCTCCGAAGGGGTGGTCGTTACCGCCACTCGGGAAGCTCGCGCAGTGGATGAATTGCCGATTCCGGCCGATATTCTGTCCGCTAAAGAAATCGCGGCGCAGGGCAACAAAACGCTAACCGAAGCGCTCACCGACCAGGCCGGACTTCAGGTGGTCGGCGTCGTCGGGCGCGGGGCGGGGATCCAGCTCCAGGGCCTCGATCCCGAATACACATTGATTCTGATCGATGGGAACCCTACGATTGGCCGGACTTCGGGCGTGGTGAACCTCGACAGGTTCGTTACCCAAAATATTGAGAAAATCGAAATCGTCAAAGGCCCAAGCTCGTCGCAATACGGTTCCCATGCGCTCGCCGGAGTGATCAACATCGTTACCAAGAAGCCTTCGGAAGGATTGAAGGGCAGTTTGGGGGCAAAGTATTCTTCGTTCAATACCGCAAACCTCGACGGCTCGCTTCTTTGGGCCGCCCCGAACGATAAATATTCGTTTTCGCTTTTCGGCTCGGCAGCGCGGACCGACGGCTTCAAGCAGGTTTTCGGGCCAGGTCGCATTCAGGAGCAACCGGAAAACTCCGCCTACACCACGACGATGGATTTCTCGTGGAGGCCGGCGAAATCGACAGAGATTGCTGCTGGGTTGAGGTACAATATTTCCAACTACGACTATTACTTCACCGATGCCGATTCTCGAAACGTCTTGGAGTCGGGCACGATTTGGGACGCAAACGCATCGCTTGCCTTCCGCCACAAATTCAGTTCGCTGGCGCGCATCGAAGCGAAGGCATATTTCGCAAAATACAAGAGCTTTTACGAAGACACCGAGAGGCAGACGGGCGCGTTCCTTTCGGACTATTCTTTCATCGAATCAATAGCCCGCGGAGAGATTATCGGCTCCACCACGCTTCTGGCCTCGCACAACATGACAGTGGGCGGCGGTTCGTCAGTCGAAGGCGTGGAATCGGCCTCGATCGATGGCGGCAAAAAAACTTCCAACGTTGCTTATGCCTATGTGCAAGACGATTGGTTCCCGTTCACCCATTTCAATATTATCGCCAGCCTGCGCTACGACGCGCACCAAGACTTTGCGGACAACCTCAGCCCGAAGCTGGCCTTTGCGTGCAATCCTTGGGAGTGGTTCACTTTCCGCGGATCGGTCGGCAGCGGCTTCAAGGCGCCCACGTCCGAGCAGTTGTACTTGGATTGGTCGAATCCCACGTCGAACTATTCGGTGTTCGGAGTGGTGAACATCCGTTCGGCCATCGCCCAGCTCGAAAAGCGAGGCGAATTGGTTCCCGGATCGGTCGATTTCTCAGCAGTAAAAATGCTCACGCCGGAACGCTCCGTTTCGGTCGATTTCGGCTGGTCTCTCCGCTATGAATCTGTATTCGAGATGCGTGCAAACTTCTTTGCGAATAAAATAAATGATATGATACTCTACCAGCCGATAGCTCAGAAGATTTCCGGCGGGAATGTTTGGACGTATTTCAATCTGAATTCGGCCTTCACTCGCGGCGTCGAGGTGAAATTCAAGCTGTCGCCTCCGAGCGAGAGGCTCGGGCTGCCGAATTGGTTACGGCTGGCTCTCGACGTGAGCTACCAGTACTTGACCTCCGGCGACGAAGCGAAACTGGATTCGATTCGCGCGGGTCGGGTTGGCTACGTGGACGCCCGAGGCAACTACCACCGCACCACCGAAAGCGAGTACGGCGGATTGGTGGGCAGGGCAGAACATTCGGGTCTTTGCCGCCTTTCGGCCGAGATCCCCGATCAGGAAATAACATTTTCGCTCAGGGCCAATTTCCGAGGCAAATACGGATTCTTTGATTACAACGGCAATGGCGTCATCGACGAAAACAAAGAATACGCGCCGGGCTACGTGCTGATGAACGCGACACTGAACAAACGCTTCGCTTGGGGATTGGCCGCAAGCGTTGGAGTTGATAATTTACTTGATAAAACTGATTATCGGATGATGGCTATGAATCCCGGGCGTACGATTTTCGTCGGGATGAAATATGATTTTTAACTGTTTTTTTAATAAATAAATGGATCAATAATGAAAAAAATACTTCTCTCCATGCTGCTCTTGGCGGCTTCGACCTTTGCCTTGGTGTCGTGCAAATCCGACGACGACAATACGACCGAGCCTGAAGGCTCAATAAAAAGGGTATATGACTTCAGCGCCGATACACTCGAAAATGGCACGCACTTCGCTTTGTTTAGTTTCGAGAATAAAGCAAAGGTTGCAATTGCCGACTCGGCTTCGACAAAATGGGACATTGGATTCCAGAAAACAACGATTATTCTAAATAGCGGCGTTCGCGGACCGGGCAATGTCGAGGTTTCTACACTCACCCAAACCAGCTTCTCGGACGTGAAACAAGCGCCAGCGTATGGCTACATTCCCGATTCTACACTTGAGTTTACGGCCATTCCCGGTGGATCAGGCAATGGTTGGTACACATACGACCAATCGCATTTGATTTCTCCGATTGCCGGAAAAATTTTCGTTTTCAAACTGGCCAACGGCAAATATGCGAAGATGCGCATTATTAACTACTACAAGGGCCATCCTTCGACGCCCAACCCAGTAACAGACAAGGGCAGATACTTTTCGTTCGAATACCAGATTTCTGACACAACCGGCAAGTTCGAATAATACAGTTTTCGATTTTCATCGAAGCTCGGTTATTCGTAGCCGGGCTTTTTTGTTTGCGCGGCGGCGGATTCGTAATCGGTTGCAATATCGGCGCATTATGAGAACAATTTCCTGGATGTGCGCAAATATATTTTCAAATTCAGTAATTTAGCTTTATATTAGAATTCGCGATTTTCGCAATTACGCGGGAATTTCGATTGAATTTGAGAGAAAACTTTGGGAGCGGACATTGGCCGACAGTTCATTTTGGGATGTACCTTTTATCGTAGTTGACGTAGAGACGACGGGGCCGGACGGAATAAGAAACAGAATCATGGATTTTGCTGCCGTTACCACTATAGGCGGCGAAATCACCGATGAATATTCTTCGTTGATCAACCCGCACCAATACATCCCGCCATACATCATTTCGATGACCGGCATCACGTACAAAATGGCCTTCAACGCGCCCGAACCCGAGGACATACTGCCCCAGGCCCGGAAGCTGTTCAATCGCGAGGGCGCCGTATTCGTGGCCCACAATGCCTCTTTCGATTGGCAATTCGTAAACCAATCCTTCAAAAATTTCAAACTCGAAGCCATCACCGTCCCGAAACTATGCACTCTCAAATTGGCCCGCAGGCTAATCACAAAAGCGCAAAAAAAGAACCTCGGCGCGCTTAGCGAATATTTCGGTATCAAAATCAAAGACCGCCACCGCGCGCTGGGCGATGCTCACGCCACGGCACTGATTTTGGTCGAGCTGCTCGGCATCTTGGAATCCGAGCACGACATCACGACACTCGACGAATTGCTCGTATTCCAAAACAAAACAGCCCGCCAATTCAAGCCGCCCGAGAAGACTTGGGCTAGGGTGGAGCCGATTCTGGAGACTCTGCCGGACGAGCCGGGTGTGTATTATTTCTCCGATGCGGACGACAAGCTGATGTACGTCGGGAAAGCAAAATCGCTCAAGGAGCGCGTCAAATCGTATTTCAGCGTGGAAGCAGTGCTCTCGAAGAAAATTGCAGCGATGGTCAAGCGTGTCCACAATATCCGCTGGGAATGCACCGAAACCGAGCTTGCCGCGCTGCTTATGGAATCGCGGGAAATCAAAAGGCTTCAGCCGCCGGTGAACGTGATGGAAAAGGCCTTCCACGAGTATCCATTCGTCCGAATTACCAACGAGGAACTGCCAAGGATCGAAGTGTGCTCCAGCATCGAGGACGACGGCGCCGAATACTACGGCCCATTCAAAAGCCGACGCCTGACCGAACAACTTGTGGAAACAATCAAAAAACAATTCCGCATCAGGAAATGCGACGGCCCGAGGAAGTTCGCCGCCGACCATAAACCATGCTTCTACAGCCACATCGAGGGCTGCTTTGCGCCATGCTCGGACGCGGAAGCCACGAAAAAATACATCGAAGAGATTGAAAAGGTGCGCCGCCACCTGAGCGGATATTCCGACGGAGCGGTTGCCATACTCAGGAAAAAGATGTTGGAGCATTCGGAAAACTTGGAATTCGAAAAGGCAGCGCTAATTAAAGCACAAATCGCGGAGCTTTCGCGACTGCTCGACCGCCGAATCAGCGGATCCGCCTCCGTCAACGAAGCCAATTACATAATGATTATCCCTGCATCCGTCCGCTACCGGACCTTGCAGCTGTTCTATGTCCGTTCGGGCAGCCTCCGCTGGCAGGCGACCATCGGCAGGAAGGCCGACCTCGGCGAGATACTCCGGGAAGTTGATGAAATATTCGGCGAGCCGCCCCAGAAGCTACACAAGTTTTCGCCAGAAGAGATTAACGAGCTGAAGATCATCACGTCGTGGACCTACCGGCTGCGCGAATCCGCTCGATTTGTTTACTCGGCGGACACGACCCTCGCCCAAATGAAACAGGAAATTGAAGCCACAATCCGCAACTTCCGATTCGAAGACGAAGCCGAAGCCGAAATCCAAATCGGCGACGAAGAGGGCTTCGTCCCAATCGACCAAGACAACCCGTTCGTCGATTAGCTAATGTGATGAAAATAGTTGCAAGGGAAAAGGTAAAAGTAGCAAGTCAAATCAACTTAGAAGAGTACAATCTTCTGCTTGCAACTTGTTCCTTTCAACTTTATACATATGAAATTGTGTAGGGGCGGGTTCCAAACCCGCCCGACTTGAGACTTCCGAAGTAACCAATTGGAACAAGAAGAGATTCCCGCTTGCTCGAGGGAATAATATGAAAATTTTATAAATAGAAATAATAATTTAATCCCTACGGGATAACAAGATCTCTACAGCTTCGAAAGCTACCATTATATAATCGCTACACGATATTTAATGAAGTCATTAATCGTAAAATGAGTGCGGGCAACAACCCACAGAAAGCGCTATAGAACCCTCTTTCCTTGCTATTCAATGTAATGATTCTTTTATACAGTAGCGAACGCCGAAGGCGTGGTATCTTAATAGCAGGTGCGTGTTGCTTCCGCGATACGAACGCTGAAGGCGTGGAATATTCATATATCGCTCCTTCGGTGCTTGCCTTGGAGCCTGCCAGAAATTTTATGCACGGGCGAGATACCGCGTAGCGGTAAAATTATGGTAGAAGGTTTATGCACTATCACGCCGATTGAGCGTATTGCAGGCGGTAGAGACGGGCATAGACGCCGTCGCGGGCGATCAGCTCGGAGTGGGTCCCGATTTCTTTGACTTGGCCGTGGTGCAGCACCACGATCCTGTCCGCCCGTTTGATGGTCGAGAGGCGATGGGCGATGACGATCGAGGTTTTGCCCTCGAGCAGTTTCTCGAGCGATTGTTCGATTAATTGTTCTGTGGCCGTATCGATGTTCGAGGTGGCTTCGTCGAGTATCAGTATGTCTGGGGACGACGCATAGGCGCGGCAGAAGGAGAGCAATTGCCTCTGGCCGGCCGAAAGCATGGTGCCGCGTTCGTTCATTTTCGTCTGGAATCCGTCGGGCAGCGCGCGGATGAAACCTTCGGCCCCGAGCGCGCGGGCGGCGTCCTCCACCATTTCTTCGGTGATTGCCGGCTTGCCCAGCGAGACGTTTTCGGCAACGGAACGCGAGAAGAGGAACACATCCTGCATGACGATTGCCATTTTGTCCCGAAGGCTTTTCTGAGTTATGTCTTCGATGCGGCGGCCGTCGATGAGTATTTCGCCACTATTTTTCTCGTAGAACCGCGACAAGAGGCTGATGATGGAGGTTTTGCCGGCGCCGGTGGCTCCGACGATTGCCACGGTTTCGCCCTTGTTCACCGAGAAGGAAACGTCCTTCAGCACTTGCTTTTCGCCGTCGTAGCTGAACGATACGTTGCGGAATTCAATTTCATTGTCGAACGAATCGATGGGCCGGGCGCCGTCTGCGTCGCGAACGGCTGCGTCGTCGTCCAGAAGCCCGAAGATCCTTTCGGACGAAGCCATTGCGCTCTGCAATGTGGTGTATTTTTCGGTGAGGTCGCGCACGGGACGGAAGAACATTTCGGCGTATTGGAGGAAGGCGATCAGCGTGCCCACGCTCAGCGCGCCGTAGATTATGTTCACGCCGGCGAACCAAAGAATTATCGCGATAACGGCCGTGCTGATCAGCTCCACGACCGGATAGAACACTGCGTGGTAGAATACAGTCTTGACCATCAGCCCGCGGTAATCGCTGTTGATTTCGCCGAAAGCGGCCCTTTGCGGACGTTCGGCCGTAAAGAGTTTGACGGCTGAAATACCGGACAGGAACTCGTTGAGGAACGAATTCATCTGGGCCAATTTGGCGCGGACGTCCCGGAAAGTGTCCCGCACTTTGCGTTTGAAAATAATTGTCGCCACTATTAGGAACGGCAGAGCTGCCAGCACGAAAAGGGACAATTCGGGCGAAATGAAGAACATGAATCCGACGATCCACAGCAGGAGCAGAATATCGGCAAGCACCATCACCAAGCCAGACGAAAACAGCTCGTTGAGTGCCTCGACGTCGTTCGTAACGCGAGTAACCAAGCGGCCGACCGGATTCTTGTCGTAGAACGAAAAGGACCTGGACTGAATATGCTCAAAAAGGCGCAATCGAATGTCAAGAAGCACTTTCTGGCCCACCCACTGCATCATGTACGTCATGGCGAACATCAGAAAGCCGTTCAGCGCCAGCACGCCGAAGATCGCTGCTGACATGATTAGTAACCCGTGGGAGTCCCCGGCGGCGATATAGTCGTCGATTGCGATTTTCGATAGGTACGGCCTGACGGGCGACAGTAGCGAATTGACAATGGCCAGCAGCAGCCCCAGAAATACGAATTTGCGGTATGGCTTCAGGAAAACCAACAAGCGGCGCACCATCCGGAAGTCGATGGATTTGAATAGTTTTTTTTCTTTGTTCGTGGATTCGTCTATTTTTTGCATTGCCTTGCACAAACCGTTTTTAGAAATTCAAATAGTGAAAACGCCTCAGCGAGGTTTTTCGTTTTCAGGAATACATTAAAAATAAGCAAAATGTTTCAGGCAAGCAAAGTGAAGCGTTTTAATTGTTTTGGCAGCCCAGCGATTTCAGGTCCACCCAGCGGCGGCAGAGTTGCATTTCGCGTTCGTCGTTTGTTGCGATCACGATGGAAACTTTTCTTTCGCTGACCAGGTCGGCAATGCACGATTTGACCAATTCGATACCTTCGGAGTCGAGGTTGCTGAAGGGTTCGTCGAGGAAAATCACGTCGGATTCGCTGGCGAAGCAGAGGACAAATTTCATTCTTTGCTTCATGCCCGACGAGAAATTGCGGATTGGTTCGTTCCGAAAATCTGCCAAGCCAAACAATTCGAGCAATTGGTTCGCACGCGGCATCGATACTTTTTTGGTTCTCATCATCGAATAGAGGCGAATCAGTTCGTCTGGCGTGAATTCTTCGTAGAGCTGCAAGTATGGGGCAACGAATCCGAAGTATGAGTGTAGCATATCATCATTGACCGGTTTGCCATCGACGAGGAAAAGCACGCGCCCGGCGGTTGGGTGCAGCAGTCCGGCTAATGTCTTCAGGAGAGTAGTTTTCCCTGAACCGTTTTTCCCGATCAGGGCGACAACTTCGGAGGGGGCAAGCTCGAAATTGAATCCTGAAAAGATATATTTCCGCGAGTAGTAGGCCTTGCCCAAGTTTTCTGCTTTCAATTTAAATGTCATTTCTTCTCTCCTTTCTCTTGCGGCTATTCGCAATTCCATCTATCATATTAACACCACAAACAGGGAAAAAGTTGCAATAAATCTTGTCAAGAAAAAATAAAATACTTTTTGGCGTAGCAGCCCCTTTTTTATTATTATCATTAAGTGCTGATTTTCAAAGAAAATACACATCTGCAAAGGATTTTGGGGCATATACGAAAAATTTTAAGACTATCGATTGGCCGCTTGTGGCTTCTAATATTTTGTTGTTTTCTGAATTTTTCTTAATTTTGTAAGATTTGTAAATTTACATTACGAGCATTATTAATAAATATATACATTACACATGGCTGAAAAACAAAGAACTTTAAAGAGTGCAGTATCATTCGAGGGAATCGGGCTGCATACAGGCGAGGCTTCAAAAATAACTTTTTGCCCGGCACCGGCCGATTATGGTTACAGGTTCATTCGCACTGACCTCCCGGAGCAAGTCGAAATCCCTGCTTTGGTTGATTATGTTGTTGATCTCTCCCGCGGGACTACACTCGGAATCGGGGATGTCCGCGTCCACACCGTCGAACACGTGCTTGCTGCTCTGGCCGGCCTGCGCATCGACAACTGCCGTATCGAGCTTTCGGGCATCGAACCTCCGGTGGGCGATGGTTCATCCATGCCATACGTCAAAGTGCTGACAGAAGCAGGATTCGAGGAATTGGAAGCCGAGCGCGAGTACTTCGTTATCGACGAAACAGTGCGCTTCGCCAATCCCGAAAAGGGTGTTGAAATCGTCGCACTTCCGACCGATGACTACCGCATCACAGTTTTGATTGATTACAACAACCCGGCTCTCGGCAGCCAGCACACCGGACTCTTCAATTTGGATACAGAATTCACGTCCGAATTCGCTTCGGCCCGCACGTTCTGCTTCCTCACCGAAGTGGAATACCTCCGCAAGCAAGGCCTGATCAAGGGCGGTAACCTGGACACGGCCATCGTGATCGTGGACAAAGACGTCGAAGACGGCGAACTCGAAGACATGGGCAAGATTTTCGATATGAAACAAACCCCGATCCTCGGTACGAACGGCCGTTTGAACAATGCCGAACTTCGTTACCCGAACGAGCCCGCCCGCCACAAACTGCTCGACATGATCGGCGATTTGGCGCTTGCCGGCGTATCCGTCAAGGCACAAATCCTTGCAGCGCGCCCCGGCCACGCCAGCAATTTCGAGTTTGCGAAGAAAATTCGCGCCCTCTACCTGAAGAAAAAACCTCTTCAGAAATATCAAAAAAATAAAACCGGTAACGCAGTGTTGGGCATCAACGATTTGATGAAAATCCTGCCCCACCGCTATCCGTTCTTGCTTATCGACCGCGTCGTCGAACTCGATTTCGAGGAGAACCGCATCGTTGGTATTAAAAATATTACAGCCAACGAACCCCAATTCACCGGCCATTTCCCCGAGAATCCGATTATGCCCGGCGTGCTCATCCTCGAAGCATTGGCCCAAACAGGCTGTCTGCTGATGCTTCAGGGCATCGAAGATGTATCGAAGAAATTGGCTTTGTTCCAATCGATAAAGAACGTGAAATTCCGCCGTCCGGTCGTCCCCGGAGACCAGATGGTGATGGAAATGAAATTGATCAATAAAAAAATGAATATCTATGCCTTCAAGGGCACAGCATCCGTGAACGGGCAAGTGGCCGCCGAGGCCGAAGTCCAGGCAGCGCTGATCGATAGATAGTTCGCGGGGAGGGGCCGCAAATTCGCGCGCACTCTCGATTTTGAATAAGTTAACAGGTACTGCCCCGCCAGTGGGGCAGATTTCGCCGACAGTAATTAAAGGATAAAATGGAAGCTTTAATTCACCCGACTGCAATTATTTCTAACAAAGCTCAGTTAGGCGCAAACGTTCGCGTCGGAGCTTATTCAATCATCGAAGACGATGTCCAAATCGGCGATAATACTGAAATCCGCTCCAGCGTGGTTATCGGCAAGGGGACAGTTATCGGCTCTGACAACAGGATCTGCGCCAGCACAGTAATCGGCACAGAGCCGCAGGACCTGAAATACGCCGGCGAACCGACCACCGTGCAGATCGGCGACCGGAACGTTATTCGCGAATTTGTTACCATAAACCGCGCCACGACAGCAACGAACGTTACCATCGTCGGCTCGGACAACTTGATTATGGCCTATTGCCACATTGCGCACGATTGCCGCGTGGGCAATAAAATCATTATGTCGAACACTTCGCAGCTGGCCGGCCACGTCTCCATTCAGGATTGGGCCATCCTCGGTGCTTTCACCAAGGTGCACCAGTTTTGCCGCGTGGGCGAGCATTGTATGGTGGGCGCAGACGTGAAGGCCGTCAAGGACATTCCGCCGTTCACTCTCGTCGGGCGCGAACCGGCCAAGGTGGAGGGAATCAACAAAGTTGGGCTGAAACGCCGCGGTTTCGCCAACTCAGTGATTTTTGCATTAGACGATTTCTATAAAACGCTGATTCATTCCGGTTTGAACAATTCCGATGCAATCGCCAAAGTGCTCGAGAGCGGCGAACCATGCGCCGAAGTGCGCCGTTGCATTGATTTCATCCAGGCATCCGAACGCGGCGTGTACCGTTCGTAATAACATTTTGAATGTCATTCAAAGCCCTCCAGCTTTCCGAAGTTGAGAGGGTTTTTTTGTGTTCGTTAAAGATTTGTGGGGGTACTGTCCAAAATACAATTATGAGCATCAAGAATAAGTCGGTAGTTAATAATACCGCGTAGCGGCTTAATTTTGGTAGAAGTATGTTTTTTTAGAAAGTACAACCTCGTAGAGGTTGAATTTCCTGATTTTTATGGAATCAGATAATTTAATCCCTACGGGATAACAAAAATGCCTATGGCTTTGAATTCTACCATAATTTAATCGCTACGCGATATTTAGAACCTTCCGAAGATTAATTACTCAGTGCTTTTTGTATAAATCTTTGGTGTTGAAACCTTCGGAAGGTTGATGCGCCAATTGAATGAACTGTGTTTTATGATTAGTTGATGAGATAATTGCATTCTATCGGATGTAGGGGCGGGTTCCAAACCAGCACAGTGATGAGCTGATGAGCTGATGAGATAATTGCATTCTATCAGATGTAGGGGCGGGTTCCAAACCCGCCCGAGGATATAATACATATAGTACAATAAAAAATATTCAGGTGCACAATAGGGCCAAAGGATGAGCGCGGCCAGAAATGGCAGTAGGGGTTCAAAATTTTGAACCCCTACAACACAAATTGAACCCCCTACAGCAACAAATGAATTTGGATGCCGTTGGAAAAATTGTTGAAAAATGTATTGAGGATATCCCTGTTTATTTTCCATCAACCGAAATCAATTATTATGCCCAACCATGTGCATTTGATAATAATTATTTATGGGCAACTAAAACAATAAATGCAGGGGTTCAAAATTTTGAACCCCTGCAACTGAGCCATTAACCTTCGGAAGGCTCAAGACCTTTATATCAAATGGCTATACCCACACAAAACGTTATGGACCAGAATAATTTAATCCCTACGGGATAACAAAAATGCCTATGGCTTTGAATTCTACCATAATTTAATCGCTACGCGATATTTTTAGAAAGTATGAAAGTAAATGTATAAAACCAAAAAACCTCTGCTGCAAAAGGTAGCAGCAGAGGTTTGAAAAACATGGTTGGCCGAAATTCTTAGTTTTCGCTGACCGATGAATACAGGTCTTTGAGCTTTTTGCGCAGGTGCAGCACAGCGTAGCGTTTCCTGGCCAGAAGCGTATTGATGTTGATACCGGTCTCTTCAGACATTTCCCTGAACGAAACGCCTTCGAATTCGTTGCGGACGAATACGTCGCGCTGCTCTTTCGGCAGTTCTTCCAGTCCGTTCTGGACCGAATCCCAAATGGTCTTGCGGAAGAGATCGGACTCGGGGCCGGCCGAATTATCGCCTATGAAATTCTCGAACGAATCGGAATCGTCCGAACTGTTTGGCGATTGGAGGTCAGAGAAGCTCTCGGCGCGTTTTTTCCTGTATGAATCAATAATTCTGTTTCTGACTGCTGTGAACACCCAAGAGGCGATATTCTCAATGGGCTTCTGAACGTTCGCAGATGCTGCGAGCACGTTTGTGAATACGTCCTGCAAAATGTCCTCTGCCTCTTCTTGGCTGCGAACTCTTTGGCGAATGAAACCGAGGAATTTTTTCCTATCGGTTTTGAACAAGGTCTCGATTTGGTTTGTTAAATCCATGGCCCGTCTCCTTTCAAATACTGCGACTTAGTGGGGGGCTATTGGCCGAATCCCGAACCGGCAGATACAAACCTGAGGAAAAAAACACCACACACACCTCATTAGTTTTCATCTGGCCTCTGCCAAGACATCGGCACCCATTGCCGCGAATATTTACTTTAATATTTAGAGTAAATAAATTTCATATTTAGTTTATCGTCTCGCCTAATATTGGCACGCTGTTTGACTAACGAAATTGTTAGCCTGTGCTAAACAATAAACCGTGGATTAAAATCATGTAAAAGAACTGAAACAAATATAAATCTTTTTGCAAGTGAATGCAAGTCTTTTTTTTTAATTTTTTAGAAATTCCTAAAAGTATTTTTTTATCGTTAAAATATTAACGTAAACCAAGCCGAATAAAGCCCTGGCCGCTAATCTTTTAACGGCATTCATTTCTAAATATGAATTATCTTAGAAAATATTCATTTTTCAGCGGAATATTTTTTGGGCTTTTCGCAATCGGTTTGGCATAGTATAATAAAAATATTGCATTCGGAAGGCAAAGAACGTTTCGATTCTATTGTCATCGGCATTTATCGCGCCAAGTTTACTTTGTATTTGAAAATTCTCATAAAAGAAATCCACACTGGCAGGGCATTTCCGCGTAAGTGACTGAATAGTTTAGGAAAAAGTGGCAAGTTGAAAGTTGAAAAAAAAGAAGAAAAAATGAGTATTTGCGGTTCTATAACGCTTTGTATGGGGACAGTACCAAACATCATTATTAAGGGAGTTGTTAATACAAAATTGTGTTTTACCGCGCGAGCGGTTGTTGTATTGTAGCATTTATTCTATTTTTTGTACAAGATTTCGCGTAGCGAATGTTAAGTAAGTTTAGTTGATTCATGTAGGTGGCGACTGCCACTTTATTTTTCAAGGGCAGCGCAATGATGAAAGGAAAGAAGAACAAGAATTCATTGTTCCTTATATTAGAATTATATAACAACCGCTATGCGGTATGACATGCAAGTGCAAAACAACTCACTACAATATAACAACCGCTCACGCGGTATCATCCCCAACGATTACTTTTCTTAATGAATGCAAATAGTATTGGGGATACACCACATCTAATTCGCAATGGAACCTATTTCCAAAAAATCAAAAAAAAGAAATTTTTCTTTGTCCGAATTTCTTCGTTAATTGCACTTACTCTTCAGGAAAGGGTATTGAAGCGGAAATGATAGAAAACGCAAACAACCGAAACGAATTTATGACTCTGTTCGAGCCTGCGAAAGACAGGTTGTGGAGGTTTTGCCTATCTATTAATTACAACCGCGAAGATGCCAAAGAAGTTCTTTCTCAAACCGTTTTCGAGGCATATTCCAATTTTGCCAAGCTGAAAAACAAGGCTGCATTCCTCGGTTGGCTCTTCACGATCGCCCACCGGACGAATGCTCGTCTGAGGAAAGAAAAACGCAGAAGCGCCGAAATAGATCCGGAATATTTCGATCGGCTTCCGGCGTATTCTTCCGCCTTCGATTCGTCGGACGTTGCAGAGCTTTATACTGCCATGGCGCAGCTGCCCGACGAGCAGAGGGACGCCGTCATCTTGTGCGAAATAATGGGATTCTCCCGCGAAGAGGCTGCCGAAGTGCTTGCGTCGAACGCAGACACAGTGCAGAAACGCATCTGGCGGGCGAGGAAGAAACTTCACGAATTGCTGCGCGACGATGCAGCTTTGCCACTCGGCGATCCGGCTACGACTCGCGCAGATGCAGCTAAGATTCGCGACGATGCAGCTATGCCCCGAGGACGGCTTAAGTTAGAACCATTAAACAACAGTATTAATGTATTGGACGGTTTGCAATGAAAACGAAACTCGACAGATTAATCGACAAAGCACGCGAGCAGGAAATGGACGATTTTCCATTTTCATCAGCCGAGCTGGAAACGATTTTTGATTCAGCAGACCGGTGCCCACAATCTAACCCCAAACCGAAACTGAGGAGAATAGCAATGAATGCATCAATCTCGGCCGCTGCTGCCGCTCTTATGCTCACCGGATACTTGGCCTTCAACGCGCCGGACGCCACAAACTCGCAATCGAATACCACAATCGCTGTTACAGTGCCCGCCACAGCGCCCGCGCCAGCCACAGCACCCGCTCCAGCCACAGCACCCGCCGTCGTGGCCGATAATAACTCTACGCTATCGCAACCGGATAACACGCAAGTGCAAATTCACTCAATTAAAATTATTACAAAAAGCTCCACCGACACCAATCAGACGCCATACCTTACCGATGAGCAGATACAAAACATGATCCAAACCGGCATTGCAGACGCCACACCAACGCCTCACCGCCGGCTTAGCTCGCTTATAACAAACAAACTCGGATTGCTCGAATTGAGCGATGCCGAATTGGAAAGAATCGGCGTTTTCAAAGAGGATAATGGCGCCTATTACCGCGCTGCCGAAGGCGAAATCGAAAAAGGTAAAGATAATTACGGCTATTTGTTAGCGCAGCTCCAAGAAAAAGGCTACAATACAAACTCTGACAAGCTTATTATGAGAAAGAAATCTCGACTCGGCTTCGATAAAGTAAATAATGAAATACGGCTTGAAACGCTTCCTGATCAGAACGGCAAAAGTAGAATCAATTGGGGCGACTTTAGTATTGCGATAAACAATGCCGCCAGCCAAGGCGACTTTGCTAATAATGAGGATGTAAAACGTATCATGGGCAGAGTTATTAGCGATGAGCTAAAAAGCCTTAGCCACACGGATACCAGCTTCTCTACATCGGTTATGAGAATCCCAACTGATTGCAGTAACATCGATACAAATCTTCTAAAGAAACACGGTTTTCTTAAGATGACTTCAATCTTTAACGCCAATCCTTCGGATATCAAATACTGCGATTCGATTATTAGCTCCGATATTAATATCGATTCTGCCGATATGGGGATAAGTTATGGCATTAAAACTTCGATAATACCAAGCAATGGAATAGATACGCTAAGCAATTCACCAGGTTCAATGATAGGCAATGTAAAAGCGGTTATGGTTATCGGTAACGAAGGCAATTGCGATTCGTTCGGTAATCTTACAGTTAACACTTCACAAATCCTTCCATATACCAACTGGAGCATGAACGCAAAGACCTTCCCCGAGCCTGCTTCCGTCGAAATCTCGAGCGTTGCCTATACGCCAGACGAAAGCGGAGTTGGGTTCAACCAAGACAGATTCTCATTCACTTCAATCACGAGCGGAATCCAATGCTCCGACGGCACTGACGCAACAGATAAAATCCTCGCCGGCGGCTCGTTCAACGATTGCACTTCCCGACTGGTGGGAGTGCGCGTCTTCTCGGGCAACGATAAAGTGGTAAAGGATTCGTCAGACATCCGATACAACGAAAGCATTCTCTGGTTCGAGGCCACGCCCGAATTCATAGACAAGCTGCCCGACCGCTACAAATCCTCCGTGCTGGCCGAAATCGCCGCAATGGACCAGATCAGCAAAGGCGAACTTACGCAAAGCGAGGCTTGCTCTCGGCTGAGCGACGAGAAACGCTTCCTCGGCGTCTGCGGGAACAATTCCGGCGCAATCCTTTCGCTGAACGCATATCCGATGCCCGCCGAAAACTCGACGAATTGCTTCATCGAACTGAAGGAAGACCGCTCAATCACGCTGTCACTGTACCGCAGCACCGGCGATTTGGTGAAAGATTTCGTATCGAATGCAACATTTTCCGCCGGCAAACAATCAATCCCGCTCGACGTGAACAGCCTCCAGAAGGGCCTGTATTTCCTCGTCGCCGAATCGGCAAATGGCGAGCTGGCCTACATGAAATTCTTTGTCCAATAGTTTTCTCAGCTTCGTCAGAATCCCAATAACATATACAACTCATCCGGCCTCCTCGTGGAGCGAGCAGCCGGATGAGTTTTTTTGTGGATCAATAAGGTTTTTAGTGGGTAGATTCCAATTCGCCTAAAAAGAGCCTCAGTTGAATCTTGAAATTTTCATCTCGCGAGATACTTTTAACCACCCCAGAAACCCATTGCTACGCAAAGGATTTCTTTCCCCTCCTTGGTAAGCAGGGGATGAAAGGGGAGGCTTTTTAAATTTAAATATCATACCCACCTAAAATGATATAGAACCTTTTTATTTGCTCAATTTCGATTTAAGTAGTCACAACTTCCAAATACTATTGTGGGCGTGTCAGAGTTTAAGTACCTATTTTACCGCGTAGCGGTTGTTGTATTGTAGCAAATGTTGTTTTTTTAGGTATTGTTTCGCGTAGCGAATGTTTTATATGATTATTTGATTCTAACTGGCTGATGAATAGCCCATTCGATCCATGGCATATCTCCCAAATTATCAATGTAATAGCACAAACATTTCTAAGGCCCCATTTGACAAAGGCAGGGTTGGGGGATTTGCCGACATTTCAATGACTTACCGTATTCGTCGATACATAGATGTGCCACACTTCCGAAGTGTGGCACATCTATATTATTCTTCAGGCTGGCAATCAGCACATCAACTAATCAACGCATCCTCGGGCGGGTTTGGAACCCGCCCCTTCAATGCAAAGCACAAAATATCAAGTATAGGTTTTTTTCAGCAGCATTCAACTACAGCTCAAGTTTGAAACGTTTATCCCGAAGGCCAACGCTGAAGGCGTGATATCTTAATAGCACAAGTATGTTAGTTCCATAGTGCCAACGCTGAAAGCGTGACATATTAATATGTGCGGCGTCAATAGTATAGTTGAATTTTTCGGAAGCTCGGGACGCATAAAAAAAACCACCTGAAAAATATCAAGTGGTTCGATGTTGCGGGGCTAGGACTTGAACCTAGAGCCTTCGGGTTATGAGCCCGACGAGCTACCAATTGCTCCACCCCGCGGTGCTTAGAATTCAAAACTACGAAATATTTTTGAATAAATCAAATATATTTAGGATTATTATGAAATAAAAAACATGAATCCGCATAAATGCTTTAATATCAATAGGTATAGAATAATGATTATTACATAAATAAATTGTTGGAAAATGGGGGACAGGGGAGTGGTTCAAATTTCAATAATGACTCATCGCATTTTTTTGAGTAGGTTATTGAACATAGCTCTATAACGTTTTGTGTGGGTACAAGTCCCAAACATCAATCTGAGCGAGTTGTTGAAATCAAAATGATATTTTTACCGCATAGCGGTTGTTGTATTGTAGCATATTGTTTTAAATTTTTTAAACAAGATTTCGCGTAGCGAATGTTGATTGTGTTTGGTTGATTTATGCATGATACTATATAACAACCGCTCACGCGGTATGACTTGCAAGGGACTTACAACTCACTACAATACAACAACCGCTCACGCGGTATCAATCCACAACTATTACTTTCCTTGAGGAATACAAATTGTATTGGGGACTTTGCATATTCTATTCGCCATAGAACCATATACCTTGCATTCCATTTCTGAGAATCAATTATTGTCGTTTACCCACACAAAGCGATATAGAACAAAAAATATGAAGTGGGAACACACAATGGCATTGAGGCATCTCGCCGTAATTTTGACTCATAAATTCGCTTTCTGGAAGCGCTCGGGCGAGTTTTGAATAGAAATACATTTTATTTACTGAATAAATGCTCGAAAAAAAACTTGATGCTTACGTGTCAATTTGTATATTTGTATTTGGAACGAGGTGGCGCATTTGATATTTCCGGATATTGATTTTGTTTTTTGCTGGGGCATCCCACAATTGTGAATGCGCTAAATGGGATTGTCCAACATTGAATGGTGAATTTACTTAGGCAGGAGAATTATGAGAAAAGTTGCTGTTATCATGGCCGGCGGATCGGGGGCTAAGTTTTGGCCGCGAACGACCGAGTTGAATCCCAAGCCCTTCATCCATCTTTATGGCGAGGGTACGATGATACAAAACACCGTATTTCGACTGCTTCCGTATTTCGCTGCCGAGGATATTTATATCGTTACAAACGAGGGCAATAGCGATTTCCTGATCGAACAACTGCCAATTGTCCCTCAGGAGAACATCATCCTGGAGCCTTTCGCTCGGAACACAGCCCCGTGCCTTGGACTGGCTTCGATGTATTTGTCCGAAAAATACCCCGAAGACACAATTATGATGGCTTTCCCAGCCGACCACGTGATTAATAACGTCAGGGAATTCCACAACAGCTTGGATATTGCCGCCGGCGTCGCTTTCGACAAGGAAGGCATTGTTACCATCGGCGTCATGCCCACGCGGCCCGAACCTTCGTTCGGATACGTCCAAATCAGGGAGACGCGCGAAGGCATCGAAGACTATTTCGACAAAGGCGTACGCTCCACGACCACATTCGCCGAAAAGCCCGATATTAGTACTGCCCGCCGATTTATCAATTCCGGCGACTTTCTGTGGAATAGCGGTATGTTTATCTGGAGGCTCGACGTGTTTACGAAGAAATTCGCGGAATTCCTTCCCGACCACTCTGCGCTGTTCAAGCCTGTTCAAAAAGCATTCGGCACCGAAACTTTCGCGCCGGCGCTGGAGCTGGCCTATCGCCAGATGGAATCCGTATCGATCGATTACGGCATACTCGAAAAGTGCGAAGACGTCTTCGTGGTCGAATCCACTTTCAATTGGAGCGATCTCGGCTCTTGGGACGAACTGTTCCGGCTTTCGATGAAGGACGCCCGCAATAATTTTATCGAAGGCGACGTTATCGCGCTCAATTCATCGAACAGCCTTATCAGCGCCCATAACAAATTTATCGGGGCAGTCGGCGTGGACAACCTGATCATTATCGATTCCGAGGACTCGCTGCTGATCTGCAAGCGCGGGCATTCCGAAGAAATCACAGAGCTTGTGGACTACCTGCGCCGCAAGCAAATCAACCGGTATCTGTAGGGCTTGGCCGGCGCTTACTCGGAAAAACTGTTGAAATAGTATCTCTGTACCAACCCACGGGTTAACCCGTGGGTTGGAGCTAAACGCTATCTATAATACTATCAATGTCTTAGTGAAATATTTTCTTTAGCCCCCTTTGAAAAAGCAGGGTGGGGGATTTGTCGATATATGAATGAGTTACTGCAACTTTGGCAATGGGGCAAGCCCCATTGTTGCAAATCTTTTACTTTTTCTGGCAAGTTCTTCGGATTAATGAACAAGAAACACGTAGCGAATCAATTTTTTTTATTCGTCTTTTTGTCGTAATTTTCGATTGTTTGGAATATGTTTATGCAAGATTTCGCTAAGCCGGCGCCCGAGCCTAAACAAAGCCCGCTAACTTCGAGAATAAGTTGTTCTGAATGAAACATTCGCGAAGTCGGCCAAGCGAGACAGAAAACCAAACTGTGAGCAAAGTTTGTGGCGGCGCAACCGCCCGACGCATAAGTTACGAATTAATAATACGAGACGATGACGCTTGAAGAAATAATTAGACCCGTTGAAGACCATTTAGATAAGTTCCAAGATTATTTCAAAGGACGCATGAAGTCCAAAGTGTCCTTGTTGGATATGATCGTTTCGTACCTATCCAAAAAGAAGGGCAAACGCATCCGCCCGACTCTTGTCTTCCTTTCGGCCGAACTGTGCGGCGGCACGAACGAACGCACCTACGTGGGCGCCTCGCTCGTCGAATTGCTCCACACGGCCACGCTTATCCACGACGACGTGGTCGATGCCTCGAGCGTCCGACGTGGTATCGCCTCGATTAATGCTGTATGGAACAATAAAATTGCCGTCCTCGTGGGCGATTACTTGCTCGGCAAAGGCCTGCTCACGGCCATTGACGGCGGCGAATTTGAATTCCTTAAGGCTTCGTCCACAGCCGTGCGGCGCATGAGCGAAGGGGAATTGCTCCAAATTCAGAAATCGAACGAAGCAGACCTCGACGAAGAAACCTATTTCAAAATTATCTCCGACAAAACCGCATCGTTGATGTCCTCCTGCTGCGAAATTGGTGCCATTAGCGCCTCCGAGGACCCGGCCCAACACGCCGCCCTCCGCGAGTATGGCGAAAATATCGGCATTGCCTTCCAAATTCGCGACGACATTTTCGATTTCTCCGGCAGCAGCAAATCCATCGGAAAGCCTGTTGGGAACGACCTCAAAGAGAAAAAAATCACTCTACCGCTGCTCTATGCGCTGCGCCAAGCCGAGAAATCCGAGGCGAAAGCCATACTTAAACTTGTGAAAAGTGGAAAAATATCGAAGGGCGAAATCAAACAAGTCGGCGAATTCGTCCAAGCTCGAGGTGGGCTTGATTATGCCGAGAAAAGAGCATTGGAATTCAAGAACAAAGCTCTCGAGGCAATCAATGCCTTCCCGGACAATGCCGCCAAACGCTCGCTCGTTGCCCTGACGGACTATATCGTCGAGCGGAATTTGTAGTCGGCCGCACGTTCGTGCCTTATAGAATCTTTGCGTCCAATCCACCCGCAGAACCATGAATTATCGGTTCGCAAATTGACCTATTTTCGATATAATCGCATCCAATCGCCTATCCTTTCGGTTTTAGTTTGACCGGCGAGCCAGCATCTTTTCATTTATCTTTTCTGTAACATTTGACTAAGTTTATCGTCTTCTTACAATGAACTTTGTGTATTTTAGTGGAAATAATAAATGAAAAAATCATTAGGCCCCAAAACTCTAATACTTCCCACGCCTACTCTTTTGGTTGGTACTTACGATTCGAACAGCAAAGCAAACCTCGTCACTGTGGCCTGGGGCGGCGTTTGTTCCAGCAATCCGCCTTCGGTTGCCGTTTCGCTGCAAAGGTCTCGCTACAGCTACGAAAGCATTATTGAGCAAAAGGTATTTTCAGTATGCATTCCTTCGTCGGGATGGGCCGAAGCGGTGGATTTCTGCGGAGTGGCCTCGGGGCGCGATCGCGACAAATTCAAGGAAAACGGATTGACGGCCATCCGGCACGAAGAATACAATGTACCAATTGTTGCCGAGTTCCCGATGGCACTCGTTTGCCGAGTGATTCACGAGCACGACTTGGGCTCACACGTTCAATTCGTTGGCGAAATAATGGATGTGTTGGTGGACGAGGACAAGCTGAACGAGAAAGGAGCGCCAGACATACGACTTGTGGATCCTTTGGTCTATGACACAGCCGGAAAGGGATACCACAAAGTCGGCGAGAAGGTGCGTGGCGCATTCCTGCCAATTAAAAAATAGCATTCATCAACTTTAGAAACCATAAGTATAATTTTATATAGAGTTTAAATATGAATAATTTTATTAGTTACAACCCGATACGAATAATATTCGGCAAAGATACCATCCCGACCATCGGGAAAGAGATTTCTCAATTCGGACTGAAGAAAGTCCTGCTTTTGGCCGGTGGCGGATCTGTGAAAAAGAATGGCGTCTATGGCCAGGTCTCTTCGTCGCTCGAACGAAGCGGAATCCAATTCGTGGAGCAATGGGGCGTGCAGGCCAATCCGACGCTCGAGCACGCAAAGGAAGTGGTTCGTTTCGCCCGCGAAGAAGCAGTCGATGGAATCATCGCCCTCGGTGGCGGATCCGTAATCGACGAGGCGAAATCCGTGGCCGCCGGATACTACCTGAACGACCTATGGGCTGCGTTCACTCGCGCCGAACCAATCACTCGCGCCTTGCCTCTTTTCACCGTGCTGACGCTTTCTGGCACTGGATCGGAGATGAATATCAACGCCGTGCTGACAAACGAAGCAGAAAAGAAAAAATGGGCCATTTATTCGCCGCTCGTGGCTCCTCGGTTCTCAATCATCGATCCGTCGGTGCAGTCCACTCTGCCGTGGCATCAGACGGTGAATGGCGCAATCGACGCGATGGCCCACACCATGGAATTCTATTCGGTTGGCCGCGACGAAGAAATGACACTTGCTCTCGACGAATCAATTTTCATGACAGTGATTAAATCACTTGACAGGCTCCAATCCGATCCGAATGACTACAATGCCCGCGCCAGCATTGCCTGGGCCGCGACGCTCGCGCTGAACGGCATTTCGGGCACCGGACTGAACGGAGGCGAATGGGCCTGCCACCGGATCGAACACGGCATTAGTGCTATTCATCCCGAAGTGGCCCACGGCGCCGGACTTGCAGTAGTAATTCCGGCTTGGATTTCGATGGTTGCTGACATCAATCCCACGCTTTTCGGCCGCTGGGCGCGCAATATCTGGCATACGGACTCGGTCGCCGAGGCCATCGAAAAAATGAAAGCCAAACAAAAATCATGGGGCGCCCCAATCGCACTTCGCGAATTGGGCGTCCTAGAGCATGAAATCCCCGCAATCGCCGAAAACGCTCTCATGGTCGGGCAAATCGGCGTGCTGAAGCAATTCACGAAAGATGACATTATTGAATTGCTCAAGAAGGCATGGTAGGAATCTTGCTTGGATGGTTGAACCCAAAAAGTTCGTTAGAAAAACCCTCAATCCCTTAATCCCTTTCTCCCAAAGGGCGAAAGGGACTTCCATAATAAAACGTTTTCTTACTCCCTTCTCCCGTCGGGAGAAGGGCTGGGGATGAGGGTATAGAATGTATTTCATTTTTTTATGAATACTCCATGTTGAAAACTGAGCGTCAACACCATCCATACAAAGTAAAAGCCCCCACACGAAACGAATCGGTAGGGGCTTTTCATTTTGAGCTGTTTCAGTTTTTACTTCTTCAATTTAATCTGCGAGACACGTTTCGGGCCGGCGCCTTGCACTTCGTCCGTCGTGTGTTCGGCAAACAGTTTGAAGTTCTCGATGAAGCGGGCGGCAAGGGCGTCGTATTTTTTCCAATACTCGTCCTTGTTTCCCCAAGAGTTCGACGGGTCGAGCACGTCTTCGGGCACGTCCGGGCAGGCCAGTGGCACTTCGAAACCGAAGAGCTGGTCTTTGCGGTATTTGACTTTCGCCAGATTGCCTTCGAGGGCTGCCGTCAGCAGGTTGCGTGTGTGGCGGATCGAAATACGTTTACCGATTCCGAAGGGGCCGCCCACCCAACCCGTATTGACTAACCAACATTGGGCGCCGGTCTGAAGCATTTTCTTGCGGAGCAGGTTGGCATATTCGTAGGGATGGTGCACCATGAACGGAGCGCCAAAGCAAGCGCTGAACGTGATTTGCGGCTCGATGCCGAGACCGATTTCCGTTCCGGCGATCTTCGACGTGTAGCCACTGATGAAGTGGTACATGGCCTGTTCGGGTGTCAGTTTGGCGATCGGAGGCATAACGCCCGATGCGTCGCACGTCAGGAAGATGATGTTCTTCGGTTGGTTGTCCGAACGCTTGTCGGGGACTGCATTGGCGATGAACTCGAGCGGATACGAAGCGCGAGTGTTTTCGGTAATGTGTTCGTCGTCCAAATCGATCAGGCGGGTGGCCGGATCCCAGACGACGTTTTCGAGCACTGTGCCGAAGCGGCGCGTGCAAGCATAGATTTCCGGCTCGTGTTCGGCGCTCAGGCGGATAACCTTTGCGTAGCAACCGGCCTCGAAGTTGAACACGCCTTGGTCGCTCCAGCCGTGTTCGTCATCGCCGATGAGGAAGCGTTTCGGATCTGCCGAAAGTGTGGTTTTACCAGTTCCGGAAAGTCCGAAGAAGAGGGCGACGTCGCCTTCTTTGCCCACGTTTGCCGAGCAGTGCATTGGGAGCACTCCGTCTTTCGGGAGCAAGTAGTTCATCACTGTGAAGACAGTTTTCTTGATTTCGCCGGCGTAGCCCGTGCCGCCGATGAGGGCGAGGCGTTGGGCAAAGTTCACTGCGATAAACGTTTCCGAGCGGGTTCCGTCCACTCTGGGGTCTGCTTTGAATTTCGGGCAGCAGATGATAGTGAATTCCGGTACGTGTTTGCGCAATTCCTCGGGATTATTGATCGTCAGGAGCATGTTGCGGGCAAACAGGCTGTGCCATGCGTATTCGGTGATGATGCGGACGGGAAGTTTGTGTTCTTCGTCGGCGCCTGCGTAGCAATCCTGCACGAAAACTTCTTCGCCCTGAAGGTAGGCCATCATGCGCGAATGCAATTGCGAGAATTTCTCAGCGCTGATCGGGCGGTTATAGACGCCCCACCAAACATCGTCTTCGGAGGTTTGCTCGCGGACGACGCATTTGTCCGATGCGGCGCGGGCCGTGTGTTTGCCTGTATTGACGATGATCGGGCCTTGGTGCGAGATGTGCCCCTCGCCGCGGAAGACGATTTCCTCGTAGAGCGCTTCATTGGGCAGATTCCAATAGATGCGGTCGAGGTTCGTAACGCCGTGGTTCGTGAGCTTGTAGTCGCTTTTCAGCGTCTGAGCGTGCTTACTTGCAGGGGTTGCGAATTCTAAATATTTCATAGCCAGTCCCTCACGAGTTTGCGTTCGCCGATATAGAGTTCGTTAGGCGAATTGGGGTCGAGCGCCCATTTAATTCTCTCGATACCGTCGGTAATGTCTTTAATCGTGCCGCAGGTGGAGAGGCGCAAGTGGCCTTCGAGTCCGAATTCCACGCCGGGCACGGTCAGGACCATTACTTTTTCCAGCAGGAAATCGGAAAGCGCTTTCGAGCTTTTGTTGTAGTAGCTGAAATCGGGGAAGCAATAGAAAGTGCCGTCCGGTTTGTTGACGTGCACGCCATCGAAGGATTTGAGCAAATCGTAGAGCACTTGCGAATTGTTCTCGAGCGTCAGTCGAAGGTTTTCGACCGAGCTTTGGACGCCATAGAGAGCGCCGACGGCTGCTTGCTGCTGGATGATCGACGGGCCGGAAGTTTGGTGGCCCTGGATGCAGCGCATTGCCTCGATGAGTTTCTTGTTGCCGACGGCCCAACCAATACGGAAGCCGGTCATAGCATACATTTTCGAAACGCCATTGATGACGATGATTTTCGAATTCTCCGAGAGGTCTTTTGCATATTTATAGCAATTGATCGGTTTCTTTGTCCCGAAGAGCAAACGATGATAAATATCGTCCATGATCAGCCAGAGGCCTTTTTTCTCGCAGAATTCGACAATTTCTTTGATGAATTCTTCAGGATAGGCAGCGCCTGATGGGTTATTCGGGCTGTTGATGATGACTGCCCTTGTATATGAAGTAACGTTTTGTTCGATGTCTTTGAGGCGGGGAATGAACGAGCCATCTTCGGGGACGGCAGCCACGGGGACGCCGCCGCAGAGTTTAATCATTTCGGGGTAGCTGACCCAATACGGTGCGGGGAAAATGACTTCTTCCTGAGGATTCAGGATGGCCATAAGGGCGCACATAATGGCTTGCTTGGCTCCGCTCGACGCCATCACGTTTTCGGGCATCACTTTGCGGCCGTACCATTCCTCTGTGTAGCGAATGATGGCTTTTTTCAAATCAGGAATACCATCTGCCGGTGCGTAGCGCACTTCGCCCGAATTGATAAGGGCACTTGCCGATACGATAGCATCGATGGGGGCTTTGGTCTTGGGTTCGCCGCCGCCCAAATGAATAACCGGATCTCCCTTTGCTTTCATGACAGCAAACTTTTCGTTCAGCTGCAGGGTTACGGATTCTTTTACATTTTTAGCGATAAGACTTAAACTCATGTTAGTAGTAAATCCAAATATATGAAACAAGTTATTTTTTGCTCATTTAATGTATTGTAAGAACTTAGTTTTTTTGTCTAATGAGTTAGATACAAAAAACAAAAATCTTAAATTTTTTTTTACTAACCAAATTAATTTTTTTTGGTACTATTACGATTCGTGTGGCACAATCCAACATACCATTATGAGTAAGCCAGAAACAGCTAGAATTACACAATACCACGCGAGCGGTTAAACCATGGTAGAATGCCGTTTTTTTGGGTCTATAACGTTTTGTGTGGGTATTGTTGGTGGGGGGCGTTTTGTTATTGTAGGGTTAAATATGTTGTTGTACGGGTTCAAAATTTTGAACCCGTACATTTCTGGCCGCGCTTTCCTTTGGTCATATTGTGACGCGATCAAAAAAAGGTTTACTCCTTTATACTTCGGAAGAATGGGGGTTCTGCCTGTTTCGGCACAATGCTTCGATGCCGCGGAGGACCAAATCGGGATGGAAGGCATTGGCGATGCCCAGCCGCAGGAGGCCGCGCGATACCATTTCTCCAAAACCGCCAGTAACGGCAATCCGCGTGGATTGGCCACTGAATTCTTCGGCGATGATTGACTTTGCGATTCCTGAAATGGCGTGGCAGGTGCCGAGGACCGTCCCCGAAGCTATGGCCGATTCGGTGTTGCGGCCGGCAGCCGAAACGGGCATATTGGGTTGGATTTGCGGCAGTTGGGCCGTGCCGCGGGCCAGCGAACGGATTTGAGTCAGTATCCCGGGCAGAATCGCCCCGCCAACGCAGGCCGAATCCTTTCCCATGGCGTTTATTGTGGTGGCCGTGCCGCAATCGATCGTGATAATTGGTGCCGGATACATCGCGGCTGCCGAAATCAGCCCCAAAGCCCTATCGGCGCCGATCCCGGCCACAGCAGAGAAATCGACAAGCCCGTTATTGGGTATGTCGTCGTTAATATTTCGAGTTGGGCAAATACCATTTGCAGCTGCGATGAGGGCTTGCGAATTGATAGCATTCACCGATGAGAAGAAGACATTGTCAGGCCGATTTTCGAGGAAAAAGTCAAGCATTTCCGAGCCGCGAATATTTACTATGTCGAAATAATAAACGCGATCCATGAAGAGGATTTTTATGCGCGAATTGCCAACATCGGCAAAGGCACTGCGCGCAGAAGGGCTGTTCGTTTCGGCGAAGTTGCTTTCCATGGCGGCATCAAAGCAGGGAATATCGAACAGAATCGCCATTATCGACGAGCCTTCGCGAGCCGTCCACTTGGCTGACGACGACCAATCGCCCGTCCGGGAGTATTTCGCTGGCCGTCCATAGCTCGGGATCGCCGACGATCGAAATGCCTTTTCCGATAATATTCAATTCTTGTTTCCAAATCTCGAAAAGTTCGCTCCAGCCGAGTCCAAGCAACCTTTGGCAATACTTGATCAGCAGTTTATTGACTGTGCTCGGGGTGGTATCGAATCCGAGCAATTTGAGTGATGTGGATGTTTCGCGAATTTCAATATCGAATTCAGTTTGCCTGACGTTGATCCCGATCCCGACAATAGAGCTTACGCATTCATCGCCCAAGAAATCGTGTTCGGCGAGCACGCCGCTAATTTTCTTGACAGTGCCGTCCGGGCCGACAGCCATCAGATCGTTTGGATATTTGATCAGGAAGATATTGTGTCCGGCGGTGTCGGTGGCCTCGACCACTGCCTGCTTGGCGGCGAGCACTCCCAATGCCTGCATAACCGACAGGCGGTTGACGTCGGGAGGCGTGTGGTGCCACACTCCGAGCGAGAAGTAGCAATTCTCGCCATAGAGGCCCAGCCAAGTCTTGCCGTTTCTGCCATGGCCGGCGGTTTGGTAATCTGCTGTAACGACTATATTATCTTTCGGATTAACTAATTCCTTGGCGTAATCGCTGGTCGATGACAATTTCTCGAAGTGGTAATGTTGCATTTCAATCTTCTTTCTTGGGATTCATTTTGTACTCGGCGATAGAGGTTTGGATCTCGGTCATCATTTGGTCGGTCATTTTGGCCAAGCATTTGCTGAAGGCCGGTGCGATCGACGCCACCGAATTATTGTCCCTACGTAGCGATTGGGTGAAGACTTTGTTCAGGACGATGTCTTTGCTGGCTTTGCCAGGTGTGCGTTTCAGAAGGGTTATTTTGATTGAAACCTGCACTTTGTTTTCTTCTTTGGTCTGTTTGTCGCCCGATGGCGCGTTGTATGCAGCCATGTCGAGCACGTGGCCCTCGAGGATGAAATCGGGCACGAGGACCGTCGAAGAATTGCAAACGCCGCCGGAGAATGCTTTCAAATTGTTCAGCCGGACGAGGAAATAGTCCGTTAGGAGTTGCGAACCCTCGGCCACCCAGCGGTGGTAGTAGTATTTTTCGACGTGGTTATTGTCGGTCATGGCGAGCAATTGGTCTGTCTGGACGTCATCGACGGCCGTGAAGCTGCGCACTTGGAGCGTGCCGGCAATTGTTGCTGTGTTTCGGAAAGTGGAAGGTTCCTGATTGAGCCTGTAGTACGAAATATCAGGGTACTCGGTTCGGAGGGATATACACGATTGGGCAAGCGCTGCAAATGCTAAAAAAATGCAAAGCCTCGACGACATTTTGAGTAATACTTTTGCCAACATAGATAGTGCCATTGCGAACGTTACACAAACCACCAACACAATATATAAAAATAAAATAACACAAGGAAAACTTTTTCCTGTTTTATTATAACGGAATTATTATTAATTTAGATTTTTTGAATTGAACTTTAAAAATGTATTGTTATGCCCGTTAGATGCCCTGAATATGTTGAAACCCTGAATCGGAAAATGTTGAACTCGATTTTGTTTTTTTGTATAGCCTTTTTTTCGGCTTTTTCAGCATTTGGCCAGTCAACGGATACGACTCATACAATACTGCTAAAGCCCAAAGAAGCCTCGCCATACAAGAGGCTGATCGGCGATACGGTCTCGACCGAATACGACAAACACCGCGAGGCTCCGAAGCCCGGCGCCGGGGACGAACACTATACGCCCGAGCAGGACAGCGCTTTCGCCAGGGCAATGAGGCTGCGAATCGCAAACGATGCCCGCTTCATGCAGGAACTTCGCGTTATGATGACGCTCGGCACGACCCGTCCGCTCACTGAATTTGAAAAAACTGAACTTGCCATCCAAAGGAATTTGGACATTCCACCGGGATTTCTTGCTCCTTCGCAACAAGACCTTACTCTTTACCAATACAATATAATGCAATCACAGCGCGTGATTGGCGTGAACAACGTTCCCTTGGGCAAACTCGCCTTGTCACTCAATTCGATAGGTAAGTTCTTTGGAATCGTTGAAGACCTTTCCCCGGAAATAAAATACGACTTGGACTTCACGGTGGACGTCGAGGTGGTGGTCTATTCCATTTCGGCCAAAGTCATCGCAACTGTCTTCAAGGGCGTTCAATCCCCGGGTTCGTACAAGCTGACTTGGAACAAACGCGATTCCAAGGGCAAGCTGATGCCCTCTGGCGACTACATCGCCGAGGTACGAATCGGGAAGGTCCGAACAGTCAGGAAACGCATTCAGATCGATTGATAGCGTGAGTTCGGTTACTTCGATACGGCTCTTCGAGCCTACTCAGCAACCGATGTGTAACGTTACTTCAGCAACCGACGTGAATGGAAAAGTTCAGCGACTGTCGCTCTTGATTAATCTTAGTAACATTGCATTGATACAGCTCGCGTTGAGTAGCAACGCAGTTGCGTATCGAAACGAAAAATCTAATAATATGAGGTAGCATATGAGCTATATGTATATCTTGAAGTGTTCTGATGGTAGTTATTCACAGTCAGCCTTGGCCAAGAAGATTTGGAAAAAGTAGTTAGACGTGCTATTTACCACAATTTGGAAGTCAAACAATTCGTCTGTAAAGAAGTTGCGGCGGTTAACAATTAGAATCCGTCGAAAATGCTGCCTTACCAATACGCAATAATGTATTAATAATTCTATATTTTTGTTTACAGAAGTAACACATAATAAAGGACTTATCAAATGCGAACTCTTTACTTGATCCCAATTATTTTGCTTGGGCTGCTTGCCGAATCGTATGCGCAATCGCTACCTTCATTCTTTTTTGATTTCAATGATTTGCACTACACTATGAACGAATGGAGCGCAGACGCACCGGCAGGAACCTATCCACCGTACATGATCTTCCATACTTCATCGAAAAGAGACCCCATGCTGACGGATACAATGGACGGTGATTGGACTTTGGCATACAACCTGACCTCGGATTCGCGATTTCTCGGGCTGGGCGAACAAGGAATTTGCTTTGCCAATACATCGAATGCTGCCTCCGGCGGCGGGTATTTGGGTGCTGTTGTTATGGCTATCAGGATACCTTACATCACCGAAGGCTCTATAATATTGAATAGAATAAAAGTTTCCTGGTTAGCCCGGACTATTGATACAGCCAGCCGCCACTATGGTATCGTGCTGCAATACAGCCTCGACAACGGCAAAACCTATACGGATCTCGGCGATCCATACATACAGCAAGAGCTGCCGGACGATTTTGAATATATGAATTCCTACTTCGATACAAATAATGATGGTGTGAAATTATTACTTTTGCGTTGGAAGTATTTCTACAACGACGGCGAAACCGGAAAACGCTCGCGCCTGGCAATTGACGATATAGAGTTAACTTGTATACCCGACCCACTCGGCGTGGAAGACAACAATAGCGTTGAAACCATAGCATACTATTCCTCTTCGGCCAATACATTGGTGCTTCGCGACGGCCAAATGCCAACGGACATTGCTCTGTATTCCTCGCTTGGCGAATGCGTTTTTAGCACAACCACGCAAGCCGGCCAGCAATATGTCCGCCTGCCTGAATTGCCCGCCGGTGCCTATTTCGCCGCATTGAGGAATGGCGGCAAGAGCCGCACAGTCAGCTTCGTTGTGGTTAGATAAATTCGTACTATTATTGTTTGGCGGGAGTGAGGGCGAGGTCACCTCGCCCCTACCATCGCCGAGCTAAAGAAAACGGTCTCTTTCATGTTGTAATAAACAGATCAATAATTAGGCTAAAAGCCTGACCAAGTTTTTCGTTTTTGTTTTGCAATTTTTGAATACGCACGACGAAGGCGTGTATAGCAAACATTGTAGGGGCGAGGTAACCTCGCCCTCACTCCCGCCAAAAGATTTTCGGGTAATTCCATCCCCTCTTCCGCCCGCAACAGACAAATAAATCAGTTACAAAAAGATAATTGAAATATCTCGACTATTATTTTTAATTTTGCAATGTAGTATTTAGTTACAAAATTGCGATTGGCAATTATGACAGAAACAGCACTAAAACCTGAAATTCAAGAAATATTAGCAAGTATCAAATCTCGCCGTATAACTGTCGGCGTGATTGGGCTTGGATACGTCGGACTGCCCTTAGCGGTCGAATTCGCCGAACAGGGTGTCCCCACTTTTGGATTCGAAGTTGATGAAAAGAAAGTAACTGCTCTAAATTCCGGTAAAAATTATATCGAAGATTTGGATTCGGCGCATGTGGGCAAGCTCTGCACTTCGGGCGCCCTTCGCGCAACGCTCGATTTCGCCAAACTCGGCGAATGCGATGCCGTTTTCATTTGCGTCCCCACTCCGTTCACCCCGAACAAAGAGCCGGACATATCGTTCATCGAACAGGCCGCCGAGCAGTTGGCCCAAAACATGAAAGATAAACAAGTTATTATCCTGAAAAGCACCACCTTCCCCGGCACAACCGAGAAATACGTGCTTCCCATACTTGCCCGCTCCGGCAAAAAGGTCGGAGAGGACTTCTTCTTAGCGTTTTCGCCCGAAAGGATTGACCCGGGCAACAAGCATTGGAACACTCGGAACACTCCGATCGTGGTCGGCGGTATTGATGTCCCATCGACAAAACTTGCTGCTGCCGTTACTTCAATTGCCATCGAAAAGGTGATCGAGGTGTCCTCGCCCGCCATCGCCGAAATGGAAAAACTCTTGGAGAATATATTCCGAAGCGTGAATATTGCGCTTGTCAACGAAATGGCGCAGCTTTGCGACCGCATCGGCGTGAATATCTGGGAAGTTGTCTCGGCCGCCTCCACGAAGCCTTTCGGTTTCATGCCTTTCTATCCCGGCCCTGGAATCGGCGGGCATTGCATCCTGATCGATCCGTACTATCTGGCGTGGATGGCTCGCGAATACGATTTCGTAACCAACTTCATCACTCTGGCCGCCGAAATCAACGAAGACATGCCTTTCTACGTCCGTAACATGGTTATAAAAGAAATTGCCAAGCAGCCAATCGTGATGACCCAAGCCAAAGTGCTGCTCCTCGGAATGGCATTCAAAAAGGATGTGAACGATTTGCGCCATTCGCCCGCGCTCAAAGTGGCAGAACTGCTCGCCGGCGAAGGTATCGAGAACATTGACTACATCGATCCATACATTCCGCAGATAAAAATCAAAAATGAACGTCTGTCCAGCCTGCCCAAGCTGAGCAAAGAAATACTAAATAGTTACGACGTTGTCGTCATCACGACCGATCACTCAGTCTTCGATTTCGAGCTTGTCGCGCAAGAATCCAAAGTGGTCATCGATACGCGAAATGCACTGAAACACATTGAAGACCGCGAGAATATTGTTTTGCTCGGAGACGGAAAATGAAAACAGTAATCTCCGTCGTTGGCGCCCGCCCGAATTTCATGAAGGTGGCGCCAATCGCTCGTGCATTGGGCCGTTACTCTTCGTCGATTAGGCATTTGATCGTCCATACTGGCCAACATTACGATTTCAAAATGTCCGATGCCTTCTTCCAAGACCTGAATATGCCCGAACCTGCCTATTTCCTGGGCGCAGGCTCCGGAAGCCATGCCGTACAAACGGCCAAGATCATCACCGAATTCGAGAAAGTGTGCCTCGAAGAGAAACCGGACCTGGTTCTCGTCGCCGGCGACGTCAATTCAACGATTGCGTGCGCTTTGGTTTCGGTCAAACTCGGAATTAAAACCGGCCACATTGAATCTGGCCTACGTAGTGGCGACCGCTCGATGCCCGAAGAGATTAACCGAATCGCCACAGATGCTATTTGCGACTATTGCTTCGTTACCGAAAAAAGTGGCGAAGACCATTTGCTCGCGGCCTCCTTCCCCAAGGAGAATATCTTTTTCGTGGGAAATACGATGATCGATTCGCAACACTACGCAATCGAAAAAGCCCGAGCTGCAAAGGTGTGGCAGCGATTAGACCTCGAACCGAAAAGCTACGCGCTGATGACTGTGCACAGGCCAAGCAACGTGGACGACCCCGTCCAATTGAAAAGCCTTCTCGAGGTCTTCCGCGAAATTTCAATTTATCGGAAATTAGTTTTCCCGGTGCACCCGCGGACAAGGAAGAATATTGAACTGTTCGGGCTGAAAGAGCTGGCCGATTCGATTCCAGACCTGATTCTGTGCGACCCGCTCGGTTATATCGATTTCCTTTCGCTGATGTCCGAAGCGGACTACGTCCTAACCGATTCCGGCGGTATCCAAGAGGAAACCACAGCGCTCGGCATCGATTGCCTGACGATCCGTACCACGACGGAAAGGCCATCTACGATCGAAATGGGAACTAATCAATTGATTTGCCCCAAACCCGGTTCGATAATCGCAGCCGTGCGTTCGCTTTTCGAGTCCCCAAGGAAAAATGGCATCTGCCCGCCAATGTGGGACGGCCACGCTTCCGAACGAATCGCAGAAATTATTAAAGAAATTTTGTTGTAGTATATCGTTCTTTTTCCAATCACAATAAGGAATTTTATGATAAGAGCCTTCAGGTTAGCTTTAATACTGGTTGTAGTTGCGTGCGCTGCTGCCCTCGGACAGACCAAAACAAGTCTTTCGGGCGATGCTTTGCTATTCGAAGAAATGAAATCCGGATTGCAAGGGAATCTGAAACAGGATGCCTTGCCTGTTGGAAATATTGTCGATCCGGAGGTGTACTTCATTGGCCCTGGGGATGTGCTGTCGATTCAGAATCTCTTCGTATCGGCCCAAGGCGGCCAGAGCGTCGTCGTCAGTCCCGAGAACACTGTCCAAATCCCGAGAATTGGCGAAATTAACCTTAGCGGCCTTACCTTGGCTCAGGCCAGAAAAATAATAATCGACAGAATCAGTGGCACCAATTCCGAAGCTACCGTTTTCGTTGGCCTTGCATTGCCCCGGACGGTGATTGTAACTCTCACCGGCAATTCTTCATTCAGCGGTACGTATTCCTTCCCCGCCTCTTGCCGGATCAGTACAGTGCTGAAACTGATTGAAAAAGAAAAAGATGCTAACAGAAAGAACTATCCCTCGGCCGGCCCGAGGTCCAACGGCGATATCACCTATGCCGGATCCGGTTACGCCAATCATTACAACAATACAACCGGCGTCCCGACGCCGTATTACCGCAGAAATATTTCGATCAAAAAAATGAATGGCTCGATCGTTCGTGCGGATTTGCTTCGGGCGCAATACAGCGGCGACTCGAAAAGCGACCCTTTCATTTGCGAAGGAGATGAAATCTTCATTGCCCCCACGCCAGTGGACTTCCCCAAGGTTTCCGTTTCCGGCGCAGTCATTTCCTCCACTGTGTTGCCCTTCAAACGCGGGGACAAGGCAGAACTTCTGCTCAAATCAGGCAACGGACTGACCGAATTGGCTGATAAAGACAACATCTACCTGGTCCGAATGGATAATTCAAAAATTAAACTCACCGCAAATGATGACGGCTCAATCGTTGGCACTAATCCAGATCTCGAAAATGGAGATGTTATCATCGTCGGCCAGATACCGAACACTTCAAGCTCGCAAAATGGCGTGGTGTCCGTTAGCGGATGCGTTAAGTATCCCTGCTCGGTCGTTATCGAAAAAGGGAAAACTCGGCTTAAACAAGTTATCGAACAGGCTGGTGGTTTCACTCCCGAGGCCTCGCTCGATTTGGCATACATAGTCAGATCTCGCGCAGAAGCGAAAAATGGCAACGTACCCATGCAGAACTATATTTATTCCACATCGAAATGGATCGATACCACTCGTTTTGTCTACGACGAAACATATCGTTCGAACCAGGTTTCGTGCGATTTTTCTAAAGCTTTCAGTAACAATTCCGAGTTGGACAACGTAATACTCGAAGATGGCGACTTCATCGTGGTGCCGAAAACGCCAAACGGAATATATATCTATGGGCAAGTCAATTCTCCGGGATTCGTATCCTACGAGAAAGGCAAAAACATGAATTGGTACATCGAGAAGGCTGGCGGTTTCGCGGCAAACGCCAAGAAAAGCAAAGCCAGGATCATTCGTGGGCGCACCCGCGTGTGGGTCGAAGGCGATGACGACATCGAAGTTGTCCCAGGCGATGATATTTACGTCCCACGTCCGGTCGAAGACGCACCGGGAATGGAATGGCAGTCTTGGTCAGCGATCGCCGGATTGATCATGAGCGCCGCTACCTTGGTGAACATGTACATGTACTGGAGAAAACTATGATCGAGCAATTTGTCGAGTTTATAATGAGTCCCGAGGTTCCTGTCCTTGGGATTCTGTTTTTGGCATTGCTTGTAAATTTTACTGAAAATGTATTTCCACCGATTCCCGGGGATACAATGCTTCTGGTGCTTGGGACGCTTGTCGGCATCGGGAAAGTTGATTTCTTTACTATGCTTGTGGCCTCCACTATTGGGTCCACTCTTGGTTTCATTTTAATGTTTTGGCTTGGGAAGCTGTTTGGGAACAAAGTAATCGAAACGAATCGCATAAAATTCCTGTCCGAGGAGACACTGCGAAAGCCGGAGGATTGGTTCAAAAAATACGGCTACTGGCTTATCGTCGCCAACCGCTTCCTCTCGGGCACGAGGGCCGTCATTTCGTTTTTTGCCGGGATTTCGCACCTGCGTTTCGCGCGTACTGTCGTGCTATCCGTTATCAGCTCACTTGTTTGGAACTCTTTCATACTTTTGCTCGGTGTGGAATTCGGCCACAACTGGGAATTGGCCAGCGATTACGTCAGCGAATACGGAAGAGTAATTCTATTCGTCATTATCGCCCTGATTGCTGTGTGGGGCTTGTATTTGCTCGTAAAAGCGCACAGGAAACCGTCTGCAAAATGATTTGATCATTTCACACCTGGGAGCAACAACGGCGCGCAATATAAAATCCACCCAGCCCTTCGGACATACTTCTTGTTGAGAATTCGAGTGTAATATCGTTTTCAAGTTGTAATAACTGCTTATGTCAATCCCGCGTAGGCGGGAATCTCATCTTTTTTCAATTAGTTTCTGGAATGATGTAAGCAGCTGATATATATGAATAAACTGGCGCTACCATTCGGATTGGTAATGCCAGTTTCTAATAATATCCCATTCATTCAGCATTCGTTCCGGCTTTGCTTGATAATGTCCGGTTAATCAATAACCAATTGGAATCCGAAGCCGCCATAGGAATCGCGTTCGCGGTAGAACATACCGTGGATGCTGCGGCCGTCGAACAGGTAGGCGCCGGCAAAGATGCCCGTGTGGGCGCTGGTCTTGAAGAGCAGGCCAAGCTGAGCAGTATTCACGCCAGCATAGACGCCGTCGATACCGGGAAGTTTGAAGTCGTAGCCCGCAGAGACGTGCACCCAATTGGCAAACGACAGAGGATAGTCCACGTCCGCGCCCAACTGCAATACGATCGGTTCCGGGTCCTTCGGCTTGGTCGAAAAAACGTAGCAAAGCCCAATATACGGCCGGACTGGCCCGAATTCAGTTGCAAGGGCCGCATCGACGAATTCGCGGCTGTAAACAAATGGCATGCGCGTGAGAATTGTATCGTTGGCCAGCCCATCGACTACGTGCGACGAAATATGCGCCACGCGAAGCCGCGCCGTGAAGTCCCGATCCAAGAATTTGAAGCGCGAACTGGCATTCAAACCAAAATAATAATCGGAAGTTTCCACCGGGAATTTCATGTTGCCAGCGGTGCGAAGCCTTGTGTACGTGAAGAAATCGCCACCGATTCGCATCAAATCGCTGCCAATCTTGAACTCGGCCAAATCGATCGATGCGCCGATGTCCAAGCGCACTTTCTCGTCGGATTCGCGGTACGAGCACCCCACGCGCGGCTCGAAAGTGTTCGCCACGAGCGGCCGGAAAAGCAGGTTCTCGAAAGCAGCTGCGGGAAGCGTCGCTGCGAAAGCAATTAGCAACAAAGCGAGTAATTTTGTTTTCATTTTCAATAAAATTATATTTTATGACAAATCTATTATCTTCGACTCTAAAACGCTTTGTGTGGGTAGATTACGATACGCCTATAAAGACAGTATCAGTTGAATCTGGAAACATTCATCTTGTGTTTATTTATTCCTAACCACCCCAGAAACCCTTCGCTTCGCAAAGGTTTTCTCATCCCCTCCTTGGCAAGGAGGGGACTGGAGGGGAGGTTTAAAAATTCAAATAACTCGACCCATCTAAAACGATAGCAACATACATCCTAAATAATACTAATAAGATGATTCTATTCAAAATCCAACGCTCAAATCTCATAGAACCGCCACTTATTTCTTCCTTCTGACCATTCCTCGCAGGCTTTGCATTTCGCCAATCGAGAAAAATTTGGTGATGAAAAGCAGTGCCACAAATGCGCAACAGGCCGCCATGCGCGCGAAGAATTTCAGCCACAATTCCATTCCCATGGTCGCGTAATCCGTAACTAAATATACTATTGTCGTTATGGCGATCAGCAGGCCCAATCTCTTCCATTCGTATTCAATCGGATAGATCTTTCGTTGGTGGTAGAGCAGCATTCCGGCAGCTATTACGTATGCAATTAGCGCGGCCCACGCCGACGCCGGATACCCAAAAACCGGCACAAGAAATATGTTTATTGCCAAGTTCACTATGGCAGCGATGCCAATCGATAGCGGAAAGAATTCTGTCCGCTTCGTGATGTGGAACCCGGCCGAAACGTTCGTATAGACGCCATTGAAGTAATATCCCGCAAGGATGATCGGCACCACGCCCAGCCCGGACCAATAGTCCTGCTGAATCAAGTGCTTACCTCCGAAAAACGGTATCCTGACCACGTATTCCATGAAGAACGAAGAGCCGAGAAACACAACAGCACTGACGAGCGTGAAATACGAAAGCACTCTGGCGTATAGCTGCTTGGCGCCCTCTTCTTCGAAATTGGAAAGGTAGAACGGCTTCCAGGCGTACTCGAAGACTGCCACAAAGAGCATCATCGGGATGGCAAGCCGCCGATTTACGCCGTAAATGGCCATCTGCTCGTCGTTGGCAAATGCTTTGAGAATTGGGCGGTCGGCCAGCTGCATAACTATTGCCGAGACGTTGGCCGGGACAGTTGGTGCGCCGAAACGCAGCATTTCCTTGGCCAGTTGCTTGTCGAATTTCCATTCCAAATATTGCTTAAGCTCGGGGAACAGCACGACGACGCAAATCAGATTTGCCAGCAATTGCGCCCAGATGACGCCGAAAGAGCCTGCGCGCAGCCCAACCACGAAGAAAATATTAAGCGCGACTGAACATACAATCACGAAAAACCTTGTCGAGGCAAACTTCTTTGCGCGGCGAGTGGAGCGCAATAGTGCGTATGGGACGATTACCAAGGCGTCCAAAAACGGAATAATGCAGATCAGGCGCATCAGGTCGGCGCCCCGTTCCATGGACGTGAACGCAGGCGCGATTTCCTCGGCAAACACGAAACCGAGGGCCGAGGTGGCGAACGCAATCGCAGCTATTATTATATAGGCGTGTGAGAATACTTTCCGTGTGGTGGCTGGGTCGTCCTTTCGGTTGAATCGAAAGAAGGCTGCTTCCATGCCGAAGCAATTGACGACGTTGACAAAGGCCAACACGGCGAAAATCTGGATGATGTCCGCATTCTCGCTCATGTTCATATAGTTCGTATAGAAAGGAGTCAGCAGGAAGGTTAGGAACCGGCCGAGAATCGTAAAGGTGCCATATATCGCCGTGTCGCCGGCCAGAGATTTAATCTTGCTTTTCTGAGAACTTTGAGTCAATTTCTTTGTCAGCTAAATATTATACAAAAAAAATTTCAACACTAAACAACCGCATCGAGTCTCGTTGCATCTAATACTATTCATTTTAAAAATGCTTACCCATGCCAGGAATCTGGCCAAACCGAGCGCAGAATGGTTTCTTTTCAGATGCCACGTTTTTTCAATTCTTGAAGAATCAGCTCAGGGAAATTAGTGGCGAGAGCCTGCACTTTAAATTTCAGTATAAAGTCGAGTTGCTCAGGCGTATCGATCGAATAGACTCCGACGATGATGCCATTGCGTTCGGCGTCGTCCGAAATCTCTTGGTTAATCTCTTCGATGTCGCAAACGAAGGCCGAGCAGCCGGTCGATTTTGCGATTTCGGAGGGCAAACGTTCGTCGCCGGGAATTTTGATGGCTCCGGTGTGGAGGCTGGGGTGCTCGTGTTTGATCCTTTGAATTAGTTCGTGTTGGAACGAGCTGAGCAATACTTGGTCGTCCATTTTTTTGTCGATGATCAGCTTCGTAAGGTTGTCAATTTTTTGCATATCGGAGGCCAAGTTATTGACCTTGATTTCGATATTGAGGAAGGCGCGGTCCATGACGAGGTCGAGCACTTCGTCGAGCGATGGAATTTTTTCGCCACGGAATTCGTCGCTGAACCAACCGCCGGCATCGACACGCGAAAGCTCCTCGAACGAGAACTCAGTCCTGTCGGTCGAAAGGAATTGCTGGACGCGGTCCAGGTCGTGCAGGACAGCGACGCGGCCGTCGGTGGTGAAATGGCAATCGATTTCGATCATTCTGACGCCGGAGGCAATGGCCCGGCGGAACGACGTAAGAGTATTTTCGGGTGCGCTGCCCGAAGCGCCCCTGTGCGCCACGACGAATATATCGTTTCCCTTAGCAAATTCTTCGACACTAAACATACTCAAAGTCCAAATTTCCAATTACAAACAATCCTAATTTCTAAATTAATAAAAAATCAGGAATTTCGTGCTTATGAATTTTCGCTTTCGCCCGTTTGCTTCGTATCGGGCGCGTGGATAGTATTTGTTCGGCCTAGCAGCCTTTTGAAAAAGACAAGAAATATGGAAGCACGGGGTATAGGGTATAGGGTATAGGGTATTGGGTGTCGGATTCCGTGTAAGTCTTTGATAAGCCACAATGGGGCTTGCCCCATTGCACACATCGCGATAAGTCATTGAAATATCGAGAAATCACCCAACCCCATTTTTCTAAGGGGGCTAAAGAACGTTATGTGCAAATACATTGATAATATTGGAGATGTGGCTTGTATCGAAGGGGCTGTCTCAAAAAAGTCATTCTGAACGAAGTGAAGAATCCATAGCCACTCATAAGTCATTGTAATATATGGATGTTTCACTTCGTTCAACATGACAAAACTACAGTTTTTCGGGCTTTTGAGACAGCCCCATGGCTGATCAATACTATTTCTGGCAGGATCCTAACCCACTGTTTGGGCAGAAATTCACGAAAGCATTTCTATATCAAAGCTTTGCAAATCCTAACGAACTTTTTTCAATCGCCTGCGTATTAACTGTAAGTGAATATAAACATATTTTGTAATTTTGCCAATCGGAGTATTTATGAAAAAAATCGTTCTTTGTTTGTCATTACTGTTTGCGTTTGCGCTCACGTCGTGTGCCAATAGCATCATGCAGTCCGGCTCCGGCAATTTGAAAAAGGAAGAACGCACCATCGGTGTGATGAACGGCGTCATGTGCGAGTGTTCGGCCGATATTACTATCACCGAGGGCACTTCGGACAAAGTGGAAATCGAAACCGACGACGACATACTGCCGCTCATCGAGACTCGCCTCTTCGGTGGCAAGCTCTCGATCACGTCCAAAGAAAACATACGCCCCACCGCCCTGAGGGTCAAACTCCAGATCAAAGATGCCACAACTTTCCTGATGAACGGTTCCGGATTTATTAATGCTGTCGGGAATTTCAAAGGGGACAATGTCCACTTCGGCATCAATGGCTCCGGCGATATCAATTTCAATTCGATTGAGGCTAATAACATTAAAGTCGAAATCGCAGGTTCCGGCAACGTTATGATCAAAGGGAAAACTGACAAAAACTACGTGGAAATCACCGGTTCGGGCAATGCAAATTGTTTTGACTTGGAATCGAGAGCCACAAAGGTCGAAATCATGGGTTCCGGCAATTCGTTCGTGGCCGCCGAAAAGGAACTGTATATCTCCATCATGGGTTCGGGCGACGTCGAATACAAAGGCAGTCCGACAGATTTCTCGGCGAAATCAGTTGGTAGCGGCAAGATTCGGAAATCAACGAAATAATTCCAAACCAATGTTGCCGAGTTGAAGCTTTAGTCCGGCGGCCTTCCGAGCGCAGGACACAGACTTTCGGTAAATTAATGATGACAAACAAATTCCGCTCTTAGTCGAGTCTGTGAATGCTTCGATGAGTAAAAAAATTATGATTATTACTGATTGGCAACATGAATCTTGGCTTAAGTAGGTTAGTATCGAAAAAAATATCACGTGGGGCGGGCAATAGTAACTATATTGGTTTTGCCCGTTTGGTCGCATTCATAAGTGTCATGCTCGGCAGCATGGCACTTATTATTTCTTTGTCGGTGCTCGAGGGCTTCGATTACGAACTGCACGAAAACGCCGCTCGTTTCACGTCGCACATAAGCCTGGGCGGTTCCGACCGATTGCCGCTGCCAGAGAAGGACAATGTGATGAAGGTGCTCCCGGCTAAATACCCCGAAATCACTTCCATTTCTCCGCTCGCCGAAAAGGAATGCTTAATCAAATCGCCGACCACTACCGAAGGCATAGTGCTTCGCGGCGTGGATCGCGAATCGTTCCGCTCGGGCGTCCGCGAGAGGATGGTCGCCAGCAACTTCGACTTCGGCGCCGATACGAAAGGTATTATCATCAGCCGGAGGCTCGCCGACAAAATGAAACTCGATACAGGCGCGAAAGTAACTGTTTTCACCGTGAGCGAATCCGACCAAGGGCTTTCGCCGGACGCCACGAGGTTCGCGGTGAGCGGAATCTACGAAACCGGAATGGCCAAATATGACGATGTGGTGGCTTTTTGCGATATCGCCACGGCGACAAAGCTCTTCCGCCTCGAGGCCAATTCCGTAACAGGATACGAGATATACGTCCGCGACCCGATGGCCGCGCCGCATTTGGCCCGGTCGATGACCGAAACGCTGGGCTATCCGTTCTTTGCGCTTTCGATGCAGGAGCAAAACGGCTCTATGTTCGCTTGGATCGATTTGCAGAAAAAACCGATTCCGATTGTGCTGGGACTGATTAGTTTGGTTGCAGTGCTGAATATTATCACATCGCTGCTGCTGACGATCGTCGAGAAGACGCACACGATTGGCATTTTGCGTGCATTGGGAATGAAGAGCCGAGCAGTCGTTTCGGTATTCATATTCAAGGGCACGGCGCTTGCATTTTGGGGTTCGGTAGTGGGCTGCGCGGTGGCGCTTTTGTTCTGCATTTTGCAGTCCCAATTCGGGATCATCAGCCTGAAGGGCGAGGTATATTTCTTGGACGAATTGCCAGTTCGGATTGTGGGCATGCATTATTTGATAGTGCTATCGTGTTCCACTCTTTTGGGATTCATCGCCACGTTGGTCCCGGCCTTGGTTTCCACGGGCATCACACCAATTCGGGCGATCAGGTTTAAATAATCCAGGCTAAACACCACAGTAATTATATGCTAAGCAACTCTATCTTCTTAATATTCAATATTAAAATTGTAAGAATAAATATATATTATTGTACATTCTATATAATAATATATTATTCTGTTAAAAACTTTTTTCATTTTGACGGTGCTGGAAGGATTAATTTGATATTGCAAATTGAAACAATTTCATTAAATTGCTTTTGAAATTTATACTAATTATAGAAAGAGGTTAAGAAATAAAATGAAAAAATTGGTTTCTATCTCATTAATGGTTCTTTTCGCCGGTACTGTGGCTTTCGCACAGACCACGCCGTACACAAAGGGCCAACAAAACAAAGAAAAAATGGAAGCAATAAAGAAAGCTGCCGAGGCCAAACGCGCCGAAATCAAAGCCAAATCCAATTCGAAGCCTCAAATGACGAAGGAAGAAGCTGCAAAGTATAGAGATTCTATCAAACAAGCTAACAAAGAATTCCAGGCTGCTCAGAACGAACGTTTCAAAGCAAACGAATCGATTCGCAAAGACCTCGACGCAAAGGTGAAATCCTTCGCTCCCGTACGTATCTCGGCCCCAATGAAAGGCCTGACCGAAAGAGAAAAGAAATTGGTTAAAAAACTCTGCCAGGCCGGCCACATTGCCGACAGAATTTTCTGGCAACAGACTTCGCACGATGCAATCGCCATCCGCGACAGCCTTCAGAAAATCCTTGCCAAGAAAAACAACGACATCGATATGAAGCTCGTCGAACTGCAATACAAATTCCTTATGCTCAACTATGGCCCGTACGACATCCTCAACGATAACGAAAGATTCGTCGGCCCGGGAGCCAAATTCCGCCTTCCCGTCGGGAACTTCTATCCGATAGACATGACCAAAGAGGAATTCGAAGGCTACGTCAAGGCCAATCCTACAAAAAAAGATGACCTCGAAAGCCAATACACCATCGTCAAAAGGCAAGGCAAAGACTTGGTCGCGGTTCCTTACCACGTGGCATATCCCGAAACCAAGGAATTGGCCCGCTTGATCCGCGAAGCTGCCGAACTCGCCGACGATGCTGCCTTCAAGGCATACCTGACCGCCCGCGCCAAAGCAATCGAATCCGATGAATACTTCGATAGCGATATGCTCTGGATGGACATGAAAGACAGCAAAATCGATTTCGTTATCGGCCCGATAGAAAACTACGAAGACGCAATCTTCAACTACAAAACAGCTTACGAAGCCGTCGTGATGATCAAAGATTCGGCTGCCACCCAGCAATTCGAACAGTTTAAATCGCTTATCGACTACTTCGAGGCCAATCTGCCCACCGAACCTCAGTACCTTCGCAAGAAAGCCGGTTCGATGGACGGAAGCCAAATCAATATCGTGAACGTTGCCTTCTTCGGCGGCGACTGCAATAATGGCGTTAAAACCATTGCCGCATCGCTCCCGAACGACCCCAAAGTGCGCGAAGCCAAGGGTGGCAAAAACAATATGTACAAGAACCTGATGGAAGCCAAGTTCGACAAAATTGTCGTACCGGTCGCCAAAGCGCTCCTTTCCCCCGATTGGGTTAAATTCGTCGATAAATACTCCTTCACGTCGTTCGTGTCCCTCCACGAAGTGTCCCACACGCTCGGCCGCGACTACGTTTTTGGCAATGACCAACTGACAGTCCGCAAGGCACTCCAAGAGAAATATTCTTGCATCGAAGAGGCCAAAGCAGACATCCTTTCGATGTACAACCACAAACACCTGATCGAAAAGGGTGTGCTGAAAGGCGATGGAGCCAAAAAAGCTATGGCAACATACTTAGCCGGCCTGTACCGTTCGATCCGCTTCGGAGCAGAAGACGCCCACGGCGCTGCAAACATGATCCAGCTGAACTACCTCCGCGAGGTCGGAGCCATCGTCAAGGATGCAAAAGGCAAACTGTCCATCAACGAAGCCATTTTCTTCGACAAAGTCGGCGAACTTGCTAAAAAAATCCTCACCATCCAGGCCAAAGGCGATTATCAGGAGGCCGGCCGCTTCATGGAAAAATACGGAAAAATGACCGAAGAAGTCAAAAAAGAAGTTGAACAATTGAAATCAATACCTCGCGATTTGAACGCAACTTACGAGTTTTAATGAAGTTCAAAGGGTATGGAACAATCGTGAGATTATAATCACTTGGCGGGCGAACCGCAGTGAATTTAAATATAAATTAGGGTGCAATATGGATATCAAAATTCAAAAAAATACGAACTCAA